>CAKZMO010000724.1 GCA_937128595.1 uncultured cyanobacterium | reverse complement strand
GCGTGCCGATCTCAGCGCGCAGAAAGCGGTAAATCTCCAACGGATAGTCGGCATTTGCGGCGTGAACGGTGGTCAGAATATTGAACTCCACGCCATGTTTTTGTAGTAATTCCACACCCTGCATCACGCGCTCAAAGGTGGGCGCACCGCCTTTATCCACGCGATAGGCATCATGGAGGGCTTGTGGGCCATCAATGCTGACGCCGAGCAGAAAATCATTCTCTGCGAAGAATTGACACCACGCATCGTCCAACGTGAATGCATTCGTTTGTAGCGCGTTGAATATCCGCATCCCCGGCTTTTTGTGCTTCTGCTGATAGGCAACGGCTTGCTTATAGAAATCCAATCCCATGAGCGTGGGTTCACCGCCTTGCCATGCAAACGTGATCTCTGGTATCTGCTGCGCGTCAATGTATTGGCGTGTGTATTCCTCAAGCAGTGTCTCGCTCATGCGGAAATCACTGTTGGGGTACAGGCGTTCTTTACTGAGGAAGTAGCAATATTTGCAATCCAGATTGCAAATCGCGCCACGCGGCTTGGTCATAACGTGAAAGGCGGTTCGGGCTTCTCCAGTGGGCATTACTGATCCTCTACGCGCTGTCGCAGCCTGTTTGCTTGATCGTGTGCCCCCATCGCGTTGAGTCTCTCAATCAATCCATCAGCGATACCGCGTGTATGGAATGGTCCCCCTTCATGTAGCACGGTCATCATCGGATCAACGTTAGTCATGCTGGTCGCTATCATTTCCGCGTGCCAATCGGCCAGATAGATCATTGCCTGTGCGATGACCTCCGGGTGTGCGTCCGCAATATTGTTCTGTTCGTATGGGTCAGCATCCAGATCAAACAGCATGACCTCTGGAAAGTCCTTCAGCCCATCGTGATAGGTGCGGATGCACAGATAATTCTCAAAGCGTATACTGCGCTGGCATGACCACGCATTCTGGCTCAATACCAGATAAGGGCGTTCGATAGTCCCTCGTGCTTTGAACGCTGAGGCAAATGATTGACCATCCCAGTTATCGGGAACTGTCTCGCCTAGTAATTCAAGTAATGTCGCCGCCCAATCATACTGATAGTGCAATCCATCATCGACGCCACCGGCGTCGGTGATACCCGGAAAGCGCACAATCAGCGGAACGCGGTTGGTAAATTGATCGGCAGTTTGATGATCGCCCCAGACATTGAGTTCACCTAGATTCTCGCCATGGTCGGCACTGATGACGATGACCGTATCTTCGTAGACACCGGCATCACGCAAAGCCTGGATCACCTGTCCGAGATGGTCGTCCATATAGCGCACACCGACATCGTAACCATCCACCCATTGTTTGATAGCATCCAACGAATCAAGGCGTTGTGGCAAGCGTGGGTAGTGTTTCCAGGCATCGAGATCGGTATGATGATGTGGCTCTAATGCGCTATGTGGACCAAATCCGTCCAGACAGCGATCCAGCATGTCCTGCGTATACCAGTCTGCAATCGGATCATTCTCGAATGGATTGCCGTAAACGTCCGGTGTTCGGTATGGTGTATGCGGATCCCAGTAGTTGATGTGTAGGAACCAGTCGTCAGTCTGAGCATTTCGTTGTAACCAATCCAGCGCAATCGCATTGATTTCGTCAGCGATTTCATTGCCGCGTTTGCCGGTATTGTAGAATTCATCGTAACCAGCGTACCAATGCCACGCCGAATGCCGCTCACCGAATGAACTCACGGTGACAGTGCGTACTCCAGCTTGCTTTAGCGCAGACATCCAGCCGGTTCCGCCGAATACATCGACAAAATCACGCTCAGAACCTTCGATAAAGGGTTGTGATGCGGTGCCACCATGCCCGACGACGCCAGTATGAAACCCGTTGCGCCCACTCCACAATGCCGTGCGTGATGGCAGGCAGGGGGCGTCACTGACGTACACGTTATTAAAGCGAACACTTTGTTCAGCAATAGCGTCAATATTCGGGCTGGTGTTCCGGTGGTAGCCGTAACACCCCAGATGGTCGGGGCGCAGACTATCGACATCAATGTAGAGAATTCGCATCACATACTCCGATTTGTTTTGGGCTAGCGTGTTGCCTCCGGCACAGGTTGTTCTTTCAGGTACGCCAGCAGCTCATCCACTGGAGCCGTTGCCAGGCAACAGTACTTATCTGCACCACCATAATATACGTACAGTGTGTTATCTACGATAACGTTACCTGTCGGGAAGACGACACCCTTATAGTATCCCTCAAACTCGTAATCATGCTCAGGTTCCATCAGATAATCTGACGTGCGAGCCAGAATATGTGTCGGATCGTCCAGATCAAGCAGTAGTGCGCCAATACGATAGAGTTTGTCCTCACCCACGCCATGATACAGCACAAGCCAGCCGTCGTCAGTTTTCAATGGCGGCGTAGACCCACCGACTTTGTACTCCCAGGGCGTGGTACCACCTTTGAGGAGCATCTGACTTTCGCCCCAGGTGAGAAGATCATCTGAAAAGGCGATCCAGATGGCCGGATGTTCTGTACCGTATTCCTCACCAACCCACTGCATTGGTCGATGCAGCATAACATACTTGCCATTAATTTTTTCTGGAAATAGGATCACATCACGGTCATCAAGGTCGGGGCGAGTGATACGTCCCAGGCGACGAAATGT
>CAKZMO010000723.1 GCA_937128595.1 uncultured cyanobacterium | reverse complement strand
TCAATCAATTATTCAAACCCGCCGAACCCTGGTAAATGCGGGCTGATTGCTCAGGCGAAAGCCACTTTGCCCCCGGAAAATGGACTGGAGGCATCTCATCCAGTTCAGGTTTGTACGACGGAATTTGGCTTTGGGGCGGTAGATACGAGTGGCTTGTCGGGTCGTAAGCATGGACATCGCCAGATTCGATGTTGTAGACCCAGCCGTGCAGGGTGAGCTTGTTTTGATGCAGGCGCGAGTGAATGACAGGATAGGTCTTGAGATTTTCGAGCTGAGTCAGCACGTTTTCGGCGATCGCCGTATCCATTAGGTCATCGCCTTGGCGATCAGAGTAGTTTTCGATGATGAGGCGACGAGTGGCTTCGGCATGTTGTAACCATTCGTAGACCAAAGGCATTTCGTCCCGCAACTTTTCCTTTTTCAGCAGCCCTTTCATCGCGCCGCAGTTGGAATGTCCGCACACGACAATATGCTCAATGCTGAGGGCGTGGATGGCGTATTCGACTGCTGCGCCTTCACCTCCATTGGCTGCGCCGAAGGGAGGAATAATATTGCCCGCGTTGCGAATCACGAAAATATCGCCCACTTTCGATTGCGTGATGAGGTTGGGATCGACTCGTGAGTCAGAGCAGGTGATGAAGAGAACACGAGGATGCTGATCGTGGGCAAGCTGCTCAAACAGTTCGTGGTTTTCACTGAAATAGTCAGCTTGAAACTCGTGGAGACCTCGAATGAGCTTTTTCATAGTAGAGTGAGTCGCGAATGAAGTGAGAACGTTTGCCAGCCTTTCACCCCTCAGATTATCACTCTGTGTTGGGGCTACGTTAGTATTCTGAGTTTGTTTTCTCGAAAAGCAGGCTCTGCTCTCTGGGTAAAACGTTTTTCGGCGTTGCGAAATTGACGAATGATATAGAACCTACCAATCCACCCATTGCCCGCTGTACGGGCATGGCAATGCAATGCTCCTCCGAAAAACATTCGCCAGTTGGCAATCTCCGTTTTTCCGATGCAGCAAACATCATGCGACGGGTAGCGTGAATTCGAAGATTGTGCCCTGGTCTGGAACGCTTTGTAGCTCAATAGTGCCGCCATGAGCTGCGATGATTTGACGACAGAGATAAAGCCCGAGGCCAATTCCTGGGCTACGACGGTGAGCTGAGCCGCGCTGATAGGCTTCAAATAGCTGAGGCTGTTCGTTTAAAGGAATGCCGTTGCCGTTGTCCTTAATCCAGCAGTGGAGAAATGAGGATTGTGCTTGAGCGGCGATCGCCACTTCGGTTCCAGGAGGATTGTGCTTGATGGCGTTGGTAATGAGGTTTTCGAGCACGCGCCACAGCTGATCGGCATCTCCCAACACCTGGGGTAGAGTCTCTGAAACTTGAACCCGGATCTGCACCTGATATTTGTTGAGCAATGGCTCTAGATCTTCAATCACGCTAGTCACGACGGTCTGAAAATGAAGTGGTTTTCGATGCAGGACTAAGCTAGGAGCGGAAGCAGGAAATTCTGGGATTGAGGATGAAGTCGAACTCAGGAACTCGGCAGCCGAATCATGGTTGCCGGAGTGGATATCTAACAGAGAGTTGATGAGATTGAGCTGACGCTGAGCACTCTCATTCATGCGCTCCAAAATCGAACGCGACACTGCTACTGAATCAGGGGGAGAAGTATCAGGTGCTTCTGGAGCGATATCTGCATCGGGAGACGCGGCGTCAGAACTGAGCAGGCTTTGAAGCACCATCAGCATCCCCGTGACTGGATTTTTTAGGTCGTGAGATACGGCTCGCATCATTAGCTGGAGCGATCGCTCAACCTGTTGCCGTTCCTCGATTTCAGTCTGGAGCTGCTGATTTTGAGCTTGCAACTGCTTTTGCAATGTGTGGAGCTTGAGGTGAACCCTGACCCGTGCGAGAACCTCCTCTGCCTGAATCGGTTTAGTGATGTAGTCTACGCCACCCATCGATAGTCCTTTAATTTTGTCTACGCTGTCATTCAGCGCCGACATAAAGATGATGGGAATGTCTTGGGTGCCTGGGTCGGCTTTCAGTCGCTGACAGGCTTCAAACCCATCGACTCTGGGCATCATCACATCCAGCAGGATCAGGTCTGGCTTGATGTATTGAACCTGCTCTAGAGCAGCGGCTCCGTCTTCCGCAACCAGCAGGCGAAATTCAGCATGGTTGAGAATCTCAAACAGCACGCCTAAGTTAGTCGGATTATCCTCGACGAGGAGTAGCGTGTAGGTTGGATGGGATACAGAGATCGCTGGAGTCGTTAGGTCTTTGCTCTTCATAGGAGGTATGGGCAGGAGGCTCGGCATTGTCACAAAGTCGTTGAGGGTGCATCAAGTAAATCACGAATCTTTCGGACTTGGAATGTTTTTGCGAGCGATCGCACTTCATGAACAAACGGCTTCAGGTCGGGATTCTCTCTCTCCAAATCTTCAAGTCGCGTCATGATGCCCTGAATATCTCCTATCCGAGCCAGATCCGCCAAGAGGGCAATTTCTTCTGAGGCGGGTCGTGCGGTGATGACGTGACCATTCGGCTCGGGTTCGAACAAGCTCTCTAATGAAGCATCAGAGGAATCAACAGGTCTGGGACTCAGAGGCAACCATGGGTTGACGTGCTTTGCTGGTGTTT
>CAKZMO010000722.1 GCA_937128595.1 uncultured cyanobacterium | reverse complement strand
AATGAGGACGAGTGGGGTCATATCCCTCTTGATATCAGTGAGGAAGTGAAGCAGTTACCCTTCCTGGACAATGATCATCTATGGCGCACAGCCCAACTGCAAGTGTCGGCCGAAAAGTCTAACCGAATGCAGGAATTAACGGCAAAACAAGGGGCCGAGGGTCTAACTGAATCTGAGCAAGAAGAAGCAACCCAACTACAGCATTTGGCTCACCGGATTATGCTTCTACGGGCTGAGGCTGCTATTTTATTGAAAGAACGTGGGGAAGATATTTCGTCCCTATCCCCTAACGCCCGCGATCTTTCATGAGCAACGCCTACATCTCAGCCGCTCTGCGTCAAGAAGTGACGGAGCGTTTCCACGGCCGTTGTGCTTATTGTCAAACCCCTGAATATATTGCGGGCATGCAATTTACCATTGATCATATCGTTCCTGAATCCTTAGGAGGCACAACAACCCCCTCCAACCTGTGCCTTGCTTGCTGGGACTGCAATATGATCAAGCAGAATCGGATTGTGGGATTGGGGGTTAGTTACAGTCCATCAATTACGCCACTCTCATGCCATAGAACTGGTCAATGATGGGGTGAGCCTTGCCACGATTCGCAAGCGTTTGGGTCACAAGAATATCCAGACCACCCTCCATTACGCAGAGCAATCTGATGAAACGGCCGATGCAGAGTTGCGGGCTTGGCGACGACAAAAAGAGCGTGCTTCTCGATAAGCACCATACATATAGGAAGAAGAGGAATGGCTGTTACCTATACAAATAGACGAGGGAAAACTTACTACTTGCATCAGGGGGTAACCAAGAAAGGAAATCCAAAGTATTACTTCGCGCTGCGTAGCGAGGGAGATTTGGCTGAAGTGATTCCATCTGGTTATGAGATCTACGAAAACCCCAATGCGCAGGTCTTTCTCCGTCGCATCCGCCCTCAGGTTATTACCGATGAAGAAGTAAAGATTGTAGAAAAGGGTCTGCAACAGTATTGCCGCATTAAGAACTGTCTGGTTGATGTCAAGAAAAATGTTATCAGCATTCACACCCCTGACCAAAATGTTGACCGCTTGGCAGCTTCACTCAGCTTTTTTCCGGGTACCCATGAGGAAAAGGTGCAGTTAGTCAGTCGGGAAGCTCTGACATATTCACCCATGCTCCAATTTGTGCTGGTTGACAAAAAGCAACGGCTATTTGAAACGCAGCGATACTGTTTTCTGGGAGCCATTGATGATTGGATCATGATCGGGACGGTGGGTGAGCTTCCGGAGTTGGTGAAGACCTATGTACCACATCTAGGTGAGGAGTCTTACTTCGAACTGTATTAGGGCACAAAGTCGCTGATTTGGTCTGGTTGCATCAGCCCAAAGATCTACAATTCTGTGGCCTATGTCCGAATCTTGTTCCAATCCTAGTCGTGCGATTCGTTTGCTCGAAACCAGCCTGTAGCTGGGGGATGAGCAGCAAGTTCTGAAATGGCTAACACGGCTTTTCCAAAGTGGTAAGACATGGGGTCAGTTACAAAGATTTTTGCACAGCCTGTAAATGTCGTTGCATCGCTTGAGTGTCTAAATCAAATTGGGCCGCCTGGTTGATGGCATTCTCAGCTTCTTGAGCCAACACATTGATATCAACAAATCCATTTCTACTCAGAATACCGACATCCTAAATATCCGTGTCACATCCCCGATCAATCTTACTGAGGGCGATTGTATACGGATCAACCACATATACGCTCAGATTTTCGTATGTCTCAATGAAAATAGCTCGCTCTGTCGCCCCCTCTGGAATGGGAATGAATTCATCAATGGGCACGGCCTCGATTTCTAGCTGCATCTCCTGAGCAATTTGGGACAGCAACCCTTGGAATGCATTCATTGCTATATCACTGCCGACGTAGTCTAAGTCCATTGTCGGTCTTGAACTACCGAGGTACCCTAGCGCGGTTCCGCCCAGCAAATAGATGACAGAACCTGGCTCACATTCATCTCCAACTCGCTGAAAAAATGCTTCAATCTCGGTTCTGCTAAGCATAGCTATGGTGCCTGTCGGGTTGCGCTTTCATCAAACGCTGGAAAGCATGATGATACGTTCCATACCAATTGACAAAACGATCGGTTTGTTCGGCATGTTGCTTCGCTAACTGGTGTAGTAGCTCATCAGCCGTCTCCCCTTCGAGATGAAACCTGTCCTCAAACAAGTCAGGCAGGATTGGCTGTACACCGAAAACATCAACCAACTTGTCGTGGTACTTTTGCTGTAGTAGCAGAGCGGCTGTGTAGTAACAAGCCAGCGTCACCTGATGCGGGTCATCGAGCAACTCTAAAGCGGCATCAACCGCTGTTGAGAATTTTGGCTGTGTTAGAAAAAGGGGAATCAAGGCTAATCTCAAACGTGCTTGAGGATGGCTGGCTAAGTTGGCGATCAACATCTCAGATGAAAGCGCTGGACCACAATCATCTATACGGTTGGCCAAAAAATGAACCTTGTGTCTTTTCAATTCAGCGACTAGTTGTGCTTCATTCATCATAGAGGTATTGTACGCGACTGCTTGCTCATACGTCAATTGACCAAATCTCTTCTCTCTGTGGGGTAAAGGGGCAAAAGCACACACTAAGGAAGCAGATTTTCGTATCAAATTATTGGCAACATAATTAGCGCGATAATATGCATTATGTTGCTAAAATGGGCCGTTTCAGCCATAATTCACCCTCATATTGACCCGCTAAGCACTGTTTTTTTCGCAACATAATAATTTAGATCGATTTTCTATGACTGAAACACCCTCACTTGTCACCAACTGGCTCGCCC
>CAKZMO010000721.1 GCA_937128595.1 uncultured cyanobacterium | reverse complement strand
CCCAGCCGAAGCCAGGGATTAAGAATCAGGGTGCATCTACCATTCCTTTCTCCCCGCAAAAGCAAGTCGTATCCGGACGTCTTGCTAATTTGCAGAAGATGAGTGCGACTGAACCTGAGCGATCGCCTCTCGTCCCAGACGTTGTGCCACTAGCTCGGCTCCCAATCGCACCGCTTCCATCATGCTGGTCGGGTCAGCGATGCCGCGTCCCGCAATATCAAAGGCTGTACCGTGGTCAGGAGAGGTGCGCACGAAGGGCAAGCCAATAGTAGTGTTGACGGCACGATCAAAAGCCATTAGCTTGACGGGAATCAGCCCTTGGTCATGATAGAGCGCTAAATAAGCATCATGAGTGCTTACCGAATGACGGTTTCCGAACCAGGCTTGTCCCGGCTTCACCCAGAGGGTATCGGGGGGAACAAGGCCGTCTAGAGTGGCCTGCGGATGGCGATCGCCCATGTCCTGTAGCCATGGGTATAGCCAAGCCTGTTCTTCGTCTCCGAGCTGCCCCTGTTCGCCGCTGTGGGGGTTCAGTCCCGAAATGGCAATGCGAGGAGCCACAATGCCAAAATCTTGACGCAGGCATTCACAGAGCAAATCGAGCTTACGCGTCATCACATCAGGAGTGAGTGCCGCTGGCACCGCCTGTAGAGGAATGTGAGTAGTTGCCAATAGAGTCCGCAGCATCCAACCTGTGTGGGGCGATCGCGCCACAAACATCATGCCAAACCGATCGACTCCCGCTTTTTCTGCCAACAATTCTGTTTGACCAGGATAGTGATGCCCCGCAGATTTCCAAGCTGACTTCGCAATGGGAGCAGTTACAACTCCGTCTGCATGACCCTCAAGAACGTGGGCGATCGCCGTTTCTAAATAGCGAAAGCTCATCTCTCCCGACAGAGCCGTTTCTTGTCCGGGGTGGCAAACTGTTTTTCCCTTCTCTGACCAACCATCCCAGGAAACATCGAGCAGGTTGAGATCATTGGGATGAGCGATCGCCACATCTGGTCTCACCTCTCGCAGTCGCTGATAGCAGTCCAAAAGGTGCGATCGAGTACCGACCACTGTAATGTCGGCAATCTGGTGCAAATCCGGGTGGGTCAGAGCTTTGAGTACCACTTCTGGCCCAATGCCTGCGGGGTCGCCAGTGGCGATCGCCAAACGGGGGCGCGACATTGCACTGTTACTCGTAAATCGGGAGCGGGATGATGAAACGTGCATAAATTTGACTTAGATACCCGTTAGGTGAAAGGGTAACAATCCTGAGAAACGACCGTGAACAGATCACGAACTGACATAAAATACTGTAGACCCTGATTTAGGGCGGCTCCTCCGTTAGGGGGAAGAAATTATAGAGATATTAAGAGGTCATGATTGTGATGGGTGGAGAAATGTTTAACGCGGGGATTCTCTCCTTTACTCTAATTTTAGTGGGCTTGGCGTTTGGGTTCCTGTTGCTAAAGCTCCAAGGCGGCGAAGAGTAAGCCAGACGAAACGTCAGAGGCAGGAAGCTTTTCAGATTTAATGGTGATGTAGTGAGCCTCCTTTTGAGGAGGCAACACTAATCTTTATTCATTTGATGGCTCAGGTTGCATCAAGAGTACTTCAAAGACGGTGATTAGACCTTCTGTATCGGCTTTGAATGTTCTGCCATGCACTGAATTCCTATGTTGTCGCCAGAAGGACTCATTTTCCCAATTCTCATAGAACAAGAATAGAGTCGGATCCTCAATGAAGCGGTGCAGGTCGTAATTCAAACATCCTGCTTCTGTTATGGTTGATGGAATTAGTTGCATCAGCGCCTGACGTACTTTGGACTCAGCTCCCGGCATAGCTTTAATCTTTGCAATGATGGTTAGCGGGGTCATAATCGACTCTCCTCACGATAGTGCTATGAAAGGCTCTGTTCCAGAACAATTTTGCCAATCGCTGAGCCAGAATCTGCATAGCGGTGGGCTGCGTCAGTCTCATCAAAGGAAAACTGCTTTGCATCAATAAGTGGGCGCACATGTCCCTTGTCAACTAATTGAGCAACTTGGGTCAAAATCTTGCTGTGGTAAGCACGATCGCTCCCGAACAATAATGGTAGTAGCATATAAACCAGATGCAGCGTTAAGCCCTTTGAATGAAGTAGTGTCAGGTCTTGCTGGGATAGAGAAACAAGAGAAACGACAGTACCATTAAGTCTTGCTGCTTTGAAGGCATTCTGTAGGTTATCGTTACCCACGGTATCAAAAACGACATCAAATCCCTTACCGTCTGTGTGTTCAGCGACGATTTCTTCAATTGGCGTTTGACGATAGTCAACAGTCACATCTGCCCCCAATTGGCGAGCAAGTGTTGCTTTTTCTTCACTTGATACCAACGCACAAACCTCGGCACCAGCCCATTTAGCCAGTTGCACGCCGATATGTCCGACACCTCCTGTACTGCCGTATACGAGAACCTTATGATCGGACTGAACCTGGGCACGGCCAATTAATCCTTCCCAGGCTGTAATCGATACCAAAGGAAGGGCTGCCGATTCGGTCAAGGTTAGCGATCGCGGTTTATAGGCAACGAGATCCGCATCAGCCAACACATATCCAGCCAGTGTTCCTGCCGTTCCTTTCACCCCGCCCACACAGCCGTAGACTTCATCACCGACCTGAAACTGAGTAACACCGTCACCAACAGCTTCTACTACACCAGATACGTCTCCATGCAGGATGGCGGGAAACTCAGGAGCGATATCTGCAACAACCCCTTCACGAATTTTCGTGTCTACAGGATTGACGCTAGTCGCTGCCACTCGAATTAATAGATGTCCTGGAATCAGCCTTGGTGTAGGTACCTCGGCAGGATGAAATACTTCAGGGTTGCCAAACCGTTGAATGATGATTGCTTGCATCGATTGTGACCTATCAGTAACGCTATGATTTACGAATATCACTAGCGCATCGTGTCCAAAAGGATTTACGAAAAAGTGCGTTGGTTACCTTTAGGTAAGTCAGTATGGTTCTTGAACCAAAAAGACCCGAAGCTGAATTGAGTTATCCACCTCAACCCGCTCTCGCACGCATTGCAAACATGGGTATTTTTGATACCCAATGCGAAGGCCATCAGCTTCTTGAGAAAATTGCAAATAAGTGGACAATTTTGCTGGTTTACGCCTTAGCTCAAGGGAAAAAGCGTTACAGCGATCTCAAGCAGCAGATTGTGGGGATATCTCCGAAGATGCTGATCCAAAATCTCCGAAATTTGGAGCGGTCAGGATTGATCAAGAGAGAGGTATATCCGACAGTTCCACCAAGAGTGGATTATTCATTAACGCAACTAGGTGAGTCGTTAACTGAGCCATTAGCCGTCTTGGGTGAATGGGCTTATCAACATATTTCCGATGTCGATGCAGCAATAGAAGAATACGACAGTAAGCCCAATGCTGAAGATTTTTGGCATCCCAAATAAAGTGGTTAATTATATCACTACTCACTGACACATCGTGATGAGTGTCTAGGTCAAGATGGCATCCACGAGCGGCTCGGCACC
>CAKZMO010000720.1 GCA_937128595.1 uncultured cyanobacterium | reverse complement strand
TAGCGCGTCTCTACTTCATGAAGCCAATTAATACGGCTGCATGGGAAGGCAGCGTCCGCTAAGGCACGCCATTTAACGAATCGGTGTTAGGCTTCGACGCTTGTACCCTCGTTTTATCCTCGAGAGCGGCGACTCTGCCCTGAGCAGAGTCGCTTTTTTTTGCTCAGATGCTAGACATGAAATCCACAATCGCAAATCTAAAATCCAAAGTCACTCTAGCTATGGCAGTGGCCATTTTTCTGAGAAGGAGGCAGATCCATGGCTGGATTTTGCTTGAAGAAGCCATTGGGCTTTAGCAAGAAACCTGTGTAGGAGACGGGCATCACGGGCCAATCTTCTGGACGAGGAATGTGATGTTGCCCGAAGGTATACCAGACGACGACATCAGTATTTTCGATCGCGCGATCGCCCTCCGTCCATTTCGGCAAGCCATCTCCTCCCGGATGCTGGTTGGGATAATTGCCCGCTGGGTATTTTTCCTCAGAGCTATAGGGAGTCACCCACAGGTTTTTGGTCATAAACGTGGCTCGCTGATAGACTTTCGCTTCGGGATGGGCAAAGGGCAGCACGGTGTCGCTAGGCATCAGCTTGTAGCCAACGGGTTTTCCGACTGCATTGGTGATGGAAGGATTCTCGATTTTCCAGTACCGTGCCTTAAACGGATCGACAATCCGCTGGGCTTCTTGCTCGGTTTTGAGCACGGTCGAGGTGACTTGGCAGGCATTGCCATAAGGATTTTTGGGGCCGAGGGGAATGGCTTCGGTGTTGACCTCAGAAACGGAGTTTTGATCGCCATCAACGGTCATATCAAGGCGCACGTTGAACATATGCTGGTGAACATGGCCGACCAATCCTGGGGCTAGCAAAACGCCAAACTCAGGGTCTTGATTGGGGGCGATCGCTGCTGTGTTGACAATGCCCGTCAGCTTCACTTCAAACTGAATATTTCCGTCTTGATAGAAATACCAGTAAAAGCCGTATTCGTAGTTGCCCACCGTGGCAATGAAGGACACCACGAGTCGGCGTGATCGCCTCACTTCTGTGTTCTCGGTGCGCCAGTCCATATGCTTCCAAAGAATGCCAAAGTCTTCTTCGTGCATACAGATGGCATTTTCGATGGTGGCGACTTCGCCAGTGCTGTTGGTCAGATATGCATCAAAATAGCGAATCACGCCCAGGCAATCGCAGCCTAGGGACAGAGAGTTTGCCAACATGCCGATGCCGTATTCGCCAACATCAAAAGCATTCTTCCGAAAGTGATTGGATGGAGTCGCCCCCGATACGTTGTAGGGCACTACCATTTCAGCCAGAGATGCTCGGTAAATAATGGGGCGAATCTTGCCCTCGTCCTCATATCCAATGTCGTAAAGCACCAGCCCTTCACGAGGATTGAAGCCAATGCGAAAATGCCACTTTTGCCAATAGACTTTGTGACCGTTAACTTCGAAGCTTGGGCCGTCAGGCTGCACGATGTCGAGAGGTTTGAGGTCGTCGCGGAATTTTGGGATGTAGTCTCGTTCGTAGTTTCCTGACTGAGGCGGCAGTGGGACAATGCCATAGTCTTCAACCCGAATCACCTCCATTTTGTTGAGGTCAACCACCGGAACAACGCCCTCAATCGGTCGGGCATAACCATTGTCGTTCGAGTCTGATCGAATCCAGCAGAAGGCGCGGGACAATCGCAATCCTTTTTCGTCTTCCTTGTCAAAATTGCCTGCCGACCATGGATCGATCATTACCAAGTCGATGTCGGTAATACCCCGTTTTTCTAGTGCAGCCCGAAACTCAGGACTCGCTTTGACTGCCTCTTCACACTCCACAAATTCATCGAGCATGATCGACGGTTGGACATCGGGAATGTGAGTGTAGGAAACGACTGTTTTCTCAGTAATCGAGACGATCGCCTCGTAGGTTTTTCCGGTTGCGTTGTCGAGCAGAATGGCAAATGCTTCTCGTCGAATGGGGTCGCCAGGTTTGAACGATTTGACGACTACCTTAGACGGTTCGTGGAGCGTGACCGAGCCAAACCGAACCGAATTCCCTAAGTTTTGCTGTTGCTTGACAGTCTCAACGGCGATCGCTAATTCCTCAGGAAAAAGCGGATCGAGGGGATGTTGAACAGAGCTAGACACGGAAGATTTGGGTAGAGCTGTAGAAGTCATAACAAGAAGAATTGAAGAGGACAGAATCAGCCGCACGTTGATAGATACAAGTGCGATGGGTCTACAAAAGATGCTGTACCCACGCTAATCTGCTTGTTATGACAAGGTTGTACGAGCGGTTACTAAAGCGGCCTATGTCTTTTGAAAAGCCGCAAACAAGCTACCCAAAATTCCATTAAAAAACCCGGTGTGGCTAGCACCGGGGAACTGCTCTGTTAATCTTGAACACATTATTCCCGTGAGTCTAGGGTCACTAACGCTCATTCAAACTTTTTTCTTTTTCTTCTAGACAGTTTTTTCTAGACAGAATGAGAGTCCTTGAAAGACAGGGAGCTTGGCGATCGCTCCCCCATCCCGTACCGTCGGTCTTCACAGATGACTACACTTCTGCCACACTCCAATCGGGGCGTAGATGCTGGGCTTTTCTGAGATAGGTGTGGTGAATCGAAAACTGAGGCTCTGCTATATTTTCGGCAACATTCAAGTGAATCAACACTCGGATGCACCGTTCCAGGCTTCCCTGCACATGCATCTGCTGCACATCGAGTAGAGGCACATCTTGCCAATGAGAGCGCTCGCGAGCAACCGCTGCGGGAAACATGGCATCTAAGTCCCGCGTGACGGAGAAAGTGACGCTGACGATGTGGGTGGGGTCGATGGTGTTTCGAGCTTCCAAAGCATCCAGCAGCTCGCTGACCGCTTCGCGGATTGCCTCTTTCGTGTTTCCCGACGCAGTTGTTGCGCCTCGAATGGCTCGAACTTTCCACTCCACGATGTCAGTCTCCATGATGACGATTGCTTATCTAGACGCGTGATCTACAAGAAATATACATTTTTAAGTCGCGATTAGGGACGATAGAGCCAAAGAGGAAGTCCACTTGTGGTCAATTCAAACTCTAACCAATCAATGCCAACATCAAAAGGACTAGCTGCTAAGTAGTTACCAGGTAAAACCCGGCTCACAAGGGACTTAGGCGGCTCAAAGGTGTAGCATTCCGTTTTGTCTGGGTCAAGATCCGCAAGCTCGGCAGCCCAGCGACGAGCATCTTCTTCCGTCCCAAGGCGATCGACAACCCCTAGCTTAACCGCCTGCTCGCCTGTAAAAATGCGCCCATCGGCAAACTCTTTGACGTTTTCGACAGCCAGATTGCGAGCTTCAGCAACCGTTTGCACAAACTGGTTGTAGCTGACATCGATCAGCTCTTGCAGAATATCTTGCTCAGGGGAAGTCAGCTCTCGATCGAAGGCCAGAATGTCTTTGTAGGGGCCAGACTTAATCACCTTGAACGACACGCCAACTTTATCGAGCAGACGTTCCAAGTTATTGCCGCGCAAAATGACGCCGATGCTGCCTGTAATCGTACCGGGATTGGCGACGATGTGCTGTGCTCCCATGCCAATATAAACGCCGCCTGAGGCAGAAATATTGCCGAAGCTCGCCACAATTTTGATTTTTTCCTGGAGCTTTTTTAGAGCGCTATAGATTTCTTGCGAATCGCCTACGGTTCCACCAGGGCTGTCAATCCGCAACAATAGGGCTGGGAATTTTCGCTCCTCAATTTCGTCGAGTGCTTCTAATACATGCTTGCGCGTCGATCCGGCGATCGCTCCTGTAATTTCGAGGCGGGCGATTTTTTTGCGAAAACGCGGCTTAAACGGCCAAATCATAAGCAGTGAATATCTTGTGCGAGTTTAGGAGTCTGGTCTTATTGTCTACTAGGATTGTCTTAACCAGGATAATGCTTTATTTGTTCAAACACATTGACGAGAGTTTTCTATGGTATTCGACCTTTCTGCTTTTCCGACGCCATCTGTCAACGGAGCCACCTTGCATGCTCAGCGTTTAGACCAGCAGCTTCAGTTCATTATTGAAATTGATCGGCTGAAAGGGATACTGCGTCAGACTCTGCTGATTGATCAGTCTCGTCGAGAAAACAGCGCTGAGCATTCCTGGCACATTGCTCTAATGGCGACTCTTTTGGCGGAGTATGCTCCAGAACCTGTTGATGTGTTGCGGGTGATAAAGATGCTGCTCATTCATGATCTGGTGGAAATCGACGCAGGAGATACCTTTTGCTACGACGAGCAGGGCAACCAAGACAAGGAAGATCGTGAAGTCAAAGCTGCCGATCGCCTGTTTGGTCTCTTACCTGCCGACCAAGAACGAGAGCTGCGTGGCTTGTGGGATGAGTTTGAGTTGCGACAGACACCAGAAGCACGATTTGCCGCAGCGCTCGATCGGATTCAGCCTTTTCTTCACAACCAGCAGACTCAGGGTGGCACTTGGCGACAGCACGGCATTTCCCGATCTCAGGTGATGCAGCGCATGGCTCCTGTGAAAGACGGAATGCCTGCCCTATGGCACTGGCTCGAAGACGCGATCGCCCAATGTGTTGAGGCAGGCTATCTAAAACCCTAGTGATCTAGCTAGAGATTCCCTGTGTTCGTCAGAAATTTGAACTACAGGATGAAGTCACGGGCGGAAAGATCCGTGGCATTGATGCCTTGTAGCACCACCAATGATTTCAGCGCTTGAGAGGGGCGATCGCCATCCAGATCGACACTGACCACTGTGCGCGAGCCTCGCTGGGCTAGCTCTAGATAATCTTTGAAAAATACCCGTCTTCTAGGCGCATCGCCGTCAAAGATATCGCCGATATCTAGGCGATCTTTGCGTAGCTCAAAGCCTCGAATCACGTCAACTCCATCGCCCATGGCTTCGAATGTGTAGCGATCTTTTCCTTTGCCACCAACTAGCAGATCTTTTCCTTTGCCGCCGACTAGCACATCATTTCCCCGCTGCCCAATCAGCTTGTCGTTGCCCCCGTTGCCGTAGAGCCAGTCTTTGCTGTTTCCACCTTTAAGTTTGTCATTGCCCCTCTGTCCCAACAAGGTATCGTTGCCGTCTTTACCGATGAGCTTGTCTTTGCCCCGACTGCCACTGAGGTTATCTGATTGATTGGTGCCGACGAACTTAAGCACCCCTCTCACGAATTCGATGGCTCCGGCGTCTGCAACGTTATCTCGCTGAATCCCTCTCTGATCCGTTTCGAGGCTGCTCCTTTTAGCCCGATCGATAGCCGGACTGCCTGCTTTGAGTGCGTGGGTGAGGAGTCCCATACCGTTGTCGCGTAAGGGAGCCAAGTTGGGGTCGGCAATGAGAATATTGGCTGTTACCGTCACATCTTGAGGATCGTTTGTGAAGGGGCCAGGAACCTGAATGTTGCCGCCGCCGTTGGTCAATCGGCGGTTGGTCTGTTCTTGCAAATTCCAAGGATTGTCGCCTGTGTTGTAGGCAACGATGGAGTTACTGAGAACGACAGACTGTTCTCCGGTGAAAAAAGCGCCTCCCATAAACCCAGCTTTGTTATACGCAAAGGTGCTGTGATCGATGGTGACAGGCGAACTGCTCTGATTAGCGAGCAAAAGGGCTGCACCGACGCCGCCTCCTTTGCCATCGTCTGCGATATTTCCTGAAAAGGTGCTGTTGGCGATCGCCACGGGAGAAGTTTCTCCGACCCACAGCCCCCCACCTTGGCCAAAGGCTCGATTGTTAGCGAGGGTCGTGTTTCGCAGACTTAGAGAAGCATTCCCATGACGTAGGCCACCGCCCAACGAATCTCCAATTACGTTAGGAATGACGGTGTTGTTGATAATATTGCTGTCTTCTACGATCACCTGGTCAGGAGCATAGGCGTAGAGAAATAGGCCACCCCCTTGTCCGGCTGCGGTATTGTCCTCAAAATGACTACCCCGAATCAAAATTGTGCCGGAGTCAGGTGTGCGATTGTTGCTGGCTCCGTCGGTGTAGACCGCGCCACCATAACCACTTGTCCTAGCTTTATTACGGCCTGCGGTGGTGTCGTTCCCGACAAAGCGCGAATTCTCGATGGTGAGTTGACTGAGAACGGTGTTGATCGCCCCGCCGTTGATGCCTCGATTGTTGCTGAAGGTGCTGCCATGAACCGTGAGCTGATTGAGGCTGTCGGTGGCGATCGCTCCTCCTCCTCGTTCGGAGTTAGTCAGCGTCCCGTCGTTATTTCTGAAGCGACTGTCGACAACAGTGGTGATGGCTCGAAAGCCTCCTTTGATTGCTCCCCCAAACCCGGAGCGGTTGTTTTCAAAGTTGACATTCTGAATCGTGACTCGACTATCCATTCCGGTGCGGAGGGCTCCACCTTCGGCGGCATCAAAGCCATCCGCTAGAGTTAAGTTTCGCAAGGTAAGGCTGTTGCCAATACCCGTCATGTCAAAAATGCGGGAGCGATCGCCTCCGCTCAACGTCAGCCCTGGTGCACGCTTGCCATCAATGATCAAATTTTTGGTGAGTTCAATCTGACCACTGGTAAGGGTGAGGGTTTTGCCTGCCAGACTTTTGCTAAAGCGAATGGTGTCGCCAGATTGAGCCTGGGCGATCGCCTCTCGCAGGCTCCCCGCGCCACGATCTCTCAGGGCTGTAACAGTAAAAATAGACATGGGTGGAGTGATGTGTAGATAAAGAGTAAGAGGACGGCCAAAAAGAG
>CAKZMO010000719.1 GCA_937128595.1 uncultured cyanobacterium | reverse complement strand
TTTACTAATCTTGCAGCACGTTCACGATCTGCTGGCTGCGGCGCAGGTGTACTCGGACGTCGTGCAAATGAGGGTCTTGTCATAGTGAAAACCTGTATCGTTATCTACAAAAATCTACTAAAACCTAGAAATAGGTTATAATGCTTTTTCTGTTGTTTCAAGTGATACTATTAATTCTGTCATAGTTTTACACATTTTTATCAGATGAAAGCAACATGAAGGGAACATGAACTCAACATAGGTTAAACATCATTTAAACAGGCTGCAAGACTCTTATGTATAAATGTCACCTAAAAAAATGACATTCGTCATATTTTAGGAGATTTTGATAGCAATTAAATACAGTTTTCCGAAGATTTTTGGTCACTTAGGAAGGGGTGATGCGATGGATAAGCTGACCTTGCCGTGATAGTCATTGGTCAAAGACGGATCAGCTTAGTGTGCTTCAAAACAGTGAGTTTAGCATTGTTCTCCCCAACTGAACTCAATCTAACGAAAAGTCTCTGGGCAGTACGAGATTGAGCAAGGGATTGGGAAAACGACGCTCTAGTGTGATGGCGAAGAAGGTCTCTACTAATCCGGGTAACTTAGCAACTTCGACCAATTCGCCTGAGTCCAATTCATCTTTGACCACAATCGGTGGGACAACAGCCAATCCTGTATGTTCTCGTGCGACGAGACGGAGCATCGCCATATCATCAACCTGCGCAGCGATGTTCGGCGTAATACCCAAGCGATTAACAAGGGCATCGAATCCTGTGCGAATACTGGATTGTGGTGCAGGAACAATCAATGGTTCGCTGGTGAGTAGAGCTTCTAACGGGTAATGGTCTCGTTTAGGATCGGGTTTTCCAATCAGGCTGACGAGTTGATTATCAATCGCATGGGCAACCCAGCGCGTTGCTTCATCCCTTAATGGTACAACCGTTGATAGAATAATATCCAGATCATACATCAAGAGACTATCTAACAAATCATCCAGGGTGCCAGATTGAATGCTGAATTCAACGTTTTCTGATTTGAGCAACGGGTCTAGAAAACCAATCTGGAAATTGCGAGACAAGGTTGCCAGTGCGCCAACGCGCAATTGGCGTTGCTTCGGCTGCTTGGGTGTTCCTAGGGTTGCAAGTAGCTCCTCTCCTTTGGTAAAAATACTATCTGCGAAATCCAGTGCTATCCGTCCTGATTCGGTGAGTACCAAACGGCGACCTCTACGTTCAAAGAGGTCTTGCCCGAGATAGGTCTCTAATTCTTTAATCTGCATCGAGAGGGCAGATTGAGCGATGTTGTGCTTTTTCGCGGCACGGGTGAGGTTGCCTTCGTGAGCTACAATCCAGAAGTAACGCAAATGATGGTAGTTTAGCATGAGATGTAAATTGTTCTAAAAAATAGAACCCTTTTTACTTATACATATATTTTTAAGATTGATGGCCTCATGATACCCTGTAGCAGATTATATCGACAAGAGAGGAATCCAGTTCATGGATGAAATTCTGGCAGCAAATCTGGCATTGCTCGGCTACTTGATGCCGCTGTCTCTGATTGTAGCAGCACTTCTAACGCTTCTGACGCGCTCCGTTGATCTAGCTTTCCAAGCTGGACGTACCGCAGCAGTAGGGGCGTTCTTGTTATCTGTTGTATTAGGAATTGCTGTTTTCACTTCTGGTAACATGGTCAGCCCAGTTATTGGCATGGGTGAAACGGGTTTATCATTACGATTAGATGCCCTGAGTATCGTTATGTGCTGGCTCGTGACATTCCTCGGCGCACTGCTCATTCAATTCAGTCGTAATTATTTGGATGGTGATTCCCGCCAGATTATTTTCTTCAGTCGTCTTTATCTGACGATTAGCGCGGTTCTATTTTTGGTTCTATCGGGCAATTTATGGCAATTGGTACTTGCTTGGGTTGGAACCAGCCTCGCCCTACATCAGCTCTTAGTCTTCTATCCAGAGCGTCGTAAAGCTGTTGTGGCAGCACGGAAGAAGTTTATTGTTGCGCGTATCAGTGATTTATGCTTGATTATTGCGACCATCATTGTTGCACAAGCCTTCAGCACAACTGATTTAGGGGCAATCCACAGTGCAGCAAGCCAAGCGTTGGCAGAGGATATTATTCCGGCTGGTATTGGTATAGCCAGTATTCTTATCGTCATTGCAGCAGTCTTGAAATCAGCAATGTTTCCATTTCACGGTTGGCTTCTGGAAGTCATGGAAACACCCACACCCGTCTCGGCCTTGTTGCACGCTGGCTTGTTGAATGCAGGTACATTTCTGATTGTGCGCTTTGGCGAACTGGTATTTTTATCAACACCTGCCTTGATTTTGCTGATTGCGATTGGTGGCTTCACCGCGATTTTTGCATCATCTGCTATGATTACTCAGAACAGTGTCAAAGTATCGTTGGCATATTCCAGCGCGGCACATATGGGTTTTATGCTGATGCTCTGTGGCTTCGGCGCACATAGCGTTGCGATCATGCACCTCATCGCGCATTCCTTCTACAAAGCACATGCCTTCCTCTCATCCGGTAGTATCGTTGAATATGTTCAGAATACGGGTTCACAGAAGCTCAATACTGTGCCACACCCACTGACGATCCTTGCCAATCTGTTTGTTTCATTAGGGATGTTTTTGATCGTAGCAACAGCCTTGGGAGTCAATGTGCTGCTCTACCCGGGTGAAACTGCATTGGGTATGATCTT
>CAKZMO010000718.1 GCA_937128595.1 uncultured cyanobacterium | reverse complement strand
CAGCGGATTTGTCAATAGATGATCTGAGTCTAGAAACGGAAGATTTTGACTCGGCTTTCGCCACCGATACTAATGCCGATGCCGATGCCGACTTGGATTTCGATTTCGATGCCATGGAAATGGAGGACGTCGGAGACATAGAGAATGATTTAGAACTAGACTCCGACTTGGGTTCCAAGGATGAGCTGGACTTGGATGATGAACTGTCCGAGAGTTCATCGTTTTTGTCTGAGTCACAATCTGTAGATAAGGCTGAGGTCTCAGGTCAGGTTGCGCAGAACGAATCTGGTGCGATCGACAGCGCAGAGCTGGAGTTGCAAGAGCTTCTTGGTGATGATGACTCGACTGATGAGGCGGTCAGTTCTTCAGAAAACTGGTGGCTAGATGAGTCAGAAGACGATGCGGAGCCTGAAGGAGGCGATTTAGATCAGCTGTTCGATAGTGGCGATCGCGGCACTGATGATGTTCTCGATCTAGAAGGTATTGATGACGATCTAGGTGGCACTGATGATGCGATGCTAGAGGATCATCTATCAGAACAGCTCACGGAAGATCAGGAAATCATCTTTGTTGAAAACTCTACTAATGCCGATGCGGATTCTGGGGAACACGCAGATTCCGTCTCTATAGAGGAATCTTTCGACAACCACTCATCAGACGATATCTGGAGTAATTTGGAAGAAGTCTCAGATAATCAAATTGCTACAGAAGATTCTGGTTTTTCTGACGATTTTGATGATATTTGGGATAGCGAAGTTGATCTATCAACGGAGTCTGAAGAGGCTGAACCGCAGTCGGAAGACGTATATGATCTCACTGAAGATTCAAAAACTTCGTTGAATGACAAAGAGTCAGAGAGCATTGCTGATTTTGATTTTGACGCTGAGTTTGGCGATTTAGACAATGCTGAGTCGAGCAATGATAGTGCGATCTCTTCTGAAGAATTGTTTGAGGATTTGGGTTCCAGAACATCTGAAAGTATGGGATTAGACACTCTTGTTGGAGAGGTTCTAAGAGCAGACCTACCTGAAGAACCTGGGACTGTCGATCCACTCTCTCTTGACGAAGCGGCCATTACCCTGAATGGCATGCTGGACTCTGAAGAAGAGTCTGAAGAGTTCGACTTTGACTCAATGGATCAGGCGTTTGAACTCGAAGACAGTGGCCTTCAGAAGGAACCTACTAATGAGGAACCTACTAATAAGGAAGAAGCCGGAGAGTTTGACTTTGACTCGATGATGGGTGAATTAGGAGCCGGAGAGTCTGATGACTCTGGCCAGGTCACTGATGAGCTTGACGATCTTTCGGCAATTAATTTTTCGGGCAGTGAATCAGCGATCGGTGATACAGATGACGGTTTAGATCGGCGCGATTTGTCCGCTGAAACTGATTTTGAAGACCTAGAAGCTCTTTTAGATGAGCCTCTCGATACATTAGAGTCTGAAGAGTCTGAATTAGAAACTGATGCAGACGGCCTTGCGTCTGAGGAGGCAGCTGATGAGTTTGATGATCTAGAAGCGCTGCTCGATGAAACTCCAATTTCTACCATTCCAGAGGATGTCGCAGATATTGAATCTGACGATGATTTTGCTGATCTGGAGAAGCTTTTAGAAGATGCTGACCAAAAATTGGGAGGTTCGTCTACTTCCAAAGTCGCTCGCGGGACTTCTCCTGGTGTGAGTCGGCGTCCATCTCGCCGTGCAAGCTCCTTAACAGACCAAACGATGAGAGTTCCGGTCAAGAACCTGGACAACCTCAACAACCTAGTCGGGGAGCTGGTCGTCAATCGAAACAGTTTGGAGCAGTCGCAAGAGCGATTGAGACAGTTTCTTGATAATTTGCTTTATCAGGTACAGCAGTTAAGCGACGTAGGTCAGAGAATGCGTGATCTATACGAGCGATCGCTCCTCGAAAGCTCTCTGCTCTCCAATCGACGTACTAGTCAGATGGCTGCTCAAATCGCCAGTACAGCGACTGCATCTGCGTCGGGTCTAGCTGATACTCATGCAACTGGGGCTAGCTTTGACGCGCTAGAGATGGATCGATTTACCGGCTTTCACACGTTGTCTCAGGAAATGATCGAGTTGATTGTGAGAGTTCGTGAGGCGGCATCAGACATTGACTTTGTCGTTGATGAGAGCGACCAGATTACGCGCATGTTCCGGCAGGTGACCACTCAACTGCAAGAAGGACTGACGCGATCGCGCATGGTTCCCTTTGCCCAAGCTGCAACACGACTCCCCAGAGCTGTTCGTGATATTTCCATCAAATGTGGAAAACAAGCCGAAATGGTCATCGAAGGGAAAGACACCTTGATCGACAAGATGATCTTGGAACAGCTCTACGACCCGATGACCCACTTGGTGAACAATGCAATTACTCATGGCATTGAAACGCCGGAAGAGCGTCAAGCGATGGGCAAACCTCCTACTGGGAAAATCACAATTCGAGTATTCCATCAAGGCAATCAAACGATTATTTCGGTTAGTGACGACGGTGCCGGGATTGACCCTGACAATGTCAAGCGTAAGGCTATCGAGCGAGGTCTTATTCTTGCTGAAGAATCAGCAGAAATGAGTGACCTCGAAACCTACGACTTGCTGTTCCATCATGGGTTCAGTACTCGAGATAAAGCCGATGATTTTGCTGGGCGAGGCGTTGGCATGGATGTTGTCCGCACCAGCCTCAACGAGATACGAGGAGTTGTCAATATTGACTCGGTGATTCATCAAGGAACAACTTTTACGATTCGTCTGCCGTTGACTCTGAGCATCTCAAAAGCGTTACTTTGCGTGAGCAACCGTGCACGCGTCGCTTTTCCAATGGACGGGGTTGAAGATATGCTCGATGTGCCTCGTGAGCGAGTACTAAATGACGAGCAGGAACGTCCTTGTATCCAGTGGCGAGATATTATGCTGCCGTTTCAACCGTTGGCTAATTTGTTGAAATACAACCGCTCTATGGGGCGAGGTAGTGTATACGGCGGCAACCAGGAAGATGACGTAATTTCGGTTGTCGTATTGCGAAGTGGCGGCAACTATTTGGCTTTGCAAGTCGATCAGGTGTTGGGTGAGCAGGAAATTGTCATCAAACAGCTTGAGGCTCCAGTTCCAAAGCCAACAGGTATTGCTGGAGCTACCGTATTGGGTGATGGTCGAATCATGCCCATCGCGGATGTGTTAGAGCTGATTGACTTGTCGATTGGTCGGATTCGTCGCGAGTCTGGAAGCTCCTTGTGGGATCAAGAAATGGCTCAGGCTGTTTCTCCGCCGCCTCACGACTCGAAGAGTGAGCCTACCGTACTAATTGTGGATGACTCTATTACTGTCCGAGAGCTGCTGTCGATGACGTTCAATAAAGTGGGTTATCGAGTAGAGCAAGCTCGTGACGGTCAAGAGGCTTGGGAAAAACTAAAATCAGGACTTCCTTGCGATTTAGTATTCTGCGATATTGAGATGCCTCGCATGGATGGGCTAGAGTTGCTGTCGAGATTGCAGAAAGATGGCACTCTTAAGGACTTACCCATCGCTATGCTCACTTCTAGAGGAGCAGATCGCCATCGTCAAATGGCGGTTCAGCTCGGTGCAAAGGGGTATTTCACGAAGCCTTACCTAGAAGAAGCGTTACTAGATGCGGCTCAGCGGATGTTGAATGGAGAGGTTCTTGTGACCGCGTAGGGCTTTTACACAGTTTGTGAGCTTGCTATTTGTGAGCTTACTAAAGGTGATTCTTTCGAGAACTCACCTTTTGCTTTTTGCCCTCTCCACATGGAAGTAATGTGGAGAGGGTCTTGATGTGGGTTGAATTTATACTTCCGACTGCGAATCATTCAAAAAAATGAACCCAAGCTTTGATGCTATTGTCGCTCGACCGATCGCCATTTTGGTGACGTCGAGAAACTGTAGCAAAATTAAGCCCTAACAAAAGAAGTATTGAAGGCGAGAATATTTTTTTGAATCGGAGCGGCGGGATTTGAACCCACGACCCCCACTACCCCAAAGTGGTGCGCTACCAAGCTGCGCTACGCCCCGAAATGCTACAACATGATAACACATGCTTCGTGCTCCCATCCTGGCATTGCAAGATATTGCTATAAGGGACACCTGCAATTAGGAGCAGGGCGCTAGTGAAACGTTTATGAAAGTGTTACTGATTGAATCTGATGATGCCATTGTGGTGGCTTTGGTGAAGCGACTCACCGCTCATCATGTTGTCGTAGATGTTGTGAAAAATGAAGAAGACGGATGGACTTATGGCTCTACGTTTGGTTATGACCTAATCGTAGTTGGAGGAGAATCACATCACATCAATGGTGTGGGTCTATGTGAACGATTTCGTGAAGAAGGTCTCACTCTACCGATCTTGTTGATCATGGCGCAGAATACGAACGTGGGTCTGGTTCATGCGTTAGATGCTGGGGCAGACGATTGCATCGTAGGCTCTTTTGAGATGGATGAGCTTCATGCCCGTATTCGTGCCCTGTTGAGACGAGGGCGAGCTAATCCTTTTCCAGTCATTGTGTGGGGAGATCTTGTACTCAATTCTAGTACCTGTGAGGTCACCTATCGAGAGCAGCCGATTGTGCTGACAGCAAAAGAGTACAGCTTGCTAGAGCTGTTTCTGCGCGATACGCAGCATGTGTTTAGTATTGAGGAGATTCTTGACAGTCTCTGGTCTTCGGAGGAGTTTCCATCTGAGGCGACTGTGCGATCGCACCTACGACGATTGCGCCGTAAGTTGCAAGAAGCTGGGGCAACATCTGACTTTATCGCAACGGTTCACGGGCGTGGTTACTATATCAAAGCAACTGATGGAGAAGCGAATGGAGTTGCGAACCGAGGGGGTGAGTTCCAGGCTCAACAGAACGGGAGTCAGACTAATGGCTTTTTATCTCGCCCATCCGCTAGCCCTGTCTCTCCTATTGCGGAGAAGGAGCAGGGCGAGGACAGTCTCTCTTTTGAGTGGACGTCTAAATGGAGTCAATCAGAGACGGATGATACGCAATCGTCTCAAGCTCCCATTCTGCTGATTTTGAGCCGCAACGAAGCCTTCGCTCATGCTATTGCAGCGGCTGCTGTGACCCAGGGAATACGGGTGGCGATCGCATCGAGCCTCGAACAGGCTAAACCGTGGCTTGTGCCCAATGCGATGCGTCCTTTTCCTGATGCAATTCTTATTCAAACGCCTGTGAGGATCAAAGCTGTTCAGGCTTTAGTTCGTGAGCGGGACGTTAGCGTTTCATCCGATTGTGAACATGAAACCTCTTTGGCAGAGAGCAAGACCTCTGCCAATCTAGAGCGTACTCTCGATACCTTACGTCTTATGGGAGAGCACCATCTCAGCATTCCAATAGCGGTGATGAGTCATGCAGCTACATGGAGCGATCGCCTCTTAGCCTCTCGTCGCGGGAGTACATTGTTCCTTTCAGAACCCATAACTCCGAACCAAGTCGTTGTTGCTCTCTTGCCCATGCTTCGCGTCAAAGGTGACAGCACAAAAGTATTGACTCTCGACTCTGATCCAGCCTGGCTCCAGGCAATGCTAACCTTGCTCACCCCTTGGGGGTTCGAGGTCATTACCTTAGATGATGTTGAGCCTTTAATGGATGTTTTGGACAGTGTCAATCCTGAGGTCATTCTTTTAGATGCCCACCTATCGACAGTGGACGGTATTGAGTTGTGTCGTCTTTTGCGACATGACCCTAAATGGAGACATTTATCGATTTTTGTCCTTAGTGAAACCGCAGATCCATTGCTTCAGGAGCGAGCTTTTGTTTCGGGTGCAGACGATTACCTAACAAAACCCATTCAGGGTAAAGAATTAGCAGAACGAATCATGGCACGACTACGACGATTACAATTTGTTGCAGCTACTTCTGGGTAATTGACCGCATCTGAAATCCTTGGAGTTACGCTGATTAGAGTGGATAGGAACCGCGCTGAATTTATTCGGCATTCCTAGTTCGTTAGGCATTCATCAATGACAACTACAATGACTTCATCTCAAGACTTTGCTCTGCGCGATCGCCTGCATCCCTTAATTCGTCGTCTCGCAGATTGTATTGAGACCACTTGGGCTGAGAGCCTGGACTTGTCGCCTTATCCCATTCCTAAAGATTTGGGTTATATCGAAGGGCAACTGGAAGGCGATCGCCTCTTTATTGAAAATCGCTGTTTTCAAACTCCTCAATTTCGCAAGCTTCATCTAGAGCTGGCACAGGTCGGCAACGGGTTAGATATTTTGCACTGCGTCATGTTTCCGCGCCCTGAATATCATTTGCCGATTTTTGGGGCTGATCTGGTAGGGAGCCGAGGCGGCATTAGCGCAGCCATTGCAGACTTGTCGCCAGTGTCGAGCGATCGCTCCTTGCCTTCTCCCTATCATGCTGACCTTGAGAGATTACCTAAGCCCAACTTTTCTCAGACTAGAGACCTGCCTCCGTGGGGCTATATATTTTCTGATTTTTGCTTGTTTATTCGTCCGGCTTCTCCTGAAGAAGAAGAGGCGTTTTTGCAGCGCATCCAGGCCATGCTGAGTCTTCACTGTCGACTTTCAACTCAAGCCCAGCCCGTGCAAACTGACCCAGAAACTGCTGCTATTTTGGCAGGACAGCGACAATATTGTGCCCAACAGCAACAAAACGACAAGACGCGCCGAGTCCTCGAAAAGTCATTTGGAGAAGCTTGGGCTGAACGCTATATGACAACCATGCTGTTTGATGTCGCTTAGAACTGGAATTCAGCAAATTCTGATCTCTGAACGTTGAGTTTTGGGCGGTGCATTCAATTCAAAACTTCAAACTCTTTCTTCTCTAAAGCGTAGTGTTTTGCATTTCAATACGAACGCTCAAAATTCTGCATTTAGTAAAAGCAGTTACAAAATGTAAGCTGATATGAAGGAATATGAAATTAAAGTCGGCTTTCTCATAAAGGCTACAGCCTTTTACCTGAAAGGATTTGAGTCGCATCGAAATATCTCTTAACAAATTAAAGGCTTTGTAACCTGAGAATTGCACAAAATCTGCACAAACAGATTGGTTTAATTCAAATGGTGATAGTTCAAATAAAAAACATCGCTGAGTTCATTGAAGAACTTAGGGTTTTGATTTCTCGGAATTATGCATTTCTTGTTCGAAGCTGGAGGGCTGATCAGTTTTTAGTCGATCACGGTCTATCTGTTTCATGGAAATCTCAAGGCGCTCAAGACTGACCTCTTGAATTAGCCCACTAGATTTTTAGCTACTTCTTATGTAAAAGCCGGAGTGAAATTTTCTTCTCGCTTTGCTTTTGGTAGCTAACTGCCTGAAACGAGTGACTTTCGGTTTTCAGATTCAGAAATGTAGCCGCAAAATTGAACTCATCTGACACAACTTTCAACGTTTAGGAGATCCTCGAATGTTTGATGCTTTTACTAAAGTCGTTTCTCAAGCTGATTCTCGTGGTCAGTATGTTAGCGATTCCGAGCTAGATGCACTGAGAAATATGGTTGCTGAGGGCAACAAGCGCATGGATACTGTGAACCGCATCACCTCCAATGCGTCTACTATCGTTGCAGATGCAGCTCGTTCTCTGTTTGCTGAGCAGCCCCAGTTGATTGCTCCTGGTGGAAATGCTTATACCAACCGTCGTATGGCTGCTTGCCTTCGCGACATGGAAATCATCCTACGCTATGTCACCTACGCTATCTTCACTGGCGACGGTAGTGTCCTCGACGATCGTTGCTTGAACGGTCTTCGTGAAACCTACGTAGCGTTGGGCGTTCCTGGTAATTCCGTAGCTGCTGGTGTGCAGAAAATGAAGGAATCTGCAATTTCTATTGCAAACGATCGCAGCAATGTTACTCAAGGTGATTGCAGCTCTCTCATGTCTGAGCTAGGTAGCTACTTTGATCGCGCTGCTTCTGCTGTCGGCTAAACCATTTTTAGCTTGCTTGAGATTGAAGTGTCTTAAGCACAATCCCTTCCTTTGAACATTTTTTGTCATCTTAATCAAGAGGTTTATCCAACATGAAAACTCCTTTAACCGAAGCTGTTGCAGCTGCTGATTCTCAGGGTCGCTTTCTAAGCTCCACCGAAATGCAAGTTGCATTTGGTCGCTTCCGTCAGGCATCCGCTAGTTTGGATGCAGCTAAGTCTCTCAGCGGCAATGCGAAAAGCTTGGCTGAAGGCGCAGCAAACGCTGTGTACCAGAAGTTCCCCTACACTACCCAAATGCAGGGACCAAACTATGCATCCACACCTGAAGGTAAGTCCAAGTGCGTGCGTGACATTGGCTACTACTTGCGGATGGTGACCTACTGCTTGATTGCAGGTGGTACTGGTCCCATGGATGATTATTTGATTGCTGGTTTGGCTGAAATCAACCGCACGTTTGAGCTGTCTCCTAGCTGGTATGTTGAGGCTCTAAAGCACATCAAGGCAAATCATGGTCTGTCTGGTGACGCTGCTGTTGAAGCAAATTCCTACCTTGACTACGCAATCAACTCCCTAAGCTAAGGGTTGAAACCTCGGCCCAGAACTCTAGTCACACCGAATACAGCCTCAAAGTGCGTGATTGCGTATGAGATTGCTGTGCTGTGTGTGATCGGAGTTCTGGGCATCGTTTTTACGAGGTTTAATGTTGCGAACTTTCAATAAGTGACCATCACGTTTTTAGTTAAGGAGAAAATCTGTGGCGATCACAACTGCAGCCTCTCGTTTAGGAACAACCAGTTTTGATGAAACATCTCCGGTCGAGCTTCGGCCCGACGGGAGTCAGGATAATACTCAAGCTGTTATCCGAGCCGTCTACCGCCAGGTGTTAGGAAATGACTACCTGATGCAGTCAGAGCGGTTAACAAATCTTGAATCTTTGTTGTCCAACGGTCAATTAAGTGTTCGAGACTTTGTTCGTGCTGTTGCTAAATCCGAACTGTATAAGAAGAAGTTTCTATATCCCCACTTTCAAACACGAGTCATTGAACTCAACATTAAGCATTTGTTGGGTCGGGCTCCCTATGACGAATCTGAAGTGATTGAGCATCTCGATCGCTACCAGAATGAGGGATTCGAGGCGGATATCGATTCTTACATCGATTCAGTCGAATATGAGTCAAGCTTTGGCGACTCAATTGTGCCCTACTATTTGGGTTTCTCGACTCAAACAGGGCAGAAGACGGTGGGCTTTGCACGCATGTTTCGTCTGTATCGCGGCTATGCGAACAGCGATCGCGCTCAGCTCGAAGGGTCAGATTCTCGGTTAGCGGCGGAACTAGCAAAAAACAGCGCCTCTGCTGTGGTAGCTCCTTCGTCAAACGACAGCAGCTTTGCCTATCGACCTTCTGACAAAGGCACCATGCCAAATCGCGCGTTTGGCCGTCCCACCACGGGAACGGGCGATCGCCTGTATCGCATTGAGGTTTCTGGTATTTCTTTGCCTCGCTACCCTCGGGTGCGTCGCAGTAGCCGAGAATTCATTGTGCCTTACAATCAGCTTTCGAGTACCCTCCAGCAAATCAATCGTCTGGGCGGAAAAGTTGCGAGCATTACAGTTGCTCAGTAAGAGCGATTTTATAAGATGTTCGCTAACCGTTCGAATGACTAATTTTACTAGAGTTCTATTGACTCGACGATGCTAAAGCGGATAGCGGCTGTGGAGTCTGTGTCAGGGCCCCTCTCTGTAATGTGGGGAGGAGTTCTGGCATAACTAGAAAGTTCTAGCGAGCCATGTAACTCTTGGTCATTTGTTAAACGTAGCAAGCGCTCGGTGCGCATTTTCTAGGCTTGCGCATCGGGTAATTGGTATCTTGAAATCGCTAAACGAATTCACAAGCAGGAGATAGGAGGAAAAAGTCATGACTATGAACGGTCAAGCGGCTTTGACAAATCCAGCGGATTCGTCTGCCAGCAATCGTGTTTTTATTTACGAGGTGAAGGGAATTCAGCCTTCGAAACTCAACAAATATCAGGTTCGACGTAGTGGAAATGTCTTCATCACAGTTCCTTACAATCGTATGAACGAGGAAATGCAGCGCCTTACCCGAATGGGAGCTTCTATTGTCGGCATTCATACTTCTATGCCTACGGATGGTGAGACTGAGCCTCACGAAGGTGATGACGAATAACATCCATCTGAGACCTAGCCTTGTCTCTTGAAGTTGGCGAGACGAGGTGATTTTGGAGTGGTCGAAATTTCGTCGAGGGTTAGAGACGATTGGTCGATTGATTTAATGGATTTGATTTTCAGCTCAAACTTTTTGTCTGAACCTGCTTTTTGGGGAGCTGAATTTGTAAAGCTAGAGGTGACATCCCTCTAGTATTAAGAAGCCTGTGAGGTGTGGCGATCGCACTTCTAG
>CAKZMO010000717.1 GCA_937128595.1 uncultured cyanobacterium | reverse complement strand
AGCGATATAGCAATGCGCAGATAGGTTAGGACAGATATTTATGGAGAAGCCGCGCGGTGCGCGGCTTCTCCATAAACTATTGGTTTTATATCAGCGCATTGCTATATCGCAGATGAGCGCAGATAATGTTGTTCCGCTCAGACAACGGTCATTGTCCTGATGCGACAGGTTGGTTCTCTCAGTCTCTGCGGTTTCGGCGCTACTGTCTTCAATCAGACTCAATGGGCGATCGCCACTTTTTTCATGAGACCTTGAAATAAGTGGATACCGTCCGTTAGGCCAAGCATGGGATCAGACGCTCGTTCGGGGTGGGGCATCATGCCCAACACGTTGCCCTGTCGATTGCAAATCCCTGCGATGTTGTTGAGAGAGCCGTTGGGATTGCTGGCTTCATCGACGGTTCCGGTAGAATCGCAGTAGCGAAAGACGACCTGATTGTGAGCTTCCATCTCCTTCAAGACTTCTGCATCAGCGTAGTAGCAGCCTTCTCCGTGGGCGATGGGGATGGTGATGACTTTTTTGGTTGCGTACTCCTGAGTCCAAGGCAAGTCCGTGCGCTCGACTCGCAGAGAGACGCGATCGCAGATGAAATGCAGGTCACGGTTGCGCATCAGTGCCCCCGGCAGTAACCCAATCTCAGTTAGAACCTGAAAGCCGTTGCAAATGCCTAAGACAAGCTTGCCTTGTTCTGCGTGGTGAATGGTTGCAGCCATCGCAGGCGAAAACTGGGCGATCGCCCCACAGCGCAGATAGTCGCCATAGCTAAATCCCCCTGGCACGATGATCAAGTCCAGATCCGATAGGTCTTTTTCCTGATGCCAGACTAGGCGCACGGGCAGCTTCAGCAAATCTCGAATGACCATTTCGGCGTCGCGATCGCAGTTTGACCCAGGAAATACAATAATTCCAACGTTCATGAGGCATCTCCAGGCGTTAGCTCAAACCGATAGTTTTCAACAACAGGGTTTGCCAAAAGCTGGTCACACATTTTATCGAGCTGGGTCTTTGCCTCAGACTCGCTTGCAGCTTCGAGCGTGAGTTCTACATATTTGCCAATGCGGACGTGCTCGACCGTCGGAAAGCCGAGCTGATGCAGTCCAGACTGTACCGCCGTGCCAGCAGGATCGAGGACAGACGGACGCAGAGTCACAAAAATTTGAGCTTGGTAGGTTTGAGCCACAGCTTGTTTTTCTAACCTGATGAAGAGAAATGAGTAGGTAGCCAATAGCGCCCCCGATGGCGCTACAGACATTCTAGGGCAAGCGCCTCACCTTTCTACTCGTTCCTTTCAATTCGCGAGTCAGTGTGTATAGCAACGCGCAGATAGGTTAGGACAGATATTGACGGAGAAGCCGCGCACCGCGCGGCTTCTCCGTCAACTATTGGTTTTATATCAGCGCGTAGCACTATAGGAGTTTTGGTGATCCGAATTCTGATGTGTCCGGTCATCACTAAACCTGACTGCAAGGCTGGAGATCGATCGGGCTAAACCTGAAACCATCGCTGCACGACAGCAAGTGGCAAGTCCAGAAGCATCTCCGGCTGCCATGTCTGGAGATTGATAACGGATTTTCGGCCTCGTCGATAGGCGTTTAGCAGCCGCTGAAACACAGGCTCAGCGGTAATATCAACTGTCTGCTTTTCTATCCAGCGGCTTTTGAGTAGAAGAGGGCGGAAGAGCGCGATCGCCAACTGTTGGTTCAACCAGCGAAATCGAGTTCCTAGTAAAAATGCTTGCACTTCAGCTTGGCCGATGGGATCAGTTCCGTAGCTCGTGAGAATATGAATGCCGTTGAGAAGCTGCTGGCATCGAGCTTCTGTCGGCGTGGAACTTAACCCACGGCGATCTAGAAAATCTGCCCAGACTCGCCCAAAGCTTTGAGGAGGGTGCGATCGCAGAGTTTCTAAAACGACAGGAGAGGAAAGACAATCCTGCCGCTGAGCGCTTGAAGCCCGACTCCAAAGAGCCTGAATTCGAAGCTTGGGCGTTGAGGTGGATGCTGGGTGGCTGTAGGTTGTTTGGGTGTTTGAAGGGGGCGAAGGGAGCGTGATCATGGTGTGTGACCGAGACATGGTAGATGAAGGGTCTTTGATAGAGACACACCCGTTTGATTCGAAGTTCAATATTTTTACTGTAGCTGATCTTTTGTGGTGCCTCAGCTGATCTTTAGCATCGTTAAAGTCGCAAATCCGGACAACCTGAACGTTTTATAACCGCACTGATGGCTACACCTGGTCAACGATTCCATTTTTTTGGCTGAGTTTGGATTGCCAAAATCCAGGTGAGGAGATCCCTAAAGTGTCTGGAGGGAAAAGTTTGAGGGCGATCGCCCAGAATGCTCAGGATCGTTGGAGTTTTTTTTGGACTCGCTTGAGCAAAAGCTGTGTCCGTCGGGATGGTGTCAACGCAGGAATGTTAGCTGTGTGCGATCGCTGGTGGTCGAAAAAGTAGTTGAGTTCTGTCAAAATGACGCGCAGTCGCGGCAGCAGCGCAGCAGCCCGATATGGCTCAAAGAAGGAATCGGGCACGGGTTCTACTTCGGGGTCATTGACCTGGGCAAGGATTCTCTGCACATCAAACTCGGTGGAATAGGCCGCAATTTTATGGCAGTTGATCCCTGGATCTAAATAATCGGCTAATGCTCCGTTGACGCTAGAAAAGACCTGACAGCCGCAGGCCATCGCCTCCATCGGCGGCAATCCAAATCCTTCACTGACGCCGTATTGCCCCCAATATTCTGCCGAGTCGTAGAGATAGATCTTAGTGCGGTTAAACAGCCCGATGAGATCATCGACGTAGCGATCGAGCACCTTTACAGCGCAGTGCTTCTGAAGCTCAGGCACAAGTTGATTCAGCAAATAGGTGGAAGACTTCCGAGTTTGCACCAGCACGTCAATATCACGGGGCAAATTCTGGTTGTGAAATTCTTCTCCAATGAGGTTGGGCAGATAGTAGAGCAGGCTGTTAATCGATTGCTGTCCCCAATAGCCCAGGGTGTTGTGGCTGACGGCCAGAATCGGAATTTCTGGAGGAAGGCTAAAACGGTAGCCTGCACTATGGGCGCGATAGACTGCGTGGAATCCGCGCAACTTTTTCATTAGCTTGGGGACGTGGAAGCCCCAGCTCATGACGAAAATTTGGCGATCGCCATCGGCAGACTGAAGCACATCGTCGAGAAAGAGAGTGTCTGGCTCCCGTTGTTCATAGGTGACAATTTGCGCGTCGCAAATTTGCTGCACCAGTTTGACAACAGCGAGTTCTGCCCACAGTCCACCGCCGCCAAATTTGCTGCTGGTGCCAGGAACCAGAAAATACACAGGTCTCATGGTCGAAGGAGAGCGACTACTCATGTCGGCGATCGCTCGCTTCTACGAGGGCTTCTCGCAGCACGGGTGAAAGACTATCTTGCAAACGCCCCATCCGAATAAACTCGGCGTATGTGTCTGACTCGATGGCAACCATTTCTTCCTTAAGCTGCTCGGAGATTAGCTCTCCAAATTCTGGATTTCTATTCTGAAGGGTCTGGATTTCCTCTTGGACGGAGTCGAGCTGGCCTTTGACTAATGCTTGTTGATACTTGTAATAGTCAGGCTCGATCTCTCGGCGGTCTGCCACTTCGGCCAAATGATCAAGGACTCGATTGAGGGCGACTCGACGAGCGATCGCCTCCATATATTGTTGCTTCACAGGTTGCTTTCCGAGCAGTTCGAGCTTTTCGAGCAACGGCTTTGTGGTCATGCCTTGAAAAAGCAGAGTAAAGAGCATAACTCCAAATACTGTGGCGATAATGACTTCTTTTTCTGCGTAACTATCGGGCACGCTCAGGGCTAGAGCAACGGAGACAGAACCCCGCAGTCCACCCCACCACAGCACGGTTCGAGTCGGCACATCAAGGTTGGAATTGGCGATCGCATTACTCAATGCTCCTAGCCCAAAAATGCCGATCAGCCGAGTGAGCAACACCGTGAAAATAGCAACGCCTACAACAGGCAAGTTAGAAACTAAGCTGTCAAACCGCACCTGATCACCAATCAGTAGAAAGACAACGGAGTTGACCAGAAATGCTGTAAATTCCCAAAACTCCGACACAATCAGGCGAGTCCGGGGATTCATCCCAATGCGAGAGCCAAAGTTGCCTAAAATCAATCCCACAGTGACAACAGCGATGACACCCGAACCGCCTAACTCTTCGGACAGGATGTAAGCTCCATAAGCGGCGACTAGGGTGAGAGATTGTTCGACCGAGGGCAAATCAAATCGCTGCGTGATATAAGAAATGCCAAATCCAATCATGCTGCTGACACCGATGCCAATGCCAACAAACGCCGAAAATTGAACCAGCGCCACAGGCAGCGACCATTCCTCGGTGCCCATCGCGATCCCAATCAGCAGGCTAAAGGCAACAACGGCGACTCCATCGTTGAACAAGCTCTCGCCTTCCATCAAGGTCGTGAGCCTTCTGCTGACGCCGAGTTCCCGAAATAGGGCAATCACCGATACCGGATCGGTGGCAGATAAACTTGCGCCAATGAGCAGCGCAGTGCCAAGAGATAGCCCCGCTAACTTATCTAAGCCAAACGCAATGCCTAAAACTGAAATGACGACACCGAAGATGGCGTAGAGGAGAATCGGAATAATATTTTCTTTGAGATGCTTCCATTCCAGATTCCAGCCTGCTTCGAACAACAGGGGTGGCAGAAATATCAGCAAGATCAAGTCAGGCGATAGGGTCACGAGGCGCACATTGACGACTGCCAATGCCAGTCCCACGATGACGAGCAACAGCGTATAAGGAATCTGACGAAACCACGGCAAGGTGCGGGATAGGGTAGCCACGCTTAAAGAGACGCAGAGCACCAAGACAAATTGAGCAATTTTGCCTTCGATCGTTGGCTCGTTAAAAGCTAGAGCAAGGCTGGAGGGGAGTATTGCCGTCAAGTTGGAAAGCAAAGGTAGAGAAAAGGAGGCGATCGCGTCAACACTCATAGTTATGTCAATAATTTTGCTGATTGGTTTGCTGAACAGGGAGTTGCTAAAAAGTTAAGCGATAACGCTTTTTGAATAGGTTGAGACACAATTATTTGACTCTGCCCCAGATCAACCGCCTAGTTTTGAGAACAACCGCCTTGACTTGAGAACAAAAGATTGCTGTACTCTGACGGTCAGCAATGCATGAAAAAGATTGCTGCTGCTGGGTGACTCTGTTCTAGGCCCCGATGTCTGGGGCAAGATGTCAAGAACAACGTCAACGTATCGTCAGTCTAATGTGAAGCCTGATCGAAGACAGCTTTGGGAGAGGCGATCTGGGTACTCATGATGATTTCATTGTGTCTAGATAGGTTTTATATCCTTGGTGGTCGAGGTTGCGCTGTTTGCTCATCACCATATCCTTCAGTTCTTGGCGATAAGCTTGCACTTGCTCCAGCAGTTCGGCATCGTGGGATGCTAGCACTTGGACGGCGAGCAAGCCCGCATTTTTAGCATTACCAATGGCGACGGTTGCCACTGGAATGCCTCCTGGCATCTGCACGATAGAGTAGAGAGAATCGATTCCCTGGAGGGTTCGCGTCTGTACCGGAACTCCAATCACGGGCAGTGGAGTCATCGCCGCAACCATGCCTGGTAGGTGAGCAGCGCCCCCGGCTCCCGCAATGATGACTTTGAGTCCTCTCTGGTGGGCAGAGGTGGCATACTCCATCATCCGCTCAGGAGTGCGGTGGGCTGACACGATCGCCACTTCGTAACTCACTTGAAAATCTTCGCAAATGGCGATCGCCCCTTGCATGGTAGGAAGGTCGGAGTCGCTTCCCATAATGATGCCGATCGATGGTGTAGTAGAAGCCTCGGAAGTCATAGTGTTGAAAGAAAGTTAGCCCAAAAAATTAGACCAGAGGAAAACGGTTGCAGTCGTGCCCTTCTTACTCTACCGCTCGTCTTTCCCTTTCGCTCGATGTTTAGACAGGGACATCCGCTAAACGTCTGCCGTGCAGTATTCGACAGGAATCGTCAGGGTGAAGCGAGTTTCGTTGCGATCGCTCGCCACCGAGATTTTGCCCTGTAAGTGACGAGCCCATTCCTGTACAAGTGCCAATCCAAGTCCAAGACCACCATGTTGCCATCGATCTGCTTTGGGCACTCGGTGAAACTGATCGAAAACGAACGGGAGTTCCTTTAGTGGAATTTCGATTCCGGTGTTGCGAATCTCAAACTGAATCTGGTGTTCAGTAAACGCTGTCCGTAGGGAAATCGTCTCGCCTGACGGAGTATATTTTCCGGCATTGTTGAGCAATTCGAGCAAGATGCGCTGGAGACCTGCTCGATCGGAATAAATCAGAGGTAGATTCTCCGATAGCTCTAGCTGCAAGGTTTGACCGTGGGCTTGCATTTGAAAGTCAATGGCCTCGATCAGGTGAGGCAACCACGTTTGCACGTCAATCTGACTCACTTCTAGAGGATGAGTGCCTGCGCGAAGGTGCTGGAGATCGAGCAAATCATTGACCAGAGCCATTTCTTGCTCTGCCCCGTCGCGCAGCATCTTGAGGCATTGGTCGATTGGCTCTGGCAGTGCTTGCTCTCGCCCTTGAACTTGGGAAAGGTGAAGTTCTAGCATTTGCGTTGCCATATGAATTCCCGCAATGGGCGTTCGCAATTCATGAGATATGGTGCAGAGAAAGTCGTCTTTGAGCTGACCCAGTCGTTCTAGCTCCTGTACTTGCACTTGCTCAGCTCGATAGAGGCGTGCCTGTCGCATGGCGATCGCACACTGACTGACGATTTTTTCGACCAAACGCAGTTCAATCGTGCTAAATGCCGCATATTGAGGGCGATAGAGCCACAGATCCCCCAACACTTCTCCTTCAATCACAATGGGATAGCACAATAGAGTTGGTTTGTATCCCAGGAATAAGGGATCAGATTCGATATGGGAGTGATAAACCATCTGACCCGCCAGCAGTTGGGGATAGGCTTCGGGGCGCTTGTCGAAAGGCTCGGCATATCCCTGAAGTGAGGGAAGATCGATGGTTGTGTGCTCTTGACGAATATGAGCGACGCCTGCATCTAGGTCGTATAGTGCTATGTTGCAGCAGTCAAGGACTAGAGTAGTCGCCAGTTCACTAGCCACCGTTTGCAAAATCCGCTCCTCGTCCAGACTGTCACGAACGTCGTCGATAATGCGCTTCAGCAACGCTTCCACCGAAAGAGCATATTCCAAATCCACGGTTCGCTGCTGTACCTGATGCTCAAGCTCCACTGTAAACAGGCGAATGCGGTGATACAGTTCTGACTGTTGGATGGCGATCGCCAATTGATTGGCGATGACTTGTGCCAAATTGTAATCAGCTTCTTGCCAGCGAAGATGGGGCTGTGGTGATACCAAACAGAGGCAACCCCACACATAGGGAGGCTCTTGGAACCGAACTACTTGAGAGCGAGTTGGCATTTCCGACGTTGGTTTCCCTGCAACCATCAGAGGCACGATCAACCAATGACCTTGGGCTTCTTCCACAATCTGACGGCAATCTTCATTAGTGATGCGACGGAGCTGCTGAGCGGATATTTGCAGACTATTGCCCTGCTTGAGGCGACTGAAGAGATGGCGATCGCTGTCGCGCATGTCGGAGCCCACCAGATTTGTCCCTTGCTGATGGAGCGAGTAGTCCATCACAAACTGCCAGGTTTGGCGCTCTGGGGCATGGCGAATAATGCAAACTCGCCATGCATCGAGTAGCTCGGCAGTCTGAGAAGCGGCTGTGGAGAAAATCGTACCGAGGTCAAGAGACTCGCGAATCGCCTGAATCACCTGATTGAGAGCCTGCTCTCGGTGGGCTTGGGTTTGGAGCATAGTCTCAAATCGTTTGCGATCGGTGATGTCAAGTAAAATGCCATCCCACAGCACTGATCCATCCGGCTGTCGCTCAGGCCGAGCGATACTTTGAATCCATTTCTGCTCTTTATGACTAGCAGTTTCAATGCGCCATTCTGCACGCCAGGGTGATAGTGTTGCCGCTGCTTGGTGCAAGCTCTCGTGGACATGAGGCCAGTCTTCTGGATGCACCATTTCGCGCATGCTGCGATTTTCTGCCAGCATCTGCTGAGGGGGCAGCCCGTACAGTCGTCGCACGCTAGGACTCAGATATCTGAACCATCCGGGTTCAGAATCGATGGGTTGGAGATATTGATAAATGACACCAGGTAGGTTCTCGGCCAAACGCTGAAAGCGCCTCTCTGAGAGAACAAGAGCTTGTTCTGCCTGTTTCCGCCGAGTCTCATTTCGTATAAGCACCAACACTTCATCATCTTGATAAGGCACAATACGAGCCTCGAAGTATTCAAGCCCCTGCGGCATCTCAATCGCGTGTTCGAGTACAGTGAGACTCTGAGTTCGAATCGTGACTTGAATGCCTTGCCACATGCCTTTGCCAAGAGGACGAGGTAAGATGTCTTGAACTCGCTTTCCAAGAAGCTGTCCAGGAGAAAACAACAAGTCATTAGGATTTTGAGCTCTGCAATCGAGATAGGTGCCATCAGCGGCAATCCGGAAGAAGATATCAGGGAGAGCAGCAAAAACGGCTTGCAACTCGGCTGTTTTTTGAATCAGATCTGTCTCAGCTCTCTTTCTCTCCGTGATGTCATCAATCGTTCCTAAAAGGCCAACAATCTGTCCTTCTGAATCATGTAGCGGAATTTTGCTTACTTCTAGAAGAAATGCTTGTCCATTGGGATGACACTCGATTTCCGACATGTAATATTCAGCCTCGCGACTCGCAATCACCCGGCGATCGTGATCACGGTAATACTTTGAAGCTTTGGCAGGCCAGGACAATTCATAATCCGTCTTACCTACGATGTCTTTAGGTGAATTGAGTCCAGCCCACTCGGCTTGGCGTTGATTACAGCCGAGGTATACGAGATTGGTATCTTTCCAAAAAATGCGTTGAGGAATGTTGTCGATGACAAGGCGCAGCATCTCCTGAGATTGACGCAAGGACTGCTCGGCACGTTTGCGATCGCCAATATCCCAAATGAGAGCGATATAGCCAGCATCGCAACGCACTGCTGGAGATAGAGTTCGCCGATGCTCGGTGTCTTGCAGTGCCGACGTTACGACCTTGACCCAGAGAACTTGCTCGTTTTTGCAAACGTAGCGCACTTCTTGAGTTAGCCCTTCTGCCAAGCTCTTTGGAGTATACGGTTCTTGGGTGTGTTGCTCTTTGAACTGAAACAATGAGCTGGAGGCGAGGTCGTCGGGATGAGTCAGATCGGACACGGTCATTTGCAACAGCTCGCGAGCGGAATAGCCCACCATCTTGCAAAAGCAGGGATTGACCTCTTGGTAGCGACCTGCGGCATCAAGCCGAACAACTCCGACCGAGGTTTGCTCAAAAATACTGCGAAACTGATGATCGTGTTGAAGAATTTCTGGAGTCGGTTCGTCTTTGTCTTGCAGAGGAGCCACTAGCTCTCTCGCCGACATGAACCCTTGAATTCTGATTGGGGTTGACTGGGCATCACCGATCAAAACAGCCTGTCCTACAACCGCTTGAATCCGCCCATCTTCACGGCTGATGCGACACTCGAATGCTGTGCGATCGCCCGGACGGAGTTCACTAAATTGCTGGCGTATGGGCACAACGTCTTCAGAATGAATCAGCGTGTCCCAAGTTCGTTGATTGTTTACTAAGTCATGAGCGGTGTGGCCGATCAGGGATTCGATCGCAGCGTTGGCATAAACAAACTCACCCATCGGTAGGGCGATCGCCCACGTTGCTGTCTCCAACGAAGAGAGAATTTCATGGGAAGAGATCGAAGGAGAAGACGTATCTTCACTCTCGCCACTCAAGTCTTGAGACATGTCAAATACCAGCAATGACGCATAAAATTGTCCAAACTAAACAAGCTCTCGAATAACCAAGCGTTTTCTCCCAACTAGTGAAGAGAGTTTTAACCATCAATACATCTTTTTACGCTTGCTTCAAAGTTCAGATCGAACGACAGAATAAAAATGTCAGTAAACGATGTGTTTCAGGAATGAAGAGATTGATGGCAGCTGATGAGGTAATTATTAATGGGAAAAATTAATGGGAAAACGGATGTGCTGTTAGATTCGTAAGAATCTAACCTGGATTGAGGTGAACGACTTTTTCCCCAACCGAAGCACTATTTCATACCTTGACATTTGAGGCGGGGTTAGATCTACGGCAACAATACTGGTTTCTTGATGTTTGCTGCGGAGAAACCTTGAAACGAATCGGTATCTTTAGAGAGATTGAGATAGAAACGAACGAATGTGTTGAGTAACCCGTTCTGGCTTTTCGAGATGAGGAACGTGACCGCAGTCGTCAATCCAAATCAGCTTGCTAGAGGAAATGTGCTGCTCGATCTGACTGGCTACCGCTGTACCAAGAATTTGGTCTTGTGTTCCCCACAAAATCAGCGTTGGAGCCTGGATTGTCTCAATCTGCTGCCACGTCAAAACGTTGTAGCCGCCGCTGCGGGTGAAAGCGATCATTGCACGACTCCAGTCTGAAGAGGCCAAGTGCAATGCAGCACAACAGGCTGCATCTGCTGTGGCTAGGGACTTATTCGAGTAAGCCGACTTGCTAATGCCCTTTCTAACGTTGGGATTGCGCAAAAATTCGGCTGCTAGATACCCCATTGGAGGAATCAGAAATCGTCCCATGTTTGGGCCTTTTCCTGCTCCAGCACTGTCAAGCAAAATCAGTGCCTTGACCCAGTCGGGGTAGGTTGCGGCAAAGTCCATTGCTGCGGCTCCGCCCATTGATGCTCCAACCAGGATAACGGGCTGCTGAATGAGTTCTTTCCAGGTTGCATACAAATGTTGCTTGATGTCAGCGGCGCTAAATGACACGTCAACAGGACGCTGTGTCAGCCCGAATCCCAATAGATCAACAGCCCAAGTCTCATAGTGCTGCGCAAGGCGAGGAAGCAAGCGGCGATATTCCATGACAGAACTATCGAATCCGTGCAGCATCAGCACTGGTGGAGTGTCCTCTCGCTGAAGGTCTTCTCCTTGGTGGACATAGGTTGTGAGGATGGGATTGGCACTCAGGGAAGTGGCGATCGCCCGCTGTTGAATTTTCTGCGCTAGATCAATGGATGTTGCTTCGGTAAGCTGTTGGGCGGTTGGAGGTAAAAAGGTTGGAAACAACTTTCTATTTTCTGTAGATAGGCGTACTGGGGGCAGATTTGTTCAGTATAAATTTTTCAGAGACTTAGGATCTGAAATCTGAGGATTTCTTGTTTCTAGACATCAGCTTCGTGTTGGTGAATGGGCGAGAGCGTCCATCTAAAGCGATCGCCCCTAGTGACTTCTAATGTTGAAAAGGCGATGTTTTCTAGCAGGCTCGATGCTGCAATCTCAGCTCATGGCTGTCGCCAAGAATGCCATTTCCCAAAAAAATGTCTATGCTGGGATCTGGTTTCGCTCGTCTTGCGGCATTGTATGTTTGGGGGCTTTGATCCTGAGATTCTGAATCAACAACTGAATTTCTATTCTCTAAAGTTAAAGTTCGAAATTCCGTTCTGATTGAGTTCACCCCTGAACCTGCTTAACCTTGCTCCATAGATGTCAGCATTCATGAGTTCATCCTGCTCTACTTCACCTTTCGACTTGGCACGCGCTCAAATCATAATGTCTAACTCTCCAAAGATTCGCTGCGAATTCCTTCCGTCTTCCTTTGCTTCTATTGTTTGGAACTGGCGTCGGAGTTTGCTGTCGTGGACGATGACTGGCCTTTGTAGTGTCTTGTTTCTGGGGATTTTGGGTGGGGTGGCTCCGGTTGCTGCTGCCCAAGATATGAACTCACCAGACAGACTGGCTCTTGTTCAAGACAGTTCGCCTCAGTCTGTAGACGATTCACAGGGCGATATGGACTACGCCCAGGCAAGCCAACGCTCAGCCGACCTACAGCCATACATTGACCGAGCGATCGGGCAGATCACCGAATTCACCTTAGATAACGGCATGACCTTCATTGTCATGGAGCGTCACCAAGCACCGGTGATTTCTTTCATGACCTATGTCAACGTCGGGGGGGTCGATGAAGAAGATGGTAAAACTGGCGCAGCTCACTATTTGGAGCACCTTGCGTTTAAGGGAACGCCGAAGATCGGAACAAGAAACTACGAAGCTGAAAAAGAGCAGCTTGAGATTCTAGATGAACTGTTTGAGCAAATCCAGGTAGCCCGCGCCGATGGCGATGAAGAAGCCTTACAAGAACTTCAGGCTAGGTTTGATGAGGTTCAAGAAAAGGCAAGCAACTATGTCATTCAAAATCAATATGCGTTGATTGTGGATCAGGCGGGTGGAGTCGGTCTCAACGCGACAACCTCCGCAGATGCAACGCGCTATTTCTACAGTTTTCCTTCTAACAAGCTAGAGCTGTGGATGTCAGTAGAGTCAGAGCGCTTTTTGGATCCCGTTTTTCGAGAATTTTATGAGGAGAAGGCCGTCATTCTGGAAGAGCGCAGAATGCGGGTCGACAACTCCCCTGTTGGCAAAATGATCGAGGAGTTCTTGTCTACAGCGTTTACGGAGCATCCTTATCGGCGTCCCATCATTGGATATGAGTCGGATTTGCAGACGATAACGCGGCAAGATATCCAAGAGTTCTTTGATCGTTACTACACTCCTAACCATATGACTCTCGCTGTGGTAGGCGATGTGGATGCTCAAGACGTCCGAAGTTTGGCTGAAACTTACTTTGGTCGCTATAGTCCGGGCGAGAGCGTCACTCGTGTTGCACCGGATGAGCCGGAACAAGAGGAGCCTCGTGAAATCGTTTTGCGATTACCGTCTCAGCCTTGGTATTTTGAGGGATACCACATGCCCTCAGTTGATAGTTCTGACTATTTGACGCATCAAGTCATTACTTCGATTTTGGCCGATGGGCGGACTTCTCGCCTATATCAATCCCTGGTTGAGAAGCAGCAAATTGCTCTTAATGCCCAGTGCTTTAACGACTTTCCAGGCAATCGCTATGAGAATTTGATTCTGCTTTATGCTCTAACCGCTCCGGGACATTCTGTTGATGAAGTAGAAACGGCGATCGCCACGGAACTCGAACGTCTTCGAACTGAGCTTGTCTCTGACCAAGAGCTAAACCGAGTCAAAACCCAGTGGAAAGCCAGCTTGCTTCGCACGCTCAATTCAAATCAGGGCATGGCGAGTCTCTTGCCTGAATATGAAGCGAAGACAGGAAGCTGGCAAAATCTATTTGAAGAGCTGAAGAAGATTGAAGCGATTCAGCCTGAAGATGTCTTGCGGGTCGCTCAGTCCACGTTCAGTCCAGAAAAGCGCACCGTAGGCAAGATTCTATCGGCAGCACCGCCAGAATCGTAGCTTGCGTCTGCTGAGATTTTGCGGGTCTCTCGCGTTGCTCTTCTTCACTCATTTATTCCACTACTGATTCCTACAACCATTCGGGTTCGCTCGGGTTCACCCTTTACATTCGGAGTTTTCCTCGACCATGCGGCAGTCAACGTCCATCTTTGAATTTTCCTTCTGGAAAAACCGTTCTATTCAGCGATTCTGCTATCGGGGACTGTTGGCGATCGCCACTTGTTGTCTTATCGTCGCAGGCTGGAGCTGGAAACCTGCCCTCGCAGAGCAAGCGTTGCACTATACCGAACTAGAGTTTCCTCCTTTGCCTGAGGTAACGGTGCCTGACTATGAGCGGTATGAGCTAGATAATGGTTTGGTGGTGTATTTGATGGAAAACCATGAGCTGCCCTTGGTGGGTGGTTCTGTGACGGTGCATACGGGCGATCGCTTAGTTTCTAACGAAGAGGTTGGATTAGCTAATGTCACGGGCGATGGCATGAGGCTAGGAGGCAGCGTTGAATTTTCTGCTGATCAACTGAATCAGTTTCTCGAACAGCGTGCAGCATCGATTGAAACTAGCATCGGTACAGCGTCGGGCAGTGCCAGTTTCAGTTCCCTTTCCGAAGACCTGACGGATGTGTTTGAGCGGTTTGTAGATGTCGTTCGTCAGCCGCGTTTTCCAGAAGACAAGCTGGCCTTAATCGAACGACAGCTGGCTGGCTCAATTGCTCGGCGAAACGACAGTCCTAGTGATATTGCTCGACGGGAATTTTACAAGCTCATCTACGGAAGTGAAAGCCCATACGCTCGGACGGTGGAATACAGCACGTTAGAGAATATCTCCCGCGACGACGTTGTCGCTTTTCACGATCGCTATTTCCAGCCCAACAATATGATTTTGGGGATCTATGGTGATTTTGACTCTGCGGCTGTGCGATCGCTCATCAGTAATGCCTTAGGAGACTGGGAAGCTTCTCCTGTGCCTGATTCAGAGATCCGGTTGGATGAGGTGTATCAAGCTCGTGAGGGTGGTGTGTTTTTGATTGAGCAGCCTCAGCTCACACAAAGCTCCGTTTTGATGGGGCATTTGGCAGGAACTCGGAATGATCCGGACTATGCTGCTTTGACTGTCATGAACCAAGTGATGAATGGACTGTCGGGGCGTCTGATGAATGAGGTGCGATCGCGCCAAGGTCTGGCCTATAGTGCCTACGCATTTTGGTCTGCGGCCTACGACTATCCCGGAGTGTTTATCGCCGGAGGAGAAACTCGTTCAGAAACAACGGTTCCTTTTGTCGCATCAACCAAGTCCGAGATCGACAAAATCCGTGAATCACCGATTACAGAGGAAGAACTGACCCAAGCAAAAGACAGCGTCATCAATTCCTTTGTCTTTAACTTTCAAGATCCGAGTCAGATGATCTCACGACTCATCACATATGAGTTCTATGGTTATCCAGAGGACTTTATCTTTCAGTACCGTCAAGATGTTGAGGCAACCACCGCCGCAGACATTCAACGAGCGGCTCAAGAGCATCTTCAGCCTGAGAAGCTGGTTACGTTAGTCGTGGGCAATCCCGATTCGATGAATCCACCGCTGTCGGCTCTTACTGCGAACGACTCCGTAACCAAGTTAGATATTACGATCCCTCAGCCAGGAGCGTAGCAAAAAAAAATCCGTAATTTAACCGATGCTATTGGTGCATGCGCTGCAAAAGCAGTTTTTGCATAAGGGGGCTTTGGTTTAAGCGCGGCAACTCGTAACCTAAGGAGTAAATACTCACTTCCTCAGGATTGATTTTTCTTCGATGTTTAATATAGCAATGCGCAAATAGGTTAGGACAGATATTGATGGAGAAGCCGCGCACCGCGCGGCTTCTCCATCAACTATTGGTTTTATATCAGCGTGTAGCGCCATACCCTGAAATGCTTGCTGAGACGATGATTTCTCTTTATTTCTCGTCTTCTACCTTTTGGCTAGCTACATCAAAACTTTATAAAAGCTAGCTTTGTAAGAAGTTTAGGCAAACTGTTGTCGAGGGATCAGCATTCGCCCAGATTCATTCGTATATTTACGGAATAAGACGGACTCGTATACAAACTTTAAACACGAATTTTAAACATGAGTCCCTCAAACGGCTTTATTTCCTGTACATGCTCACGGTTGAAGGCTAAGGGTGAAACCTGTTGTCTGCATCTAACTCTCCTAATTCTCTTAATATATTGTTGCCATCTGGGGCCACGTCCTTGTTCAACCAGGCTGGTTGGGCTCACTGCTCATCAGTTTGTGTCGTAAAACGCTGTATCGATATTTTGGGGGCGCTGGTTGGTTTGGCTATTGCTTTGCCTGTCGCTATTGCTGTGGCGATCGCCAACTCACTGGATAATCCAGGCCCTCTTTTCTATAGCCAAACTCGGTGCGGGTTAGCAGGGCGTACCTTCAAAGTTTGGAAATTTCGCTCGATGGTGACCAATGCTGACCAAATTAAGCACTTGGTTTCCAATCAGGCAAAAGGTCTAGTATTCAAAAATGACAATGATCCTCGAGTGACCCGCGTGGGTCGGTTTTTGCGCAAGACAAGCTTGGACGAGCTTCCCCAGTTTTGGAATGTTCTGATGGGTGATATGAGCTTGGTTGGAACTCGGCCTCCTACCTTAGACGAGGTCGAGCGATATCAGCCCCACCACTGGAATCGACTGCCCGTCAAGCCTGGTATCACAGGCGAATGGCAAGCCAATGGACGATCCAATGTCCAAGACTTTGAAGACATTGTCAAGATGGACTTTGCTTACCAGCAGAAGTGGTCGGTCTTGTATGACATCCAGTTAATTGTGAAGACGGTTTGGGTTGTCCTCAAGCGCGAAGGAGCCGTCTAGCGGTCTAAATCTGCATCGAATGTCAGAGGACTTTGGTTGAGAGGATTTGATACAGTGAGCTTGCTTAGCTTAAAGCTAACGCCCCGGCTGTACTGACCTCGGTAAGTTCTATGATGTCCGACACTGGCGATCGCCCCACTATTCTCGGTCTTCCTAACCTGGTAACGTTGTCACGGTTATTGGGTATTCCAATTCTATTTTGGGTCTTGTATGACCCCACAGCCCAGAGTCGATGGGTGGCTCTAGCTATTTTTATCGTTATTGCTTCCACTGACTGGCTAGATGGCTACCTTGCCCGCCGTCTCAACCAAGTCACCGATTTGGGGAAGATTCTCGATCCGCTGGTTGATAAGCTAATGGTCGCTGCGCCCCTGTTGATTTTGGTAGGACTCGGTCAGCTGCCTGCTTGGGGCGTGTTTCTAATTATCGCTAGAGAACTGTTTATTTCAGGTTGGAGAGTCAACCAGACCACTATTTCTGGGGCAAATATATTCGGCAAGCTAAAAACGGTCTCGCAGATCGTGGCGATCGCACTACTCATCGCTCCCCTATCCTCTGCTTGGATATTGCCTAGCCTCATCGCATTCTGGATAGCGGTCATTTTCACGTTGTTGTCTGGGCTGCTCTATATTTTCCCCATGAATAAAGCTGAAGCTTGATCCTTTGGGTCAAGAAAGCAACTAATTTCCGTTGTTTTGTCAATATTGTCTGTGGGTTGATTGCCTACTGCCATCAACCGAAGAAACCTTTGGTGGCAATTGACCATCATGTGCTTCCTACTCAGTAGTCTCGATCACAGTCAGGCCAAGACAGTTGCCTTCCAGCCTTATCCCGCACTTAGGTCAAGGAAGGAATAGGGACTGCCCTTAAAGCATTGCTTCGCGAATATCGTCAGCGAATATCGTCGTAGAATTTCTTCAGATACTGGGCAGATACGCCGAGTCCCCAGAGGAAGCCAATATAGAAATAAATCCAGTTGGCTTTGAGAACGCCAAGCTTTGCTACACGGCGATCGCTTACCTGCACGGTTCGATTCACCAGTCGTAACCGTCCCTGACGATAGAGGCGACGACACAAATCAGCATCTTCCATCAGCGGCAAAGACTCATCAAAGCCACCACAAACCCAAAAGGCATGACGACGACAGAACATCGCCTGATCGCCAAACATAATACGCAGTCCCTGGAAAAACTGGTGAGGCCGAAACAACAGGGGAGCGTAGTAGGTTTTCAGCACGTTATGAAGCGTGATGCCCCAGCGAACGTTGGTTTTTCCAGCCATTAAGGAAATGAACCCGCCCCCAACACAGTGGCGATCGCCCAACGTTTCCTCAATCACAGCCAGCAAGTCATCGGGCACGAGGGTATCAGCATGGAGAAAGCAGAGCACGTCTCCAGTCGCAGCTTTTGCTCCTTGATTCATCTGAATTCCTCGACCCGGAGATGTCGTGTGGAGAAGCTGGGTCGGAATTGTGGCTAACGTCGTGGAACAGGATTTTGTGGCGATCGCCATCGTCTCATCGCCACTGCCACCATCCACAAGAATCACCTCGTGTGGTGGCGGACATAATGCACCGACTAGACCCAGAGTCCGCTCCAGCACCGTAGCTTCATTGAGCATGGGGATCACGATGGACACAGAGGGGGCTGAGCAATCGGAATTGCAATAGTCTGAGTAAAGTTCTGTGCGAACTGGGTGAGAATCACGGGTGAGAATCAAGAGATTGGGGAAGGGATACGGGAGATGAAGCTGCCATACTGATGAAAATCATAGGGCAACTTTTAGTATGATGCCTCATGAGTTTCCGACGAATTGGTGTTTGGCGATCGCCCGATCTGCATCACGACCGTCAGTTGGAACAATGCCTACCCCTGTTCACGTCTTCACGAGCAGCCCCATGTCCCCACCTTCTTCATCTCTCGAATCAGTCACGATCACGCTAAAGCTTTTTGCTGCTTACCAAGAAGCCTATCAGCAACCTGAGCTGGAGCTGACTTTGCCCAAAGGCTCAACAGTCGCAGACGTGTGCGATCGCCTTATTCGCGATCGCCCTCAGCTAGAGCGATGGCGCAGTCTCACCCGTTTTGGCATCAATCTTCAGTTCGTAGAGCCGGATACGGAATTACAAGACGGCGATGAAGTCGTGCTGATTCCCCCCGTCAGTGGGGGATAGAAGTGCTGCTCTTGTCGGTTCTTACCTGGTTGAAGGCTTATTGTTATGTTTTCTCAAATTGCTGCAAGTGACTGGGCCGAGTTGTCGGGATCTTTTCCGAAAGGCAGATCTCATCTGGGCATCCAGAAACAGGGCGTCAGATCATAATAGAGGCATTGAAGTCAGTCCATGCTCTGTCGGTTGTAGGATTGAGCAATAGATAGGTTGAGAACAAGGACAGTGGGTGCGTCTCCAGCGAGCATATTGAGCACTGATGCTGATTAGAACCTATGTTTCAGCCTGGGATGGCTCTTAACAAGCGCTATCAGATTCTTCTTTCCATAACGACAGTTTCATTCATAAAGCTCGCCTATCGATTCAAGCGGTCGGAATCCATAGAATTGAGTTACCGTCATCCGTTGAATTTCAGGTCGGAACCAGCTACGAATGATATAGCTACAGCTATACGTGCAAGTGTATTGCAACGATCTAGAGAGATGGGCTGATTGCCTGACACATCTCCTGAAATGAGCCAAATTCGTAGGGTGTGGTGACGTAAGGAAACCCAACAATGCTGTGAAAATCTGACTGTGTTGGGTTTCGCAAGCTCAACCGCAACCTACAGCACTAGAGGCTCTGACTACGAAATAAGATGTGTCGGGCAGCCAGGAGAGATGGGTTTTCCTTTATCTGTGGGTGCGTGGAGCGAGCGATTGGCAACTGATACGGCTCTTTCCCCAGATCAGCAGATGCAAATGTCACCCGTAGAGGTGAGCCGCTACTATGCCGATCAGCTCATTTGGTATGATGCACTCTCTATTTTAGGAGATGCCTTGATCCAAGGGGCTGGCGATCGCACCGATATCGAAGCCGCTTGGGATGAGCTACTGGAGCTACTTTCTGTACAGCGCGATGAGCTGACAGATGAGTCTCTTATTGACTGCTGTGCTGAAGAATAGGAGGGAAGACCCAAGAACTCAGATTGATTAAGTGCTGTGCCAGGGCACTAATCTTTTTCTACACTGCGGTCACGGCAGGTTCGCTCATAGCTCTGGGCATTGATGCCTCTATAGCTTTGCCATAGACTTCGCAAGAGTTGTTAGGACTCTCAATCAGCTTCACTTTGTAAAGGGTTGCCCCAGCTTCGCGGATAGGCTGCTCAAGCAAATCGCGAATGTGAACGGCAATATTTTCAGCTGTTGGCACAATCTTCTCAAAATAGGAAATGTCTTTGTTGAGGAAGGTATGGTCAAACGGCTCAACAACATACTCATCGATTGCTTGCTGAAGATCGCCTAAGTCAGCAATCATGCCTGTGCGATCGTCCATTTCGCCCATTACGGTAACTTCTAAGTGATAGTTGTGTCCGTGACCGTTGACTCGTGCACACTTGCCATAAATCTCAGAGTTTTGCTCCAAGGTTAGCGTCGGCAAGGCTAGGCGATGAGCAGCACTGAAATGGGTGCTGATGGTGAGATAAGCGTTCATGTCTTGTCCTTCGTAGTCGGCCCAAAGTTCAGGATGTTCAAAAAGCTGGATGCGGACGAGGGGAAGATGAGGAGAAAGTCGTTTCCATATGACCCGCGCTAAGTTTTCAGTGGTTGGTAGTGTCTCCTGAAACTCAGGCCATGCTTCATTGAGATAAGAGAAGTCGAGTGGATTGGTCACTTCTCGTTTAATGACTTGTTTGACATCAGACAGGTTGAGTACCATGCCGTATTCGTCAAGCTCTCCTTCCATCGACACGTAGAGAACGTAGTTGTGCCCATGACCGGGTGCACGAGTGCACAACCCAAATCTCTGGATATTTTCTTCATCGCTTAGCTCAGGCAGCCAATAACGATGGCTCGCTGAAAACTGGGCTCGGCGATTGATAATGCATCTCATAAGAAGAAGGGAGTAAAGAAACGATGTAAAGTTCCGTAAAGCTCTACTCCAGCATAACAATGAATGGTCGAGCTTTGGAATGGTCAGATTTGCCGGGGCGATCGCCCCATCAGTCCTCATCTCTATCAGTTCTCATCTGCGTAAACTGACAACTCAGATTCTCAACTATTTTCACAAGTATTGTTTTTCACAAGTATTGTTTAGAAGCCTATACGTCGAGGGGTTCTGGGTAATAAAGTGAGGACTTGTCATTTCGATGGCCGTTGTATTGAGCGTAGACCTATTCAGAACGGAGAGAACGATTTAATGATGATGCGCGCACGAGATATTATGACCCGCGATGTCGTCACTATCAGTGGTTCTGCAACAGTCGCAGAAGCCGTTGAGATTATGAAATCAAAAGATTTGCGATCGCTCATCGTTGACCGTCGTAGTGCCGCTGATGCCTACGGCATTGTTACAGAGACAGACATTGTTTACAAAGTAGCTGCGTATGGCCGCAATCCTAATGCCATGCGAGTTTATGAAATTATGACGAAGCCCTGTGTCGTAATTAATCCAGACTTGGGTGTTGAATATGTGGCACGGTTGTTTGCCCAAACTGGCATTCGCCGCGCTCCAGTCATCGAAGGAGAACTGCTGGGGATTATTTCTATTACCGATATCTTGCGGCGCAGCGATTTTGTCACTAATCCCAAGAAGCTGTACATCGAAGACCAAATTGAAGTGGCTCGATCCGAAGCCCGTCGCGTGTCTGACGAAAAAGGAGCCAGCTCTCCCGCAGCAGCAGCAGCATGGGACGTTGTAGAAGAACTGCAAGCCGAAGCCTCCCATCAGATGAACCAATCTGCAACGGCCTCGCGCAATGCGTTAGAAGAATATTGTCGACAATATCCTGATGCTCCAGAGTGTCGAGAATATGATGACTAGCTGTTTTCTGGATTTGTTGTGACGCTTGAGGTGCCGTAACCGCAATGGTCAAACTCTTCTGAGTCAAAGAAAAGGCAGTCACTAACTCAATCCCTCTAAAATCCCTGCTCTCCTGCTGATTGATCAGCATCTTTTTTGGGATGATTTTTGATTGGACGTTGACCTTGTGGGAGCATCCTAGTTTGCATGTGCAGTGCAGGCATCTTGCCTGCGTTGGCAACGCCTCTCCACCAGGAGAAACAGGACGCTCGCACTACAACCATTGATAAATGTTGATAAATGTGTTGTCCGGGGACGCTGCGTCGGCCTTCCTTATTGTTGCCTAAAAATCGCAGCCACGTAAAAAAGAAGGACTGTTGTGTAATCTCTCTAGTGCCAATGGGCTCTCAACTCATCTGGTGAAAAATTTATGTTGTTTTTACGCATGACTTTTGAAAACCTTTGGCAGCACTGTGTTGTTATACTTACTTGACTCGACTGCCAGTAATAGGCAGGTTGCAATTGCCATGTTTCTCAATACTTCGTATTCCTTGCGGTGTAAACTTCAGTTTTCGGGTTTGCTAAAGTTCCCTTGTTTAGACTATTCCAAAGACTGCTGAGAGGCGCACAAACCTGGGAGATGATTTCTTCTAAGTAAAGCCTTAAAAATTCTCCTCAGGATCTACACAAAAATCTTTCACGGTTTTTTGTATAATAGGTTACAAGATATCTTGGCTTTCTCTGAAAATTTCCACAGGCCAACTCTGTAAGTCATACCTCCAGATATCTCTACTTGATTCGATCGCCATTGAGTCTAGAGTTTAGATTGGAGGCCGCAGGCGAAAGATAGTGCCTCCTCGTTCACGCCTGTCAGCACTTCACTCAAGTATTCATGGCGAATGTGATCAACGATGACTCAAATCGTTCGTTCTGGGGCGATCGCTATTCTTAATCCAGGCTAGTTTTGGGCGCTAAATTTAAAGCAACTGTGAATTATTGACGCATTGGTAGACTAATCCTCGCTCAGCATCATATGAATGTCTTAGCAGGAGCGTATCTTTAACCTTGGGTAAGCCCTCTCCAAGTCAGAATTAATCTTGTGTTCGGAGACTGACGACTATGGTGCAAAAAATTAAGACTCTCTTGTTAAATTCAGCGGTATTAGGAGTGGGAGCTACGATTGCTCCTCTGCTGATGGCTTTCCCAGCAGAAGCATTTTCTCTAATTATTGGTTCAGGTAGCACATCAGCTAACGATGGCAACGCTGTGAATGCGATCGCCACTGGTGCTTCAGGAAGGATAGACTTTGATTTTGCACAAGAAAATAGCCGTGTTCGTTTAACCCTGAGTCTCACGAACACAACAGGCTCTACTATATTTGGTGCAGGTGCGACAGAATCAAAATTCACAGGTTTTGCGTTTGACTTACCCTCAGAGGTAGACGTCTCCTCAAGCTCACTTGTTCCGGGCACATTCTTTGCTGCTCCTGGGATGTTTAAGAAGGTTTCAGCCCCGCCATTTGGTTCGTTTAACGTTGCCGTCGCAGATAACCTCAACTTTTTGGGCGGAAATGCGAACGGTGCTCTTCCTCAGGGGCAAACCGATGTCGTTAGTTTCTTGCTGACAGGACAGAATCTGACGGCTAGTGCTGTCGAGGGTTCTTTTGTATCAGGGTTTCAAGATAATTCTTTGGGCTTTTTAGGGCGCTTCCAACAGGTCAACGCTGGGGAAGGAAGCGATAAGTTGTTCGGTGGAGGCATCATTATCGAGCCACCGGCAGAACCGCCTGCGGAACCGCCTGCGGAACCACCGGCAGAACCGCCCGCAGAGCCTCCAGCCGAACCACCGGCCGAACCACCGGCCGAACCACCGGCCGAACCACCTGCGGAACCACCGGC
>CAKZMO010000716.1 GCA_937128595.1 uncultured cyanobacterium | reverse complement strand
TCGTTTGCCTTCCCTTCAGGCGCTTGACTAATATAGCGAGAATAATTCGGCTTTGTCAACAAATTCGACAAAAGTCCTGAATCCCCTTCTATGCAATGCTTTCAGCGATTATTCGCCATTGTCAGCCTGTTTTTTCTGGAAAAGTCTGAGACTTTTTCCTAGATTTGTTGGTCTAGATGCTTAGCTGTTCTTGAGTCAAAGCCATGAAGTGCTTGGGTTTGAGAGCATTTTTCTGTGTTTGGCAAATGCTGCACTCAAGAATTGTGTTGTTTACATCTCGATCGCTACTAGCCGAGATGGATGATAACCAATGAGATTGTCCTGACTCACCGCACTATTGCGCTTTTCTATGAACGCCCATGACCGCTTCGTAGTGCTGAGCAGATAGTGGAAGACGTTTTGAGCTTAGGGCGTTTTTACGGGGTGGCTGAACTGTCCCGCGAAAACGCCTTCTTCTGATCCAAATGGCTATTGCAACAGTAAGGCTAGAGATTTGCTTCAGTCATTCTGCACATTCCAGGTGATGGGAGAGAATAGGGTAAGCAGTCTGTGAGGGAGGTGTTCTGGTGAATTTTCAAACGGTGATTGCGACGCTAAATGAGTTTTGGAGCGATCGCGGTTGTTTAGTGGTTCAGCCCTACGATACGGAAAAGGGTGCAGGAACCAAGAGTCCGCATACGTTTTTGAGGGCGATCGGGCCAGAACCGTGGGCAGTGGCTTATGTAGAACCCTGTCGGCGGCCGTCGGATGGACGGTATGGCGAGAACCCAAATCGGGTGCAGCACTACTACCAGTACCAGGTGTTAATTAAACCCTCGCCAGAGAATATTCAGGATGTCTATCTGGAGTCGCTACAAGCGTTAGGCATCAAGCCAGAAGACCACGACATTCGGTTTGTGGAGGATAACTGGGAAGACGCTGCGGTTGGGGCATGGGGCGTTGGCTGGGAAGTCTGGCTAGACGGGATGGAGGTGACGCAGTTCACCTATTTTCAGCAGTGCGGCGGGATTGACTGTCGGCCGGTTTCCATTGAGATCACCTATGGTTTAGAGCGATTGGCGATGTATTTGCAGAATGTAGATGCGTTGTTCAATCTGCAGTGGAATGAT
>CAKZMO010000715.1 GCA_937128595.1 uncultured cyanobacterium | reverse complement strand
AATTAACCTGCTCACTGCACTGCGATCTACTATCCGTGCTCAGGGCTGCCGCATCAACATTGCAGATGCCAAAGTCAATATCTCTTCTACTATCTACCGCTATCCCGATCTGGTTGTTAGTTGCGATGAGCGCGATAGGGAAGCCATTGATGCGATCAGCTCTCCTAAGCTGATTGTCGAGGTTCTTTCCCCAGGAACGGAAGCCTTGGATCGAGGAGAGAAATTCAAAGAATACCGAATGTTGTCTAGTTTGGAAGAGTACCTTCTGATTAGCTCGACGGATCTCAATGCCGAGCTGTATCGCCGAAGAGAGGGGCGGTTTTGGCTTTATACGGCATATCAGGCAGGTGATACGATTCGCTTAGAAAGCGTGGATTTTGAGTGTTTGGTGGAGCTTCTTTATGAAGGGGTGTCTTTTTAATTCGCGGTTGTAGATTGGTCGGCACGCCGTTATGTTTTAGCGCAGACGTTGGAATCGTTGTCATGCCTACTCCAGTTATTCGTATTCAGAAGCAGAGTAACCAGAAGTATTTAGAGCCTTTGGACGAAGGCGTCGATTTGGAGATGGTGCTAATTCGGGGTGGACGCTTCATGATGGGCTCCCCAGAAGATGAGCTTGAGCGAGATGATGAAGAAGGGCCGCAAAATGAGGTAGAGGTACCAACCTTTTTTATGGGGCGCTATCCGGTGACTCAAGAACAGTGGCGCATTGTGGCGAGCTTCCCAAAGGTCAAAATTGACCTTAATGCAGACCCGTCTAAGTTTAAGGGAGAGCGGCTACCTGTGGAGCAGGTGAATTGGTTTGAAGCGGTGAAGTTTTGTAGCCGCCTAGCCACACGCACCAAACGTGCCTATCGATTACCCAGTGAGGCAGAGTGGTCAGACGGGAGCAGGTCACTTTCTGGGGAGAAAAATCAGAGTAGGGCTGTAGCTATAGTTTGATGGGTGCCCTCATGACTCCAGCGGAACGCCAAGAACTCTTACAGTGCAGTCAACGCATCGCAGAACTGCTGTACCAGGAAGCCTGCGAACAAAAGCAGCCGATGGCGAATTTGGGAGCCATTGAATCCACGGTGCGCTCTCAAGTGAAAGAACACGTCGCGCCAGTCATTGGGGAGTTTTTTGCCAAACCGTTACCGGCACCAACGGAGGATATCCCTGCCAGCTAGAGAGCATTCTGGGCCAGCTATCCCTCAGTAGTGAACAGGCTAAACAACTCGGTCTCCGTCCCCGGCAACAGATCAGCCCGTACTTAGAGCTCTGTTGCTTACGCCTGAGTGCGATTGTCTTCTACGCCCAAGCCGCTGATGAAGTGGACATTCAAACGGGACGACGGGTGCGTACCAAAACGCAGCAGCGTCTGGAAGCATGGCATGACTTCGAGCTGCCGACTAGTAAGGTCTCGGTCGAACAAATGAGCCTCAATGGCGGTATGATTCGCCTGCGCACGCCGCCGGGGGAATCGGCTGAGTGGCGCGAATATAAAGCCTTGAACTTGGGTAAGCAGCATCAGGGAATGGCCTGGTTCAAAGACAACGAGCACCTGATCAAGTGGGCCAATGGCCTCCCCTTAGCCCAGATGGTGGACTGCCTGGGCGATGGTCATGATGGGGTTTGGGGTGTCTATAGCCAGATTGGCAACGACGCTCAACGTCACGAGATCCTCGATTGGTTTCATCTTATGAAAATTTGCATCAAGTCTCGGCCACTACGGAAGAACTAGAAACCGCTCGCAGCTTTCTCTGGCAGGGACAAGTGGACGCTGCGATGAATGCGTTTGAAGTGACCGGGTCGGAAGCGACACGTCGCTTCTGTGGTTATCTAGAGCGGCATCGTGACCGCATCCCAAATTATCGTTATTACCAGGAAGAA
>CAKZMO010000714.1 GCA_937128595.1 uncultured cyanobacterium | reverse complement strand
AAACCAATAGTTAATGGAGAAGCCGCGCACCGCGCGGCTTCTCCATTAGTATCTGTCCTAACCTATCTGCGCATTGCTATAGCTCGCATGCACCAAAGTTCTTTCGTTCTCAGATAGCTGAAAAATGAGTATCTGATGCTGACGGCCGTTTATCCTTGAGCTGACGATTGGTTGAAAGGCTTTTCTGCAATCGACTCGTTGAACCGTTGGGAAGCTTCTATGCGGCGGGTTCGCTCAATGCAGCGAACTGAATGATATCTTGGCGAGGATCTGCGTAGGTCACTTTGAGATCGAGGCGATCGCCCAATTCAACTGGATGGTTGAGCCGGATAGGGAGTTCCAACCCTAACTCTTCAAGTAAGACCAACCCAAGATTTTCGTGCTCGCGCAGCCAGCGCAGCATTAAACCTTGCCAGACTTGGTCTTCTTGGCGCTTGAGAAATTCCAAGCCCCAGTAACGGTTGGTTTGCCGCTCTACTAACGTGCCTTCGTAGGCTGTTGTTGTGACGGCTTGAACGAGTTCTTGTAGAACTTCAGAGGCGAACGGTAATTCATCACCCCGCAAATGCGCCTTGAGCTGAAAATGGGTAATGAGATCGTTATAGCGACGAATCGGTGAAGTCACCTGGGTATAGTAATTCAGCCCTAATCCTGCGTGTCGTAAGGGAGTTGACCCCATTTCGCTACGAGGCATGCAGCGGCGAATCGCGCACTCTCGAACGGGACCAGCAGGCAATATCATCAACTCTTCTTCGGACGGTAGCTCTGGTTGGGGCTGGCCACGATAAGGAAGCGGCAACTCATGTTCTTGGCCGTAGCGTCCGGTCACTTCTCCGGCAAGAATCATCATCTCAGCGACCGTTTGACGAGCCTGAGAACTTTCGAGAACGCTGATGATGATCTCGTCGTCTCGGACTTTGATTTGCGACTCTGGCATCTGAATGCTGATTGAGCCTTGGGATTGCCGCCAAGTTAGACGTTTTTTTGCCCAGTTGGCGATCGCTCTTAGTTCGGGTTCTGCCTCTACGTCCAGTTGCAACAGCTCATCTACATCTTCGTACGTGAGGCGATAGGTCGGACGAATTAGGCTAGGGCAAATGGTGTAGGTGTCGATGGCTCCTTCATCTGTGAGCACAACGCCGAAACTTAGCGCACAGCAAACGTTGCCTTGAACCAAGCTCATTGATCCTGTCGCCAATTCAGTTGGAAACATCGGAACCATGCCAGTTGGCAAATAGATGGTTGTCGAGCGGCGGCGGGCTTCCAGATCGATGGGATCACCAGGCTGAATCCAGCGAGTCGGATCAGCGATATGAATCCAAATTTTTTGGCGACCGTCTTCTAAAAACTCGATGCTGAGGCCGTCGTCAATCTCTTGAGTGCTCTCATCATCGATGGTGCAGACTTTGAGGTGCGTCAGGTCGAGGCGATCGTCGTAAGAGTTGTCGGGTGGCGGATTGTCGAGAAGACGGTTCGCCATATCTAAAACTTTCTCCGAAAACCGATTTGGAACTTGCCGCTGTTTGAGGAATAGATTTTCGTGAAGGCTCCAAAGACCCAGATCAACAAGAAGTTGAAAGGCTCCTTGCCCTGTCGTAGGACGATGAAGAGCGCCCAAAATTTCTGTCGCAGCTGCGTTGCCGGGTGCGTCAGCCCCTGATGCGGCATATCGTTCTAATGCGTCCAAACGAGAGCGATCGCTCTCTTGCCATTCTATTGGTTCTCCTGCTAGGGCTTGTTGAGCCCGTTCGAGGAATGCTTCCCACTCGTGACGACGTTGAGCTTCTGCTGTGATTTGATGCTGAAGATCAGCGACTTGACTTGCAGGACGAGGTTCGTAGCGATCGCCCTTTTGTTTGAAGAATACTTTGTCATCCGCTAGCAGACAATGCGCTGCATAGCAGGGAACAGCCGATGTCGCAGAAAACAACAGTTCTGCCAAAGATTGAGGCGTGACGGAGCCTCCTTCTTCGGTCACTAACTCCCAAGCGACTTCCAAAGAGTCTGGATCGATGTATTCTTTTGCAGCCTTTACTAGCTCTTCAATCTCTGATGGTTTGTAGGAGTTGCCAACAACAGTGTATGTAATTTGGCGAGGATGCAGTGAATGTTTGCGTCCATCACTGGCGATCGCGATGAAGTTTTTCTTCCCGTCAGGCCGATCAATCACCGCAAGCTGGCGATCGCCCTGAGATTGAAATTCAACTAGGGTGCCTTTTTCCATGAAGACGCTCAGAACAAAGTTTTCAATGAAGCGAATAGGTCGAGCACAACTGCTTGACACCGCTTGATCGTGCTTCTCAGTCTGCGGCTCTCAAAACCTATCAACCTTGCAAAGACAAGCTAGTAAAAGCAAGCGTATCGGGATCGTGATTCCTTAATCGACACGAAGTAGTGATTAAGGCCGAGAAGTAATTCCGGAGAAGAGGTTCGATTGATTAGGGGGAGGAGGTTTGAAATAGTACCATGGCCTTAAACCCTGACTCGACCCAATCTGCGGGCAGCGTAGGGTTTAAGGGCGGTGATACTTTCTGGTTAGATCGGAGACATGCTCCAGAAATTAACCTTCGCGGTTGATAAACGGCAAGAGTGCCAGCATCCGTGCGCGCTTTACGGCAGTCGTCAAGTCGCGTTGCTGCTTAGCTGTTAGACCTGTGATCCGGCGAGGCAAAATTTTTCCGCGCTCAGTGATGAACTTGCGCAGTAATTCCACATCTTTGTAGTCGATGGGTTCTTTCGGATTGATCGGAGAAAGTCGACGACGGAAGTAAGCCATATCAGTAAATTAGGTAAACCTCTGAATGCTCCTGCATGGGAGCTGGAAGATAAAAAAGAACCGAGTGACAAATGTTGGAAAAAACTCGGTGAGACAGAACTCGCAGCGCTCTTAATTAAGGCTTTGGCATCAGCCATGAACGTTGATGTCATTCATTGAAGAAACCCCAAAGATTGACCAGGAGTGTTTACTCCAAAGAGAAAGACAGTGCTGAGTGGGTGAGCTTAGGTCTTTTTTCTACTGATGCAAGCGTTGTACAGATTCGCCTTTTCGATAAAAGCTAGATTAGAAAAAAGCATCGTACGGAAGGTGAATCCACGCTCTCAACGCTGTTAGAACGCTTGCATAAGTAGCTCTCTCAGATGGTCAGATTTCGAAATTCTACTTCTTCGTGTGATGACATCTAATTGGGTTCACGACGGATGAAACCCAGACTTGGAAAAGAGCTTAGACGAAGGAAACTATTTGATTTCCTTGTGCACAGTGTGACTATTGCAGTGGGTACAGAACTTTTTCAGCTCTAGTCGTCCTGTGGTGTTGCGGCGATTTTTTGTGGTGGTGTATCGAGACACCCCTGGCGATCGCTTGCTGGCATTTGTCCGACACTCGGTACATTCCAGCGTAATAATGACTCGGATACCCTTAGCCATAGGTTTAACGCTACCTGTTGAAGATGATATTGAGCAAATGTGAAGCTAGGTTGACTAGCAAACACAATTTCCAATTATCACACAAGACTTTAACCTGCTGCAAGATGGCGGTGGTAATCTGGTAGAGCCTTGATTGCGAGACTCGTGGGCGGCAACAGCGTCTTTTCGTTAAGGATCTATGGCGCGCAAGGACTGAGCAGGCGTGATTAGACGCAGGCTTCGACACTGAGTTTGAGAAACAGACTCTGGAAATCTTACAGAACATACGATTTTGGTTATGAGTGGTTCTTCCTTACTTCAGCCCGACGACGCTGAAGCGATTATTCTCAGATGCGTTCAACCGTTCACAGGACAGAAGGCTGCGGACGTGGAACAGGTTTCTTTAGAAAAGGCTTGTGGCCGAATTTTGGCGACAGATATTGTGAGCCAGCTTGATTTCCCTCACTGGGACAATTCCGCAATGGATGGCTATGCGGTTCGGTTTGAAGATGTTCAATCCTGTAGTGCTGAAGCTCCTGCTGTTTTAGAAATTGTGGAAGAAATTCCTGCGGGCTATCAGCCCCAACGAGAGGTTGGAATTGGGCAGGCTTCTAGAATCTTGACGGGAGCAGTGATGCCAGCCGGGGCAGACACGATTGTGATCCAGGAGGAGGCTCAGCGCGATGGCGATCGCGTCACCATCCTTTCTTCGCCGAAGTCTGAAGCGTTCGTCCGTCATCGCGCTGCGTTCTACGAGGCTGGGCAAACACTTCTGGCCGCAGGGACGATGATCTCTGCGACGGAAGTTGCGGTGCTGGCAGCGGCTCAGTGTGTTCAAATCCCAGTTTTTCGTCGTCCTAAGGTGGCGATCTTATCAACCGGAAGCGAGTTGGTATCGCCTCACCAGCCACTGCAACCAGGGCAAATTGTGGACTCTAATCAATATGCTTTGGCGGCTCTTTTGGAGGAAGCTGGGGCAGAACCAATCTGTTGCGGCATTGTTGAAGATACCCCAGAGGCATTGAAGAAGGCGATCGCCCATGCAGCATCTCAAGCTGACATGATTCTATCCTCTGGCGGAGTTTCTGTTGGTGACTACGATTATGTCGATCGAATTTTGGCAGAGTTGGGAGCAACGATTCATGTTCGCTCGGTCGCTGTTAAACCCGGCAAGCCCCTAACCGTCGCAACATTGAGCCGTTCGGATGAGACAGGCGCGGTTTTGACTCAAGCTTCTTCAGAGTCAGAATCTTCGGGATCATCGAAATCGTTTCCTGTTCTTTACTTTGGACTTCCGGGTAATCCTGTTTCCGCAATGGTTAGCTTTTGGCGGTTTGCACAACTCGCATTGCAAAAACTGTCAGGCATACCAGAGCCGTGGACGCTGAAGTGGATTCAGGGGCGATCGCGCCATGATTTGAGATCTGGTGGGCAGCGTGAAACCTATCTCTGGGGAACGGTGCAATATATCGACGGAGCCTATGAGTTTTCTCTCGCAACGGGTGGACACAGTTCTGGAAATTTGATTAACCTGTCTGGAATGAACGCTTTAGCCGTCGTTCCGATTGGAAAAAAGCAGGTTGCTGCGGGTGAGTCCGTCCGAATATTGCGAGTGCATCATGGCTAAGCGGCAAAGTTGCTGATGTGAGACACTAGATTCTCGGTTGAATCAGCGATGGCAGGCGATGCCGCTATACTGAGAGGCTGTTTGCGCCGATGTGGCTCAGTGGTAGAGCACTCGATTCGTAATCGAGCGGTCGCGGGT
>CAKZMO010000713.1 GCA_937128595.1 uncultured cyanobacterium | reverse complement strand
AAGCAACATCGCGAAACCCTCTTAGCAACGACGGGCGACTCCTGTTCGAGCGATCGCCATCAAAAGAAGCCAGATCTTGTTGACGAGGATAGGAGAGAGTTTCGCCCTGAGCCGTTGCAACTTGGGCAATCACGCGCCGACGATTCATGCGCCGAATGCCGACAATCATGCTGGTAAAGGAAAAAAGCAGCGTGACACTCGTGACGGGGGTAAAGATGGGAAGACGGCTTCGAATCACTGACATCAGCAGGTCGGGCAAAGCAGCCGTGGGAAAGATGTACTGCATCAGGCAAAACATCAGCAAATCATAGGTCTTGCGTATCCCAAGTCTGTTTTGCACCAGCAGTCGCCAGTAGTCGAGATAGCGTTGATAGCCACCTTCTGCCCAACGGTTGCGCTGATGCCAGAGGGCGATCGCCGTCGTTACCCCTTCCTCTCCAACTGAGGGAACGAACAAAAAGTCGATCTTCCACTGATTGAGATGGAGCCTCAGCGTCATGTCCAAATCATCCGTGATGGTTTGTTCATTCCAGCCCTGACATTGCTTGAGAGCCGCACGCCGGATAAATTGACCGTTGCCTCTCAATTCGCCAATGCCACCCATCGCAATTCGCTGCTGTTGTAAATGGCTGTCTAGAATCATTTCAATAGACTGATTGCGAGTCCAAATATTTTCAGAGGCATTAACGGTCTCTTTCCTCACTTGAACGGCTCCTACTCTTTCTTGCTCAAAGAGAGGAATCACTCGCATCAGCAAGTCGTTGGGCACTTGGGCATCCGCATCGAAAACTGCAATAATATCGCCCTCAGTCAGAGGCCATACGTCGTTGAGTGCCCCTGACTTACCGCCTCCAGCATCAGCTGCTCGGCGCAACACCCTCAAGTTTGCATATTTTTGCGATAGGCGTTCAAGAAGTACAGGCGTTTGGTCGGTGCTGTGGTCGTCAATCACCCAAAGTTCATAACGGTGGCTTGGATAGTCTAAGGTGCATAGCTCATTGACCAAAGACGTGATCACTGCCTCTTCGTTTTTGGCTGCAACTAACAGAGAAATGTAAGGTAAGGGTTCCTCTGAGGCGATCGCCTCCCTCGAAGACATAAGTCTTGCTGGATTCAGTTGTGGTGGATTTTGAGGACTCCGTTTCATCAGCAACCGCAGGAAGTGGCTTCCCATCAAGGTAGCTAGACCCAAAATAACGATCTCTCCTCCTGGAATGAGATGCAGCAAAATGGTAATGCACCAAATCAGGAAAAGGGCGATCGCAGCCTTTCGACGACGGCCTTCAAGACCACGTTCGAATGCGCTATCAAACTCAGAATAGCCCGTTAGCGCTGAGTCAGCGGGGATTTGGGAATCGATTGAACCAGTCTCCACGACGCAATGTTCTCCAGAAGCAGCACAGATAAGAAATCAAAGAGTTTAAACTGAACGAGATAGAAAATTACAGAAAATGGTTGTAGAGTCTTCAGTCCGACTCAGACTTATCCTGACACATGAAGGGCATCAATCAAGATGAGCCGAAAAAACAGCGGACTCCTGAGTAATCAGGCAGCGCTTGAATAGGGTCTATATTCTGACGTTCAGCTTATGGTCTCGCCAAAATAAAATTTAGACTCCATATCCTTAGAACACATAAAGGGTTTGCAGGGCTTGAATCAGTTCTCCTGTGGCTGATTCTGTCCATTCCCCCTCGCACTGACGTCCAGTCAACAGCATGAGATGAAGACTGTAAGAATGCGGATATCCATACGCTTCAAGCCACAGTAAGTCACTTTCTGCTTCACAGGTCAGCTTTTCAGAATCCATAAGCTCTTTTGCAATTTGATGAATTTCAGCATCAAGGCGCAATGCCAACCGACGAAAATCGTCTAGCTCGGCTTGGGTCAACTCCAATGCCCATTGGGTACCTCCAACAAGGCCGCGATAGAGATTCGCTTCGTTATCCCAGCCGATGCGCCAGCCGTCTCCGCTTTTGATTGTTCGTGCCACGGCTTGCCCCACGGGATTCGTCGCTTTGTCTTAGAACCCGAATCCGGGTAAGCGAGAACTTTCACTAGAGAAAATTTCGACCAGAGTTGCGATCACAGCATCCCGTTTTGCTCTGTTGAGTTGACCAATCGCAGTAATATCCTGATCTCTGGGATTTTGCCTCAGGTTTGTAGCACCAGGATACTCTTCCTCTACAATCCATTCGTTGGCTCCAAGATAATCAGCGAAAGTGAGCTTCCAGTCTAGCCGCAGGTTGGGGAGCCGCCGAACAACGTACAAGTGATAGCGAATGAACCGACTAATCAGGGTGTTGTCGATATCGACATCTCCAGAATCACCCTCTACATAGCTATTTTCGAGCGGCAAATCAGGATGCTGAGCATAAACGATCTCTGCAATATCAGATGCTCGCAAGCGCTGTGCCGCAGCGGGCTGTGTCTGGACAAGTAAAAATATAGACTGCTCAGAAGACGTTTGGTTCGCTGACTGCTCAGCCGTCCAAGAACTCTGATTTGTGGGCAATCCGTAGAAGCTGCACAAAACAAGCACCGTCATTATAAAAACGGACAGGAAACGCAAAGGGCGCGATCGCCCTCTGACTAGAGTCCATGTCCGATTCACAAATTTCCTCATACCCTCAAAGAGAACGAGTTTCACAATATATCTGGGGACTCAAACAATACTATTCGCCAATAATTTCGGGCTGAGTCAGCTCATCTGACATTTCAATAACTGCTCGAATTACGGGCTTCATTTTGGGATCATCAATGCTGTCGAACTCTTCGTAACGCCGACGCTGAGCACGATTTGCGACCTGCACGGTGATGCGATAGCGATTGGATGCAGCATTAACCAAATCCTCTGCACGACGCATGAGCTGAGTGTTGTCGATGGCTGGGCGTTTGACCATGGGTGTCCCTAAAAAATGACAGCGTGAAGTGGAAAGAGCAGGATAAGTAAGACTCTGCCACAATACCCAATACTACCTTACCCAGCCATGTTCCGGCTGCTTTCGAGCCCCCTAAACTCGACGATTGACTGGACAAGAGCACCTTTTTGCTGTTTATTCAGTATTGAAATCTAAACATTTCACGAAAAGTCATAGAGCGATCGCCTCCCAGTTCATTAGATTTAACCGAGAATTCCTTAAAAGCAGATCGCTATGATTGCAATTTGATGTTCGAAGCCGATTTGGCCTCGGGCTGATGTTGAAAATACCGAACTTTAAAAATCGTCGCTGACCCAACATGCTTGAATGTGTATGGTTGAGTGGCGGTTTTGAACCATGCATTTAAGGAAGCTATTTTATGCAAACGCTACCCTCATCAACCTTGCGGAGATTGCCTGTGTCATCGCAGCCATCTTCTTTACGATGGGTGGCAATGGGTGACAGCCTTATTTATGGCTATGGTGATCCAGATGGCGGGGGCTGGGTTGATCAGCTCAGGCGACGCTGGATGCTACCAGGGAGTCCGGGACATGTTCTCTACAATCTCGGTATCCGGGGCGATAAGGTACAGCAGGTGTCGCGACGATTGGAGTTTGAGTTCTGCAACCGGGGAGAACTGCGCAACCAACACCCAGATGTTTTGATTTTGTCGGTCGGAACCAACGATTCGGCTCGTTTGGGCAAGCCAAATGGTCGCACCATGACTGATTTTGACCTGTTCCAATACGAGATGGTTCAGCTCATCGACCACGCAAGGTCGCTGTGCCCTGTCCTGTTTGTCGGCATGACTCCTGTAGACGCAAGCCAGATGCCTTTTTCGGGTTGTTTGTACTACAACCACGCGGATCAGAGTCGCTTTAAGTCCGCGACTCAAGTGGCCTGCCAAGAGCGACAGGTGCCTTACCTGGATATCTTTGATTTGTGGCTGTCCAGGGGAGACGACTGGTGGCGATCGCGCTTAACTGCTGATGGCCTACATCCCAACTCGATGGGCTATAAGTCGCTGCTGCAAGATTTCCTCCAATGGGACGCGGCTCAGTCGTTTATTGCGGGAAATGAACACAGCGGCACAGCGGCGGTGGCTCATCACTCTCAATCGGTTCGTTCTGCATAGTGGTGCGACACAGTATTTACGAGGGCGATCGCCATGTACATCACTCAATCGCCAGACATCACAAAAACGGCTGAAATTCACCAATTTCAACTGTTGAGGCAAGCCGGAAATAAAGGCCGTTGGCGACTAAGCCAAAAATTGACCCGAACGACCCGTGCTTTATGTTTGAAGGGGATCCAAAGCCGCACCATCACACCTCAACGCATCAAGAATCTTTTTGCCCTTGCCATTCTTAACCAACGGATTCCCGACATACTACTAGCTGGAAACGAAATGACCTGGATTCAAGATTCAGGCAGTCTTGCCGAACGCCTCCATCCTCTCTTTGAGCAAGCTGACATTCCCTACTATGTGACAGGTGGTGTTGCATCCACTATCCACGGCGAACCGAGAGCCACTCGCGACTTAGATTTGGTCATTCAGGTGACTGCTGCTAAACTCGATTCCCTTGTGACGCTCTTGGAATCGCATGGCTTTTACGTGCCGCCTCAGGCTGTTGAAGATATGAAGCAAGGACGCAACTCTACGCTTAACATCGTTCATCAAGAAACGATTGAGAGTGCTGATTTGATTCTCAGTCCCGATACTCCCTTTGATCGCGCTCAGCTAGAGCGGCGACAAAAGCCGAGTGCGATCGGGTTTTATCTTTGCTCTGCGGAAGATGCTGTGTTGCAAAAGCTGCGATGGCGCAAACATACTCGTTCTGAGAAACAGTGGAATGATGTTCTCGGCATTATCAAGATGCAGCGAGAGACTCTCGACTTTGACTATCTCAGCGACTGGGCTTCTCAATTGGGAGTTGCAGATGAGTTGAAGCGTGCTGTGGAAGCGGCAACAGATGAAGAGTGAACGACTCTGAGCGATCGCACTGCTTCAGAGTAAAGATTCCGCTAATGTTTCTCATCATAATAAATTGATGTAAAAGTTCCGTAAGATTATCCGAATTCTGTGGTTTTTCATGGAAAAGAGTACGTGTTGCTAAGTTGCTAATGAAGTACTTGTATTTTTTCTTCTATGAACCAACGTACCAAAGTTTGCATGAGCTACTTTAGCCGTAATTATCAGTATCTCGTACAAAACTTTATTGTGTTTGCTATCTCAATCTATCAACGTTATCTTTCTCCCAAGAAGGGATTTTCATGTGCTTATAGGCTACATCACCACTCTGAATCTTGTTCGAATTACGTAAAGCAGTTATTCGTGGAGCAAGATTTGAAAACCGCTATTTTCCTTTCTGAACAGAGGTTTCAAGAATGTTCACAAATTGCAAAAACATCAGCGGCGCAACAACAGGTCAGTCAAGCAACCTCTCGAAGTAGTTTGATCGGGAGACGTGGTGCTCTTCGTTTTTTCTCGCTGTTCACTTTAGGCATATTTCCTTCTCAGCTTAGAAGTGGTTGCCCTGGAGTTCAAGCTTGTTGTTCAGCCATAATTGAGGATAAAAACGATAACGAGGACTGAGGCAGGATGGTCAACCTTTTTTGTGAGTGCGATCGCCCTCATCCAAGAATACCGAGCGATTCAGGATTTTTCCTGTTTTCGCAAGTTTCTACAGATTAAGTAAGTAGAAATTCTGTATGGAAAAAGCTAAAGCTGATGAATATCAAGGACTACAAACAAGCTCTTTTTGCTCACTATGGCGTGAAAAACGCTCGGCAACTCCGAAGAGATCCCGTCTGGCAAGAGTTCGCACGAGAAAACA
>CAKZMO010000712.1 GCA_937128595.1 uncultured cyanobacterium | reverse complement strand
ACCGCGCGGCTTCTCCATCAATATCTGTCCTAACCTATCTGCGCATTGCTATAGAGAAAATCGATCTTCATCCACATAAATTTGCATAAATTTGTGCGTTGTGCATACAAAACTGGGATACACCTTCGCTTTTGTTCCCATCCGCACCCCATACTTATTTGCTCTTCTTAATTCAGGTTGGTTCGTGAAGTCTTGCTAGACCATCCTGAAACGGGTGAGTTGCTTCGTAGCAATAGGTTAATGCCGTAAAAACAATTCATCAGTAAGTTTTCAAAGGACTGTTGACCTCTGCACATGATTTTTCTATGGGCATGGGTTCACCTCTTCCCTGGTCGTCTTGGTCGTCTACCCTATCACCCCCCTTGACTCAATGTGGGGATCACAAAGAATGCACATTGGATTCATGTATTCATGAAAAAGTATACGACTGCAATTTATACCTTGGCGGCTTTAGCTGTTCAAGATTGGGCACTACAGGCTGCAGCAACTCCGATGCCAGAGCCTCTTCCCAACTCTCCTGAGACAGACACCGCCGATAAAGATCTGGGCTATTCATTGGACGAGGCGGCCTATCGAGTTGAACTGGTAGCGCTGCCTGAGCCTGTGCTTGAAAAGTCTGGCCCGTCCGTGGAATTCGAAGCCACCCCTGAAACCGCAGCAGATGTAGTAGTAGAGTTTGAAGATGAAGGTGAGCTAGATTCAGTCCCCATCCTGACCTCTGCCGCTGCTCTTCGAGCACCGACGGCACCTGAGGCTACTCCAGCTCCAGTCGCATCAGTCGTCGAAGCTGATCTCTCGACTACGCCCTCTGTGCGATATGGGCTAACGGCATTGGCGATCGCCTCTCCACCTACGTCAAATCCTGTTCCTGAGTTTGCCAATCAGCGCCCAGAGCCTCAACTCATGGCTCAACAGCGCGTCGCTCAGCAGGGAACGCTACCGGACGCTCCTCCGGTCAATGTACCCGACCCAGGGGTGCTGAATGAGGCTCAAACTGAGCTGGAGATGATTGAAGAACTGGCGGGCGTCGAAGATCCGGCAGACCGCAGTGCTCCGGCGCTGACGATCTCCAATCCATCTGGATTTGGCGTCGATCGCAACACCGTTTTTGTCAGTGGCACCTTCCAAGAAAGAACTCGGTACAGCAATCGCTCCGATGGGGCACTCGGCATCGGCATTGGCTTGGGCGATTCGCGGGAAGCAGTTGGAGTCGAACTGTCCTACACCGTTGGTAGCTTTGGCCGCAACCGAGGCTTTGGTACCGGAGGGTTTAACGCAAAAGTGCATCGGCGCTTTTCTGAAAGTTTCTCAGCGGCGATCGGCTGGAACGGCTTCATCATCACGGGGGAAGAGGATGGGGACTTCGAAGACTCCGTGTATGGGTCGATGACGAAGATTTTCCGACTTCGAGACGATTTAGACGCACCCTTTAGCCGCCTAGCGGTCACGGCTGGCGCAGGCACAGGCCAGTTCCGTTTGGAAGATGATGTCGATGATGATGACTTTGCGGTCAATCCCTTCGGCAGCCTTGCATTGCGGGTTGTCGAACCCGTCAGCGTGATTACGGAATGGACGGGACAAGATCTTGCCGTCGGTGTTTCAATCAATCCATTTCGAAACCGCAACATCGTCATTACTCCTGCCGTTCGTGACATTGCTGGAGCGGGCGACGGAGCGAGATTTGTGCTGGGCTTTGGAGCCAGTTTCTAGGACTAAACAGAGCTTGAAAGAAAAATCCATGAAAAACACGACATCCCGAAGATTGAGACCTAGATTAGCTGCACTTGGCGCGATCGCCATGACGCTCTTTGCGGTTGGCCTCGCCCGTCCAGTTGCCGCCAATCCTCCAAACCAATCTGACATTACGGGCACCAACGTCTTTAACAGCGTCGCCCCTGACTTTTTTGACGAATATGGCGATCGCCTTGATCCTGCGACTATTGCTGAGGCCGAGCGACTCTCGACTCAGCTAAGTCGGGCTTACACGGCTTGTCTTGAATCGGCAGAAGTCGCCCGAACCTTGCCTCGACGATTTGCACGGGGTTCTTCTCGACCAACGAATTGCAGCAGTCCCCAATGTCGTCAGTTTGAATCGCTGCTGCAAGAAACCCGACAGTTTCTAGCTGGCATTGAGGCATCCACCACAGACCTCGATCAGTTTTTGCGCGATCGCCCTTGGTAGTTGTTGGGTCATTGTTGTCCGTTTTGAGTTGTCTGTCTTGATCTGTCTTGAATTTGTTCCACGCAGAATCTTATGAAAGAAATGTATTCGCGTCATCTAGCCAGTCGCGCTTCTCACCGCTCTCTAAAGGTGGCGATCGGAGGACTCGTGACTGGACTGTTCGCCTCACTCATGGCGATTCCCTTCGCTGCGTCTGCCCAGGCTCAAGAACGCTTTGGCAACGACGGTATCGAATTTGATGCACCCACCATTGTTGAGTTTGAATTTGCAGGCTCCAATGGTGTGTATCAGTCAGTGTTTGGAGTGGTTAACCTCGGTACTGGAGAACGCACTCCGCTGCTGCGAGAACAGCAGTCTGGGTTTACCCAAGGAGGCGGCACCGTGGCCAATTCCATGGCGGAATTCGAGTTTGAGGCCAATACGCCTTATGCTTTTTATCTTGAATCCTCCTTCAATGGTCAGCCTGCGGGTTTAGTATTCTCTACCAACAGCCGCAACCCCAACAACGCTCAACTAGCCGTTTTCGAGGGGGGGCTCAGCGGTCTCAACGGCGGTGGCACGCTGATTCAGTGGGATGACACAGGTTCGCTGCTGGTTCCACCCTCTCAGCAAGATCGCGACTTCAACGATTTTCTTGTGCAAGCAGGAGGCTATATCGCTTGTCCTTATTCTCAAGCGGCGCAATCGGAATCTTCTGTCACGGTGTCTATTGGAGAATCAGCAGAACAGCATCTGGCTCTGGCCTGCACAACGGAATGAGAGTTATGTGTCGGTAGGGGCGGTTCGCGTGCCCTTACCGGAGCCTCTACGAAGACCCATCCAAAACCTGCAACACAGACTTGGGCGAGAGCTTGTGCTTAAACCAGATAATTTTGGCAGGCGTATCGGCAATTTTGACCCCTGCTTTTTCCAGGTTTAACCGTTCTGAAACAGCGAGAATCAAGTCATCTCGCCCAGACTGTCGAACTTGAGAAAACTTTTTCCGCAGATACTCCGGTCTCCAATAGCCGACGATTTCCAGTAGGTAGGTTTTGCCGCTGGGATGAACCAGGCGAAAGTCGGGAATCATGACGCTGCCAGGAATGGGGATCAGATCCACTTCGCGCTCCAGTCTCCACTCGGTTTTGTGCGATCGCCACCGATCCACAAACGACTCTTCCAACATGCTGTCGTAGGTCTTACCGGGAGGATAGTGTGTCACCAAGTCGCAGTCGGAGTCGAGGCTGAAATAGCGGATTTTGATCGTGTCGCTGTAGCGATCGCGCATATGCAACTCGGCCTTGAGTGACCAGCGCGTCACATGGAGCAGCGCCGGAATCAGCTTGGCAATATCAATGCCATAGCGGGTACTGGTTTTGAACAGGCTCGTGGGGCCGTCGATGGTGATGGTGAACCCGTGATCGGCATCGCCCTCAATATAGGCCATCAGTCCAAACAGCTTCAAATAGCGAAACAGAAGCTTATATTCCCCCGGATCGTTGCGGTGGGCGTTGATGATGATCTGGTGGGCTTTGTAGAAAATGCCTTGCGCTTGAGATAGATTGTAGCGGTGAATGAGTGCCTCGGGTTTAGGAGCCTCAAACTCAGTGAGAATGCGATTTTCGTTTAAGTCCGCATAGAGACCTAGCTGAATCTGACTTGTGAGAACTTCTTGTCCTAGCTCGTGGCTAAGGGATTGGGCTAACCGTTCTAGGGTTTGATTCCGAGTTTGGGGCAGCGGTGCGGACTCAGAGGCGAGGGCAAAGACCCGCTTGCGCAGATCTTGCGGCTCCAACGGACTGACAATTTCAAAGGTGCTAAAGCCGCTGCGGAGAAGATGCGCCAGACCTCGTTTCAACCGATAATCTGTCTCTTCCCCTTCAATTTCTTGCAGCTGACGGTTAAGGTCACCCTGGGTACTGCCGCGATAGTCTTCAAAGATGCCAATCAGTTCACGGGCGATCGCCAAATTAGCTTCACTCAGAGCCAGCTTTTTAGGGGCAATTTCATCGCCAGAAAAGCGATTGACCAACAGATCGGTAGGCAACATGGCTCAAGCCTCAGAAACTTATCGCAGGGCGATCGGGATATCATGACAGAATCGTGATCAGGAGTCACTAGCGATCCGCAGAATCCAGTGCCGCGTCTAGCACCTTCCGGGCTTCTTGCGCCTCAGCCCGACCCGACCGATAGCGCACATTAGCTTGGGCAAAATTCTTCAGCGTTTTGAATCCCTCTTTCAGCGTTGACACCTGCTCTGCTGAGATGGGTTCATCGGTGAAAAGAATGTCAATTTGCGATCGCACTTCCAAGGCTTCGTCTTTCAAATCCTGCGCTTTGAGCTTGAGGTTGGCGAGGTTGTTGAGCACCTGCACAGCTTGCACAATCGCTTCTTCATCATCGGTGGCCATAGGAGGCTCCTGTTTGTTTACTTCGATCAGCTCTTGGGCGCTAAACCCATCCGAAAGGTCAACGGGAAGCTGCCCTTCGTCCATCAGGTCGATGAGCTGATCCATTGCTTTTTCTCGATTTTTTTTCGAATCCTTGCCAGAAACAGCAAGGGTCACTTCTGGACACTGAGCCAAGGTGTACTGAACCATTTTGATCCACAGTATCGAAACTGTACAGAACAGATTGTAGAAGCATTATCTACAAACCAGTTTAGTACATTAGAACTCAAAGAGAGGCACTACGTTCGTATCGTTTTATAGTGCTACGCGCTGATATCAAACCAATAGTCGATGGAGAAGCCGCGCGGTGCGCGGCTTCTCCATCAATATTTGTCCTAACCTATCTGCGCATTGCTATATGTTTCGAGCTGAAAATGTTTTGCCATAAGGTCACAAATCAAAGCGGGACAATCTACGGATTGTCCCGCCTGCAAAACAGAAATCTGACCTGAGGTTTGATAGAGATGGGAGCTAGGACTAGAGCGAGAAATTTTCTTCAAACTGGGCGCGAGTCATCGGCTGATCCACGATCAAACCTTCTCCACCCAGCAGATCCAACGGTTCGCCATCCAGCGAAATCCACACGGGGGCTGTGGGTTCAAAAGTCGAGGCGGTGTAGATGACCTGAGCTAGTCGCCCAGTCATAGAGGCGCTGCCGCCGCCAAACTGAAAATCACTCGACAAATTCACATGAACGCCGTCGTCTTTGATGCTCAAGTTGAGTAGCTCGGTGTCGGTCGGAATTTCTGAAAAGGCATCCGATTCAACATCATTGTCTAGCAGTCGTTC
>CAKZMO010000711.1 GCA_937128595.1 uncultured cyanobacterium | reverse complement strand
GAGGTGGCGACTTCAAACCGTTTACCATCGGGCTCCCATCCTGTGGGATAGCCGCAGGCATCTTTCGTCACGCCACGCCAGCCGATGAAGGTAGGGCGCAGCGTTTCGAAAATCTCAGGTCGCACGTACAGTCCTCCCAATCCGGCTGCGCCGCAGAGCCACTTGTGTCCTGTAAACGCATAGGAATCAACTTCGACCGCACCCAAATCTAGGGGCAACACTCCCACCGATTGAGCCGCATCGACCATGACATGAATCGGCTGAGTGGCGATCGCACTCGTGTGACAAGCTCGGGCAATATCCTGGAGGGGTAGCACCTGACCTGTATTCCACAAAATATGGCTGATCGCGACCATGCGGGTTTGAGGACGGATGTGCTGGGTGATAGCCGCGACGGGATCGCCCTGGTTGAGGGTTTCCATCAGAGCGCAGGTGGTGAGTTCGATTTGGAAGCGTTCTTGTAGTTCGAGCAGAGTGGCGATGATGCCGGGATGTTCGCAATCGGACAGAATGACGTGATCCCCTGGCTTCCAATCAATGCCCCACAGCGGGATATTGCAGCCAACCGTGACATTTTCGGTGAGTGTGATGCTGCTGGGATTAACCCCTAGAGTGGAGGCGATCGCCCGTCGTGTCGCGGTTGCCTCTTGGTTCATCCAGCGATTTGCAGATTGGGTAAATGGCCCGATTTCTTGAAGATGGCTATGGGAATGAAGAATGGCTTGGAGCGATCGCTCAGCCATAGGCCCTTGCCCTCCAAAGTTGAAATAGTTCTTGTTCTTGAGCGCGGGGAACTGTTCTCGAATTTGGGATAGAGAAGAGCGAGAAGGCACCGAAGAGAGAGACATGAGCAAAACCGTAAAACGCCATAAATGAGGTTGAATGATAAACCTGTGTGACAGATTAGCGTTTCTCAGGCTTGTGCGCAGACAAAATGTTCAAAGTCAAGTTAAAGTCATATAAAGAACAAATGCACAGAACCTCAGGGTCGTCAATGGGCAAGCCACGTCCAGGTTAAGTGATGGTAAGCAGAAATTGTGGTTACATTTTCTCTTAACCTCCAGAGGTAAACCCAGACGCAAGCTATTCTTCTGCAACGGTATATATTCCGGAGGAGGAGCATCTGACCAGTCCTCGCCAATCCCGACCCACTCGTCCTCAGAGGTTAGAAATAACCTCCAGCGATCCTGCGATAGTTAAACCGCGTGTACCCGTGAATCCTACGCCCCAACCTTCGATGCAGCCTGTCTGCCAGCCCTCCAATTTTTCTGATCAATCTGCATTACGCTCTGCCCCATCTCCGATAGGAGATGGGTTTGTTGTATTAGAGAACTTGCTGCTGAACTTTCAGCGCTGCGATCGCCGCGCATTTCTGGATGTGTATGGCGATCGCACTCGTCAAGATCCAGCCAGCGATTACCTCAAAAAGCTTCATCAAGATAGTCTCAGCCACCAGCGAGCGGTGATGTCCGCTCATTCAGTGGTGATTCCAACCTATCCCCATCGCAACTGGGAAGCTGGAGCTGCGGCAACGGCCTCTCTCATGGAGCAGGGAGCCGACCGTATTGCCAATGGGGTGCTTCGCAGTGTTCAGCCGGATGGAACGGTGTTGGTGAGTCGTCCCAAGCTGTTGATCAAAGAACCCGGTCGCTCAGACTGGGGCGATTGGCAATACTATTCTGCCGATATCAAGCTGGGTAAACGGGCAAAGTCTGACTACCAGGTGATTGCGGCCTATCAAGCCTTTGTCCTTGCCGATGTTCAAGGGACGTGGCCTGAAACGAGCGTGCTCATTCTTCGCAATCAAAATGTCTACGAGGTCAATCTGTTTGAGCAGGTGCCCAAGATGCTAGACATTCTGCAAGATTGTTTGGAAATGCTGAACCAGCAAGCAGAACCCCAGGTTTTCATTGCTCGCAACCGCTGCGATTTGTGTCACTGGTTTTCCCATTGCTATGACCAGGCGAAACAGGAAGTCCATCTCTCGTTGTTGCCAGGAGTGACGGCCAATCGTTACAGCCATTTACAGACGCTGAATTTGACGACGGTTGAGGCTCTGGCAGAGACCGCGCCTCGAAGCCTTGAGGATTTGCCAGGATTCGGTCGCCACGTTTCTCAAAAAATTGTGCGTCAGGCTCAGGCGACACTGCGCCAGCAGGCTATTTTGACCGAAAGTGGAGAGCAGCGGCTACAGCGGCTTTGGACTCATTTTGAAGAAAAAGCCGATGCTGGAAAAAATGCTGGAGAAGACGGCGATCGCCTCCGACTCATGCTCGACACGCTGCTTCCTTCTACCCCCATCGAACTCTACTTTGATATTGAAGCTGCCCCAGAACGGGAGTTAATTTATCTCCATGGGGTGCTGGCGATCGACCGCCAAACCAACACCCAACAGTTTCACTCTTTGCTTGCAGACCATCCCGACGATGAGCAGCGTATTTGGGACGAGTTTTTAGATTTAGTGCTGAACCAATACCCGACCGCACCGATCTTTCACTTTTGCCCCTACGAGCTGCAAACAGTTAAGAAACTAGCGGACTACTACGGCACTCCCTGGGAGCTAATCGAGCCACTAGCCGATCGGTTTGTCGATATTCACGAACGGGTCGTAGACTTCGTCACTCTACCGATTGAAAGCTATGCCCTCAAGGCGATCGCGCGTTGGGTTGGGTTTGACTGGCGAGACGAAGGAGCCAACGGTGCCCAGTCCATCTTCTGGTATGACCAATGGATCGAGACAAGCGATCGCGCCTTTCTCGACACTATCCTGCGCTATAACGAAGATGACTGTCGGGCCACTTGGCGAGTCAAAGATTGGCTCGTAACTTTCCTTCAAACCCATGCTCAGTCGCTCTCCTTACCTCCGTCGTAAAGAGAGATATTGAATCACGGTAGAAGAACTGTCAGAGGAATCTTTGACAGAGAGACTTCTTCACAACTTTGACCCTGGACATATTTATTCAGCCTGTATTCAGGCTGTGTTCTGAATCTCGTTTGTCTCAGCGAGATAGCCTGATGCTCAGTTTGCACGTCTTTTTTCACAGCTGAAAAAGAGACGATTGGAACTGACACAGCAGAACTCCGGTCTTGATGGGTAGGTACTGGTTGAGTTAGGTCAGCCTCTGCTCATCACTGAATCATGCCTGTCTAGGCACTTTCTGCGTTCACCAGTCAAAGTTGGGAAAGCTGTTGTCGAGCAAGTTGCATCCGGAAACTATCTGCATGTCGCTGGAGAGAACATAGGGACACTGCAAAAACATGAGACGCGAATCTCCAGACATCCGTAGGCAACTTTTCAAAATTGAGGGTTGATGAAATGCGGGAAGAATGTAGGGCGATCGCCCTTTCCACCTTCTTCTCAACCCCTCAGCACGATATGGGCAACATGAATATGACGCCATTCGAGCTTTCTTTTTCCACTGTTTGAGTTCATTGTTTTTCTTTTGCACTATCGATTATGACTAGCCGATTCCGCCGTTGCCTTGTTCCAAGTTTACTCACGACTGGCACAACTCTGGGACTCATGTTGTTGAGCACGATTCCCCTGGTTACTCCAACAGCATCTCGTTCGCTTTTTCCTCTCAGAGCTTCGCCTGCTTCAGCCCAAAGCTCCGACGAAACAATTCGGGTTCGTGTCTATGAGCAAGCTAGCCCTGCTGTCGTGTCAATCGCCACAGGTAACAGCACAGGCAGCGGCAGCATTCTTAGCAGTGACGGCCTGATTTTGACGAACGCCCACGTTGTCCAGCGATCGCGCACTGTGCAGGTGCAACTTGCAGATGGACGAGAATTTCAAGGTGATGTTGTTGCCTTTGGTGAGCCGGGGCTAGATTTGGCGGTCATTCAACTACGAGATGCCCAAAACTTGCCGACGCTCCCCATCGCTTCTACCAATAGCGTCAGCGTGGGTCAAACAGCTTATGCCATTGGTAATCCCTTTGGTCAGTTTGAAGGCACGTTGACAGTGGGTATCGTGAGCCGCATCGATCCAACCAGCGGCCTCATCCAAACAGACGCTGCTATCAATCCAGGCAACTCGGGTGGCCCTATGCTCAACAGTCGTGGAGAGCTGATCGGCGTCAACACCGCTATCTTTACCACTTCAGCCAGCGCAGGCAACATTGGGATTGGCTTCGCGATTCCCATTAGTGAGGTTCAACCTTTCTTGACAGCAGTGCGCCAGGGGCGTGCTCCTAGTGAATGGGCTCCCTTCTCCCAGATATCTGCCATCGCAATAAATGGCGCTCCGGTCAATGGGCAACTAGATTCAAACAGCAACATTTTGGAGTCTGATCGGAGCTTTTTTGATGCCTATACCTTCGAAGTGCAACAAGGTCAGCGAATCGCGGTCGATATGGAAAGCAGCGACCTGGATGCTTATTTAATTCTCATTGATCCCAACGGACGTGACATCGCTCAAGACGACAACAGCGGTGGGGGAACGAATGCCCGTCTATCCACAGCTGTTCCGCTGTCTGGAAGATACACTGTGCTGGCAAATTCTCATTCACCCGGTGAGACTGGACGCTATCAGCTTCGAGTAGCGGCAGGAAATACAGCTGCACCATCACCCCGCCCTCAACCGTCAGGCTTGCTACTGCAGGAAAGCGGTGCCCTGAGTCAAAACTCGTCGGTGCTACCTTCAGACGGCAGTCTTTACGAAGAACACTTCTTCGAAGGACAGGCTGGACAGTCTGTGACGATCACCATGGAGAGCAACGAGTTCGATACCTATCTTATGCTGGTTGATCCCAATGGAGAAGTCATTGCACAAAATGACGATAGCGGTTCCTCGACTCTCAATTCCTCAATTACGCTGACCCTCCCACAAAGTGGGACATATCGCATCATCGCAAATTCTTACGACTCGACTGGACGAGGACGATACTCGCTGCGAGTTCGGTAACTTGAAGGTCTAACCTCCGAAATGATTTGTCCGCAGATTTTGTCCGCAGATGTAGCTATAAATTCAGAGCACAGCGCAGATCAAGACATCAGCGTCTTTAACTTGCTAAATCATCTGCGTGTATCTGCGATATAGTGCTACGCGCTGATATAAAACCAATAGTTGATGGAAAAGCCGCGCGGTGCGCGGCTTCTCCATCAATATCTGTCCTAACCTATCTGCGCA
>CAKZMO010000710.1 GCA_937128595.1 uncultured cyanobacterium | reverse complement strand
AAAGCTATAGTGCTACGCGCTGATGTAAAACCAATAGTTGATGGAGAAGCCGCGCACCGCGCGGCTTCTCCATCAATATCTGTCCTAACCTATCTGCGCATTGCTATATCAGTCTAATACGTATAATACGTAAAAAATATTCAAACATAATATTTTGACCTTTAAAGCTATCAATAAAAAACGAATCTTTGTGATATTTTCGAAAGGTTATAGCGATACTAAATCGCTTGTGAATTGTTAAGTGAGAGGAGGTGCGGACGCAGCCCACGCATCCTCTCAAAAATCATTTGAGATTGCTATATTGACGCGTATATGACTAGTCATGAGTCATAAAGGGAATGACCCATGAAGGGCAATACCATTGATTTATGGGAAAATACGCAAATTTAAATGTTGTCTAATTTGAATTGAGGATCAAGTTAATATCCTTTAACTTTCTTCAAAAAGTTGTTATCATCAATTCAATTGCTAAAAACTGGAAAGTCGAGATGTATTCTCTAAGCTTCTTCGAAGTCGAGAGAACTCTAAAAGTACAGTTCACAAATAGCTCGTCATTACCGTTCTTAGATCAAAAATTGACTTAAAAAATATGTGAAGGGGCTATTTTCTTGAACATACTTTTGCACTAGACCTATTTCTATGAGGGCTAGTGCTAACGTCTGGTCGGGTTCAGAAACGCTCACTTTTGCTAACTATCAGCCCCTTGACTATGACTGATTTACTGTGTTCATTCGAGCCGGGCTATGAATGCTTCCGATTTATTAAAAAGATATGCTGAAGGCGAGCGAGATTTTAGGTGCGCTAAGCTACGACATTGTGAATTTCAGTGTTGTGATCTGCAATCTATTAATCTCAGTGGTGCTGATATCAGAGGGGCTAACTTCAACGGGGCTAATTTATCGGGAGCCGTATTTCAAAATGTTCGAGCAGGATTGCCTCATCAGTACTTGATTTTGCATTGCATCGTCAGCGCTTTTTTGTCTGTTCTACTTGGCCTTTTTGCAGGTTTGTCAGGCGTCTGGATCAGTTCCTTACTGTCATCAGACTATGTTCAAGTTTTCTCTCTTTTTCCAGCAGCAGTCGTCATTACGGCGTTTGTCGCAGTATTGATTGTTCTTCTCACAGCGCATGATTTTTCAATCAATCTGCTGCTAATACTGTTAGTTGTATCTTTTATCTTTTTCAGCATTACTGAACTCAGTCCTGTATTCGCGTTTACAGGACTGGGAGCGATCGCCAGTTATTTACTAGTATTAGGAATACAATCCATCAATTTCTTGTTGGCTGATCGATTTGTACTTGCCATCATCTTGATTTTTGGAACGAGTGCAACTCAAAGTGCGTTTATGCTATCTCGAATGCATACAGAAGCATTTGCTGTCTCAATTGCACTATCTTGTATCCCAATCAGTCTGTATTGTGCCTATGTATCTGCCCAAGGAGAATCTAGATTTCAATGGATTTTTCAGCTTACTCTAACCTTGAGAACCCTTGGCAGCACTTCGTTTCGAAGGGCCAATTTGACTGATGCAGATTTCTCTTCTTCTTGTTTGAAAAACGTCAATTTTTGGCAAGCTACATTGACACGGACACAATGGAAGAATACGAAGTTACTAAGTCAGGCATATACCGATGATGTGCACTTAAGAAACCCACAGGTGCGATCGCTTCTTGTTTCACGAAATGGTTACCGACAATCCTATGAGGGACTTAATCTGCGTGGCATCAATGTTGATGGAGCCAATTTAGAGCAGGCAAGCTTCAAACGTTCAGATTTGAGTGCGGCAAGCTTTCAAGATACGAACTTGAAAAATGCCAATTTGACTGAATCGCTTTGTATCGGCACTAATTTTTCCTATTCCTATTTCACAGGAGCATGTCTTCAAGAATGGAACATTAATTATGAGACTCATCTAAACCAGGTGGATTGCCAGTATATTTTCTTGCTAGAGACTCCTAACGAACAGGGCGATCGCGACCGTCGTCCCTATGCCGCTAACAAAGTATTTCATCCAGGTGACTTTGAGTTGCTCTATCGCAAAGTCACAGCCACGGTGCAGATTCTTTTGCGGGATGAAGTTGACGCATCGACCTTTCAATCGGCACTCCAACAAGTCATCACTCGACACCCTCACACCCATCTTGTAGGAGTTGATCGAAAAGGAACAAGCACCCTAGTCACGCTAGGCATCCCCGCCACGGCGAACAAATCACACATTGAGCAGTCATGGGATGATGCTTACGAATCTCGTCTCCAGGCTCTAGAGACAAAAACTTTATTACAAGCCGAACAGCGCCGAGCTGAGGAGATGAAAGAGATTACGCTAACGACTGTGAGCAAACTGGGTAACGTGCTTTCGCATCTCACGATCTCCAATACCAATACAGTTGTTGCTGATACGAAGGCGATGATCAATAGTAACGATGTCAGTCGCAACGTGAAAATTGGTCATGTCGGAGGGGATGTCAGCGCCACAGACTCTGCGATGAATCTTGGAGACACACATCACTCAAGTCTCAAAGAAGCTGTAAACTCATCTGTTGTTAAAGATTCGTCCTCAGAGTTGCGGCAATAAATTTTGCAAAAGAGCTTAACGATTGGGGCTATGACGAAGCTACATTCGCTAGATTAAAGAGAAGCGTTTGTAGATTGTCCGCATCTGGAGCAGCTGCATCAGATGGCGTCACAATTTACACTGTTGAGATCACTTTGCGAGGCTTAGCCATGTGTATCTGTATTAACTGCTTCTACGTCGATCGCTGCAGCACTTACCACGAAGTTGAAACGAACCACCAACAGCCTCATCTCACCCAGTCACCTGACTTTGAACCAGACAACCCCACCATCAACGCCAACATCACTCCACCAACCGTGAGAGTTGAGGGCGATCGCATCGTTCAAGATGGCGACTTTTGCTTTGAGTATGATGTCGTAGGCTGCGACAGCTTTAAGGAAGAACAGGGTAAATGGTCAAGGCTCCGTCCCGGAGAGCTGGTGCCGACCTAGGATGTGAGTGGAAAGGTGGCGATCGCCAGTATCAACCCACTTACCCCAAATTTTTCGAAGGATTCGAAGGAGAGCATCTTCTTCGAAAGACCCTGGAGAATGGATCGAAAGTTGTTGGGGTTTCTACGCACCAATCGATTCAGACGTAGAGTTAATGCGAGGGAAAAAGTATCCTCGGCCCCGATCGGTGTGAATAAACTCAGGATTGCCAGGATCGTCTTCTAGCTTGGCACGCAATCGTGAGATATGAACATCCACGACTCGTAGATCCGTATGACGACTCGGCGAATAGCCCCAGACTTCTTTTAGAATGTCAGCTCGCGCGATTGATTCACCTGGGCGACCGACCAGAAGCTGGAGCAGATCGAACTCAATTCCAGTCAGACGAATGCGTTTTCCTTTGGCATAAACTTGGCGCTTGTTTAGCTCAATCCGCAGATTCCCAGATTGAATGGTTCCTGCACCTTGCTCGACTAGGGTGCGATTTAAGCCATCTTGCTTTTCGGTTCGTCTCAAAATTGCTTTGATCCGAGCTTCAAGCTCCTTAGGAGAAAAGGGCTTCGACAAGTAGTCATCAGCGCCCATTTCTAAACCAGTGATGCGATCGGCGATTTCTCCCAGAGCCGTCAACATAATGATGGGGACGTCGGTTTGTTTCCGCAACTGCTGACAAACAGAGTAACCGTCTAGCTTGGGCATCATGACATCGAGCACAACCAAGTCGGGAGACTCTTCGTCAAAAAGCTGCAGTGCCTCTTCTCCATTGGCTGCAACCACCACCTCATATCCGCCCATGGAGAGCCGAGTTGCTAAGATTTGCCGGATAGCAGTCTCGTCATCAACCACTAAAATTTTCTTTTTATCTTGACTGGTCAATGTGTCCTTCTCTCCTTCCCAATTAATTTCAGAGGGATGCCAACGAACCTCTCACTATCTGGCAACCCGAAAAAAACGATAGGCTTCGGCAACTCTCTCTTTATGAGTGATCCATCTTTAGCAAGCAATGTTTCTTAATATGCCATTTTAAGTATGATAACAAACGATAACAAGGATGATGCGCTGATACAGCAAAGTTACTATTGGATTTCCCTAAGGAATTGTATAGAACTTTCGTCACAAAACATTGCAAAAAGCAATCTTCTCCTCAACGGGTATTACGTTGCTGTCACAGTCTTGTGCATGGGAAATCGCCACTTGATATGATTGCTCAAGCTTATTGATGGGCGGTTACGATGGCTAATCCTTTTCTGGGCATCCGAATTTCGCCAAACTTAGACCAGGCGATCGCTACTCGCATGGAAGAAACAGGTCAGTCCAAAACTGATGTGGTGATTGCTGCGCTCGAAGTTTACTTGAACATGAAACCTTGTCATGAGCGTCTAGTGGCGATCGAGCAAAAACTAGCAGAGATAGAAAAGCTGGCCCAGTCATTCGATGGACTCAGCTCTCATCACAAGGCGTCGAAGTAAGCTATGGGGCATTGGAAGAAGGTTAGTCGCTCTCTTCATCGTCCAGATCGCCATCCTCTTCAACCTTTGCAGCATTGAGAATGGCATCTTCTGAATCTAACTCCACGAGACTATCTAGCCGCCGCTGAGAAAAGACACGGTACTTCTCTGAGGGTTGAGTGTCAGATGCGGCTAGATCGGCATGAGGCTTGCTATTTCGCATACTCACAAGAGTGTAATCGGTGTTTTCTGCGTGGATAGTCATCGTGATATTAAACACATCAAAAAAGACAACTACCCATTGGCATTCTTCTTCTGAGTAGGATTCGTAATAGCGAATCAAATCTGCAATACGGGCCTCTAGGTGTGTGCGGACGTGGGGACACACCAGGACAATCTTGAGTAGGATGATGACCAAAATCAGGGGATTTCCCTGAGACATAAGTCCTAAAAATAATGAAGATGGACTGTTGCGGTCTGCTGTCGTGAGGTAGCTGACTAGCCGATTTGACGTGCGCAACAACAGCGCATCATCAATCGTCTTTGAATCATGGACTTCGTAAAGATCGTTTAGCTTTGGGACAAACTGCTTTTCTAAAACATCTGTAACACCCCGTGTGTCTAACGCATAGAACAGATATTCTCTGAAGCTCTTTTTGAAGGACCGATAATCTAGATCCTGGATTTGATTACGAAAAATATTGGCTAAATTGGCGTAATTGAACGGGCCTCGTCGGGCAACGACGCGCTTGATCAGCTTTAAGCTTTCATCACCCAAAAAGGTTGGATTCTTGATTTTGCGTTCCGGCGCTTGAGCTGATGTTGAGAGTGCCGTGTAAAAGGCAAGATTCAGCTTAAATTTTTCCTTTAGCTTGCGAGAAAGAGTTCGAGCCGCCTCTCGTTGCTCAACAGAATTATTGAGGTTGACATATTGCGGGACGAGGAGATAAGACGCGTATCGTTGACTCCAGTGCTCAATCTCAGACGTATCGTATCGGTTGGTGAAGAGTCTTAGTTCTTCAAAATCTCGGCTCGCAATGAACTTTTGGAGCCAAGTTCGTAATCGTCGCAGCGTTGGAGATGGAGTGTGGCGGGTTATGACTGGGTCTGAAAACAGCTTAATGATTTGCCGAATTGATTCGTGATTTCGGCTAATGTCCCAGTTGTTGATGAGAATGTAGCACGAGCGCTTTAAGGTATTGCAAAATTCTTGTTCGTTGTTGGAAAAGACAATCTCATAAATCGCTGGGAGGATCGCCGAACTTGCGGTGTTGACGTGGTGAATAAACAGATGTCTAAACTCTTCCAAGACCTCTTCAGGGGGCCAATCTTTGACGATATCCAGGAGGTATTCATAGATTGCCTGCTGAGCCTTAGGGATGTCGCGTCGGTATTGGCTCATCACAGGCTTCGAACGCGCCGAGGATCTACTTGGGAGATTATTCTCCATCTGTGCCATGTTCATCCTTATTCTTCCCCTGATTCCCCGCAATTGACCTCGAAGGTGGCTGTCGTGGCGATCGCAACCTCGTCAGCAACATCGCTTTCAATAGCAATGAATGTGGCTCTATTGTCTACACATCCTCTTGCGGAAGGTGAAGCGATCGCCTCTTTAGCTGCAATTCCAGTGGTATCCACAACAGCAAAGCCTCGAATTTCGGTCATGGGGTAGGGAGTTCCACACTGGACTGGATGCTGACTCACTTACCGTCCCACATTCGTCTACAAAAGGAGTCAGGTTGAGTCACTGAGGTGTTGTAACCCTCATCACAACGCTCTTTCTACAGTCGGGAGGCAGAGAGCTTGCTTAACCTTTTTCAATCAGAACCCTTCTTTGCTTTAGGGAGCTTCGTTCCCTCTGTCAGAATTGTTACGTGAATGGTTTGGCAATAGAGATGCCCCTTCAGTAATTATACTGTCTCGTCTCGACAGTCCCCGGAGGATATCGAAAGAAAGGCCGTATATTCACAGAAATTTGTTCTCAGTTGTAAATATTACTTAATCTTTTTACCTATTGCGATGCTGACCGAGGCGAGGTTCTCTGGTTTTGTTGGATGACAGTGCCGCGTCACCCTGTTGAAGGTCACGAGAAGCTAGGGGTGGGAGCTTTTCGAGAGATTTGCAAACCTGACAGATATCCTCATTGTGGAAACACCACAGCGTCCGTGCATCCATCTGGGGCTACAGCAGATTGAGTCTCTAAGGGACTGACAGCTGCGCCTCTTGGTCTCCACATAACTTCGCTGTTCAGCTCACCTTTGGCATCTGTTGGCATCTGAATGTGAACAGATTTCTGCCGACAGGTTTCGGCTCCATCACTCCAACGTTCTTAAGTCAGTTGTGGACGGGTAGACGGAACAGCCAGCCCCCTTCTAAGTGATTCAAATATAGTGCTACGCGCTGATATAAAACCAATAGTTGATGGAGCAGCCGCGCACCGCGCGGCTGCTCCATCAATATCTGTCCTAACCTATCTGCGCATTGCTATAAAACGTCAAACACTGGAGGTATCGAGACGCTAATCTACCTCAGGCGTGACTGATTTGCGAATGAGATAGAAGCTTATCCAGAGGAACGAGCCATCCATGCGGAACTATCGCATATGAATACATCGATAGGTTGGAGTTAACCGTGTGGTGTCAATCGT
>CAKZMO010000709.1 GCA_937128595.1 uncultured cyanobacterium | reverse complement strand
GTGTTGTATGGCAATGCGCAGATAGGTTAGGACAGATATTGATGGAGAAGCCGCGCGGTGCGCGGCTTCTCCATCAACTATTGGTTTTATACCAGCGCGTAGCACTGTAGAGACTCTGTAGGTAGCCAAAACAAAGCCGATGGCGATCGCCCTCTCTCGCCATCGGCTTTGTCCCCCACAAGAACTTTGAGGAACTATCAGCAATTTTCACTCTGGTTACGCCACAACGTCTGGAGTTGATTTGCGGGCGAATCAGGACTTTAGTCGGATGACTCATTCGTTCTGATTCGCCAAACAGAGAATTGCTGCAAATCAAGAAATGCTGCGATTGTCTAGGAAGGCTGGACAATCAAAACTGCACAGGGAGCATGATAGGCCACATAATGACTCACACTGCCTAAAACGTGTTCTTGCGCTTCTGATAGTTTGCGGCGTCCTACGAGAGTTAGGCTGACTTCTTTTTCAGCAGCCAACTCACAAATCGCCTTCCCAATCGAGTCGTCTTCTGCAATGACTCGTTCAACACGAACAGAGACACCCGCATCAGCAGCTTGATTTTTGAGCTTTTCTAGCTTTGCTAACGAATGTTTCTTTTCGGAAGACGGCAAAACATTTAGCAGCGTGAGTTCGGCACCTGTTTCTTTTGCCAAATCGAGAGCTTCTTGAAAAACGAGTTGATCCATCACCGAGTTGTCTAAGGCAGTCAGAATTCGGTCGATGTGCGTTAAGGATTCTGTGTTGGCGTCAATCCGATTGGCAATAAGGACGGAGCACGGAGCACGATGAATGATCTCATGGCTCACACTTCCGAGATGTAAGTCGTCTAGCTCTGAGTTGCTTCCTAGATTTTTGTCACGGTGTCCAACTGCAATGAGATCGGTCTTTTCTATTGTCGCTGCGCTACACAAGTTACTCGCGGGTCTACCGCGACGGGGAGACTCTATATTGGCTTGCACACCAGCTTTTTGAGCCGCCGCCTGATATTTGACTAAAGTTTCTGGTTTTTCATGTCCTCGATACTGAGAAATAATGCATTCTACGAGTGGATCATTTTTGCTGACTTTGTTGTTGTTTTCGATTCCTTCAAGCTCTGAATGAAGCATGGACAAACATTTTTCATGGGCATCATCCCAAGAAAAGACATGCAAAAGACTGAGATCTGCTTCAGTTGCTTTTGCAATCGAAAGAGCAGCATCGAAAGCGTGATGAGTTTCGGTGGCTGTATCTATTCCAACCAGAATCTTTTTAAACACTGTAACCTCCAAATTCGTTAGACAATAAGGCTTGTTTTAAAACTTTCTTTCCCAATAAAATAATTGATGGGTTCGAGCCGATTTCAAACTTTGGTTTACACAAATCTTAGATTGAAAATAAGATTCCAATCTTGCCGTTAAATAAAGAATTTGTGCTTGAGATGTTTTCTATTGAAAGACTTTAGTTAGAAGCGCTAGTGGTCATAGATGTACCCCATCAATGTTTGGAGCAAATAGCTGTTAAACTCCCAGACCAGAAGCGTATTGTGCGGCTCTGGGAAAAAGCTAGTCTGCGAAAGGATCGTTTTAACTCGCCTGAACGCGTATTGAGTTGAGCAATGTTGATATGTATTTATGCTTACTTAAATTATCGGCTGCTGCGTCACAAAGCAAATAGTTCAGACACATTTCTTAGCTGTCATTTAACTTTACTCAATACTCTAGAAGTAAATGGCTTGAAATGGCGATCGCCCCTCACTTTATTCAGCGCGTCTAATTTAGTAGAGCGTGTTGCTGTTATGCAAAATTCCCATTTTATCGAGTGATTTATTCACAAATGCTTTTGTTGTATTTAGGAAGGTGCGTCGTTGACATCACTTAAACCTACAAAATGGCGATCGCACCCTTGCAGTGTTGTGGAAGCGACAACACGCTTTTATCGCTTTCACAGTCCTAGTGTAAATTGGTCGAAGCAGCAACGTACTCGGTGTGAGGAACCATGTTTGACATCAAGTGTAGTTAAGCCACTTTACCTATGTCTTAAGCTACAGAAAAACAGAAATCTCATTTCAGGAAAGCCGTGCTTTAGGTAGATGTGTTGGGGTCTCGCTTCGACGGATAACTCGTATAGGTAGAGAGTCACACTTAAGCATTAAATATTCAAAGCCTTGTAACATCTGCCTTGCAAGGAGTACAAAGCTTTGTATCTGTTTTTTGATTGTGATGAAGCACTTAAACAGTTACCCGAAAAAATTGCAAATAAGGAAGGTAGAAGCGATGCATATACTAAATCATGCAAAAAAAATAATCGTGTCAGCCATGCTCGTGTTGACTGTGGCGATCGCCACCAGTGGCCTCGGTGTGTTTGGCGGCGGCCAAGCTCAGGCAAGTCCACTTCAGCCTGTTCTTCTAGTCGGCTCCGATGCAGCCGCACAAGTCGAGCTTGAGCGTGCAAAGGACGAATTTCAAGATAAGGCTAGCCCCGCCGTGCAGCGAGCGGTTGAAAATCCTCAGGGCAAAGTAGAGCGCGACATAGACCGGGCTCAAAACAAGGTAGAGCGTGATATTGATCGCACTCAAAACAAAGTAGAGCGCGACATAGACCGGGCTGAAGATGCCGCTGAAGATGCTAAATCAGGCATCTTAGACTTCTTCAACTAAATTCTTTGGACGTTCCTGGTCAGCGATCTCAGAGAGCTTTACGGTTGCGTAATGCGGTTTCTAGCCATTCGCTGCACCAGGGCTGCTATATAGCGATCGAGACTGTATAGACTTGGTGTCGTTGACGAATTCCACGACACCCTCTATTGAACCGTCATGCTTCATGCCTTTTTTATGAATGGCACCAAGTGCATCATGTAATCTCGCTTTCCAATAGGAACGCCTGCCATCCGAAGAATGTCATAGGCGGTCACCATGTGAAAGTAGAAGTTTGGCATCAAAAATTCATTGACGTAGGCGCTCCCCGTTATTTCTAGATGCAGTTCTGAGCCTAGGTCAATGCGCGAAACTTCGCTTAGCTTCTCATCGTCGGCGTTGCTCTTTGAAAGTAGCTGCTTTGTGTTTGCAATATGCTCATATGCCTGCGCCAAAGATGAGACTTCTGGGTCTAGGTTGTCCATCGGTTTGTCGGCACACCACAGGGCAAAGTTACGGGGTTGATTGCAGGTAAAAGCGATTTGTGTACCGAAGGGCAGCATATCCGCGACAATTCGCTTTTGAAGGAATGATTCATCATCATTGAAATGAGTTTGACCTGATTTCAAGATGTGTTCAAGCGTTGTCAGGCGACTTTGGAAAATTTCTTTAGCTAAATCTACTATCTGACTTGCCACTTCACGCTCTCTCAAAGCTTATTTCATCAATTCTAACCAATTGATGAAGCTAGCTAAATAATTCGCTTTAATTCTCCAGTAGGATGTGTTGGCGCTAGCGTAACGTATCAAATTCTTACCCAAGGGTGCGTTACTTACAAAATGGCGATCGCTCTTTCTTCAGTACCTAAGCATTTGCCTAAACATTTGTATATAAAGGTTGTCATTGATGCATCTGAAAAGAGGGCGATCGCCCATCGAAGTCATCGATCCTAATGCTGAATGACTTCGATGATGGCAGCTATCGAGCTTTTAGAGCTGCACTGATTCGGCAGAGTAGTCTGCGCCATCCAGCATAACTTCCGCAATCAAGCCGTAGGCATCAACCCAAGCGGCTTTGACTTCTGGTGTCCAGGCTGTGCCTAGATATTGCTCAAAGGTTTTGAGTAGACTGTTGCCCACCAACGGATAGTGTTCGGGCAAGGCTCCGTACTCGACATGGCGGGCTCCTAGTCCCCGCAGGGTGTCCGCAAGTTCGTTTGGATTCTTCAGATTTTCAACGACAAACACTAACGAGTCCAGCAACTTGTTTTGCTGTGCCTCCATGTCTGAGTGGGCAAATAGCGGTTTTGCCGCAGGATAATCGGTAAAGAGGTTGCTGTAAAAGCTGGCAACAAATTCGGTGGCTTGGGGCTTGACCTGGTCAAAGCTTTTTTCCAAGCGCTCAACTTGGAGTGTAGTGGCCTGAGGATTTTCGGTATCTGACATGGTTGCCTTATATAGAAACATAGAACGCGGTCTCGTCGCTCCATTCTTGGGGTTACAGGCTTTCTCTTACGCAGAGATGCACAGAATGGAGTTATCAGAGCTGATAGTCATCGATTTTACATTTGTGATATCACGCGCTTGAGGCTGCCAATGTATCTAGAGTGTCCAAATTTCTCCATTGGATTCTCCATTGGATAGATATGCGAGGGGGCGATCGCCAAATCACTTAGCTCCAAATCTTAGATGCACCGATGACTGAGCGTTTGGTGAAGGTTCATGGTTCAATGTGGGTGAGTGATCGATGGGTCTCTTGTTATAGTCAAATCACAGTTAGATTGAGACAGCTTGAAGGGCTGAGCCTCTTGCTTATCAAGTATTTCGTTCTGAATCCTGAATTCAAAATTCTGCCTTTTAACATAAAAGTTTTCGGGTCGTTTTCGCACCCATTCAATTGGTATGGCGATCAAGCTGAGCCAGCTATCTTTTGGAGCGTAGGTCATGACTCTCCTTAGTCGAGTGCTGTCGCTTTTTCCGGCGATCGCCCTTCTCTTCAACATCACAGCGCTCGGCTGGTTTTGCACTGAGCCGAGTGTGCTAAGTGCGATCGCCATTCCCCTGGTAATTTATGGTTTTCCAGTCATCATCTATCGCCTGCATCGGTGGCGATATCCGATCGAGAGCGGCATTAGCTATCTACAAACCGTTACTTATTCACCCTGGTGGGGTAGCCATCAGATGCAGGCGATTTTTATTGCGGTTCCAGCCCTAGAAGCGATTTTGCGCCTCATTCCGGGACTCTTTTCGGTATGGCTACGGCTTTGGGGTGCAAAGATCGGGGCTAGCGTGTACTGGACACCCGGCCTCGAAATTGCCGACCGAGAATTGCTAGAGGTGGGCGATCGCGTTGTCTTTGGTCATCAGGTTGGGCTCTATGCCCACATCATCAAGCCGAAGAAAAATGATCTCATGCTCTATGTCAAACCGATTGTCATTGGCAGCGATGTCTTTATTGGTGCAGGCTCTCGCATTTCTGCAGGAACAGTGATCTCGGATGGAACCTATGTGCCCGCGAAAACAGATGTGCATCCAAACAAGATTTTCTTAAATAAATGATGCTGTTGGATAAATGGTGCAATCAATCTCGCATGTACTGCTTCCGAGACTAAACTTTGCTGAGATCAACGACACAATTCTGGTGCGTTCCTAAAAATTGGTCGTATAGCAATGCGCAGATAGGTCAGGACAGATATTGATGGAGAAGCCGTGCGGTGCGCGGCTTCTCCATCAACTATTG
>CAKZMO010000708.1 GCA_937128595.1 uncultured cyanobacterium | reverse complement strand
CAGATACTAATGGAGAAGCCGCGCGGTGCGCGGCTTCTCCATTAACTATTGGTTTCATATCAGCGCGTAGCACTATAAGAGGTCAATCTACTTAGAGGATGTTTGAAAAGTATTAGACAACACGCTGGAACAAGACTGATCCCCCTAAATCCCCCTTGAGAAGGGGGACTTTGATTCCGGTTCCCCCTTTTTCAAGGGGGGCTAGGGGGGGATCTGAAGTAGCATTGACGACTTCTCAAACATCCTCTTAAACAGAGAAAAAACTTACGTCTTATACGTCTTATATAAGTTGACATATATTCCAAGAAAAGCGTAAATCTAAGTTTCAGCAAAAACTTGATACCTAACCAGCAAGTATTGACTGTTTTTTTGTATCAACCTTTCAATCGCTCAAAAATTTAGCACACATTGAGGATTCTACTTCTACAATCTGTTGTACTGACTCCTCAGAAAGCTCGGCTTGGATACAAACTTCTAAAGCCTCTACCATCGAGTTTGGTGCGATCCCCATAGGTTCTGGAGAACACCCTAAGTTCCACAATCCAGAACCGTCTGGCAACTCCCACACAGGTTCAAACGGGGGGATCGCCAAAGAACAGGCACTCCAGCCTCCGGAGACAGGTGCTCCGAGACGACTACACTGCCCACCTCGTCGTCCCTCGCCAGAATAAAACTGACAGTTGCGACAGAATGAGATAGCGGAATTTAAAGTTGTCATGTGGTGAGGATATTGAATTCGTTAATGTCTATATTTTGAACTTTAAAGGTTTCTTGATCCCCACTTCTTAAGGAAACGAAACCCTTTTTATATCAGTACTTCTAGCGATCCCGAATCAAATCTTAAGCTTTATATTCTCTTTATCTTTTTCTTTATATTTTAATCATCAAAAGTTTTATTGTTCTTTATTCTCTGTGTCTAGCCATAACTGCCTATACAGCAAAATTTTTGACATCATTTGACATCAATAGATGCCAAAAATCGATTAAAACACGCAAAAATACGGTGTCAATTTTGCCCACTTGAGCAGATCACACCTCAGGGAAATTGCGTATTTTTGTATTTATCTATACATTCTCTCGTTGAGGTTTTCCGGAAATCCCCCAACCTTTTGCAGCGCATAGAGAACATACCGACCAACGTTTCAATTCACCGACAGGCGATGGACAGTGGCATTGGGGACAAAGAGGAAAATGTTGCGATCGCCGCTGCATCGTATCTGCCCACTGCTGAAAGGCATCACTCACCTGCATAGGATGAGGGGTAGAGCGTGACGATGAGTTCTGGGCGTTTGAATTTTGAGCGTTCAAATGTTGAGAATTTGAAGGTTGAGGCTGATATTGCGAGGGATGGGCTTTCCAGAGACGGCCAATTTCGGAGTCATCATCCCACTCGTTCAATGCGCCTCCTGCTTTTGCCGGCGATCGCCCTTGAGAATGCCACTGAGCAGTAGAAAATCGAATGTCGCTAAACGGCTCTGCCGAAAATTCAGCGTTCAGCTTTTTGAGAAGATGCTGACGTTCAAATCCCAAGTTCTGTGCCCACACGGCATTACACACCGCAACTTGCAACACGTCACGCTGAATTCCAGTTGGCCGCGTTCGCTGAGCCACCGCATCTCCAACTAGCCTCTTCCAACCCGCCAACAACCGCTGAAAGCGCCGATGTTGCTGCCAGTTGGGCTGTTTCTCCAAAGAACGGATTAAGTGTTGAACAGAGTTGAGCGCCATGATGAACTCGACCTTCTGGGTAAGCTTTCGCGATGTCACTTCGACCATTTACTCTAGGATGCCTCGCAAATTAGAGTCATGGGTCACAGGGAATGCAAAGAGCGATCGCCCAAACTTTTAGTAAACTGCCCTGTTTCAAATCTGTTAAAGCGCTTCTTTGCTAGAACTGAACTGGAACTGAATATTCATTCTGACGTCACAGATAACAAAGATGGCTGAACAAAGTAGCAAGAAAAATAGCACCGCCGTATAATTGGGTCAATTCCTGGAGTCGTGGAAGCACACGGAGCCATCCTTTCGGCAGCGGTAGTGTATGAACAAGCATTCGAATTCTCACGTCAAGTCATCGTCTCAAGTCGAACCCCAATTGGATATGCCAATGATCTCTGACGACGACATGTCTCCCGAACAAAGCAGCCGCTCAACGGCGCTGCATTCCGTCCTGCAAACTGCTCTCGGCAGTTTGGATGTTGATTTGGAAGAAGAATTAGCTCGATATCGCCGTCAGTCGCCCGGACGAGTGCAGCGATCGCGTCAGCAAGCGATGGCCTATGTCGCGACGTTGACGAAACAGTCTCAAGCAACACCAACAGAACCATCGGCGATCGCCCAGTCTGCGTCTGACGCTCCTGTCGAAGAACAAGCTTTCCTTCCTGCCAACATGGCTCATGCGGCGACCCAAGACGTTCCTGCCGCTACTCACGCTGGCTCTGCTCCAGATGGTTATTTAGAGTCGTCGGAAGAACTGCTCCGCAGCTTAGAAGAACTACAAACACCGATTGAGCCGCCTGCAGAACAAGAACCAGAAACAACGCGTTCTTCAAAAATGTTAGCCAGCTTGCTCACTCCTCTAGGGGTGGGTTCAATTCTGCTACTTATTTTGTCGAGCGCGACCTTAGGCTATCTAGTCGTCAATCCTTCTGTGATGACACGGCTCACTTCTCCTGCAGAAGGCGATCGCCCAGGCGCAATGAATGATGATGCGACAGCAGGTCGTCCTGATGGCATTTCCCCCGACCTTGCCTCTAATGAGTTTGACCCGCTCAATCTTAATCGTCTCAGCAGCATTCCATCGGAACGCAACTTGGATTCCCTAAACGGTTCATCCGAAGGAACCACGTCGGATGCTGGCAATGAAACAGAATCTGAAGGCGAAGAAATGCCTACTGTTTCTGTGCCTCAAGCTCCAGCTAATCAGCCATCAGTGGTTACCCCTGCGCCTGCACAGTCTTCCTCCCCTGCGGCTACCTCTACACCGAGAGCCACTCCTAGTAGACATGCGGCCCCTCACACCGCTGCGCTCCCCCGAGTTGCGCCGCGACCCGCGCCTCAAGCTCGCCCTGCACCCCGATCGAACCCTGCACCCTCCAATTCGCAGCCTAGCCCTAGTCGAGCAGCAGCACCTTCGGCTCCTGCACCTTCGGCTCCTGCACCTTCGAGTTCTGGTTCCAGCAGCTCTAGCAATTCGGGCAGTTCTGGCTCGACAGCTCCCTCAACTCCCTCTAGCGCAGCAGTAGCGAGCACACCCGCCTCTAGTGAAGACTATGTCTATGTCGTCACCCCTTACACAGGAGACAACAGCCTCGAAGAAGCTCAGCAAGCAGTTTCTGGAGCCTATGTGCGCAACTCGTCTGGAGGCGCACAAGTTCAGATGGGAGCGTTTAGCAATCCTCAAGGCGCTCAAGACTTGGTAGAAGAGCTTAACAACCAGGGAATTCCTGCACAAATTCAGGATTAGCATTAGCCACCCGAATGTCGTTGTGCCCAGCCTCTTACGCTACGATAAAACCATGAGAGATTGGCGATCGCCACGGGAGAACCGCTGCTATGGGGCTATTTGACCGGATATCACGTCTAATTCGGGCAACAATTAACGATCTCGTAGGTCGCTCAGAAGATCCAGAAAAAATCTTGAATCAGACCGTCACCGACATGGAAGACGATCTGATTCGGTTGCGGCAGTCGGTGGCTCAGGCGATCGCCACTCAAAAACGAACCCAGCGGCAAGCCAGCCAGTCAAAATCTGTTTCTGAAGAGTGGTATCGACGGGCAGAATTAGCGCTTCAGAAAGGAGATGAATCCTTAGCTCGAGAAGCTTTGGCCCGTCGCAAGTCTTATATGGAAACAGCTAATGCCCTCGACGGTCAGCTTCAACAGCAAGACGGTGTTGTTGCCCAGATGAAAGACAACATGCGCAAGCTGGAGAGCAAGCTATCCGAAGCGAAGACCAAAAAAGATATGTATATTGCTCGGGCTCGCTCTGCAAAAGCGTCCCAACAGCTCAACGAAATGCTGGGTGGGGTCGGCACTGGAACTTCTACAGCAGCTTTTGAACGCATGGAAGATCGCGTCAATCAGATGGAAGCCGAAGCAGGGGCGATCGCCGAACTCAACAGCGGTGGAGATCTAGAGTCTAAATTTGCCGAGCTTGAACAGGGCGGCGACATCGACGACGAACTTGCCAATATGAAGGCCAGAATTTCAGGGTCTGATCCGGCTCGTCTCCCTTCAGACGAACGAAACTTATAAGATCCAGAGCTTGTTAGAGTTCGTTGCAGGAGGCTAGCAAATCATGCCTTCTGATTTCGTGGGCGATTTCGGAACACTAGCACCACAGCAATTTCAAAAACCTATAAGATGCCTTGCAGATTTAGGCAAAAGCCAGGAAGTACATCCTCTCCGGAGAGCTGTGTCGGCTGCTCTAAAACCTCAACCTCCGTTTCACCGCGATAAATCTCCACACGTTGATTCTGGGGATCGATGAGCCAGCCTAAACGAGTGCCGTTATCAACGTACTCCCGCATTTTTTCCTGTAATGCCGGAAGGCTGTCAGTTTTTGGAGCGCAACTTAACCACAAAGTCGGGACATAACGGAAGTAAACCTTCTCTCTTTTCTTGAGACAGGGTGTCCCAGCGCTCACGGCTGACCCAAGACGCATCGGGCGATCGCGTTGCCCCATTGGGCAGCTCAAAACCACTAGATGAATCAAAACAGACACCGCCATAGCGGTCAGTCCATTCGTCAAGATAACGCCCAATCTTGATGTTGCGACGGCCAGACTCACCACCTGTTGGAGGATTCACAATTAATTCTCCGTCTGCAGTTCGCTCTAATCGTAAGTCACGATTAACCGTGGCGATCGCCCAGAACTCTTCTCGGGAAACGCGGAGGGTAATATCTTGAGGCAGTTCGAAGGTAAGAGTTTGCATGGAAGCTGTGCCTCTCAACGATCTGTAACTATCATTTTACGGCTACCGCTTGCTGACAGACGGTTAATTGTCTTTCGGTGGCGATGTCTTGTTTTCTCATGGGGTAAGCACTCCTGCACCCACCCCACGAGCTTAGAATTTACTCAATCTGAACGGTTTTGGTGAGAATGCACATCATCTCGCCAGGGCGATCGGTGGGCATGGGTCGGCTCCATTCGTTCGGCTCTGCATAGCCCAGTCGATGCAGATTTTTGATGACAACTTGAATCGCTTTCGGTGAGCCGTAGAGCAAGTGACGCACGGGTTCGTTGTGTGGACTGGATTGGGGACGAGATGGAAAATCGTCACCCGAAGGTGTGGACGCAAACGCGCCCGAATGGGATTGAAACATGAGGTTCTGGTTCCTTTTTT
>CAKZMO010000707.1 GCA_937128595.1 uncultured cyanobacterium | reverse complement strand
GGTCATCCATGAGTTGAATCTTTCCGCATCATTCCATGCTGTGCAACGCCCAAAAACCGTTTGCTCTGAATCTCCAACCTGTTAAGTATTGTTAAATTTTCTCATTTAAGCCACACTGGAAACAGATTGAACTTCATTTTTTCCGGCATGGTTTCCAATTCTCTGTGGTTTTCGCGCCAGCTTCTTTCCACTGTCAATACTCAAGTTTCGCTCTATCACGCAGAGCGTATTCCTCAGCATGAGTCGGTTGTGGTAGTGAGCAATCACCGGAGCTTCATGGATCCATTCGTGCTGATGGCGACTCTATCAACACCCATTCACTTCGCTTGTCATCGCTACATGGCACGGGTTCCCGTTCTGAAAGAAATGGTGCAGCACATGGGAGCTTTTTCACTCGACTCTCACTCCACAAGAAACCATCGAGTACTGTTTGATCAAGCATCTAAGTTTCTCAGCGAAGGCCAATCTGTAGGCATCTTTCCTGAAGGTGCAAAGCCGATGGTGAAGATGACGCAACCTGAGCATTTGGGTAAATTTCACCGAGGGTTCGCTCATCTCTTGTTGCGATCGCCAGTCCCAAACATCACGGTGTTGCCTGTGGCGATCGCATCACGAGAAGAGTCGTCCAGCCCTTTGTTCCCATTACGGATGCTGCACTGGGTCGATCCATCTGAGCCTGCCTTTGACCAAGAGGGATGGCATCCTTGTGTTGTCTACCATAAAGTCAATGTGCTGGTTGGCGAACCGATTCGAATTACCAACAAGCGTCGAGAAGAATATTCTGGACGGCAGGCAAAAGAAGTCGTTCAAAAACTCAGCCACCACTGCCAAAGCCAAGTGGGTCAGCTCTTGAAAACAGGACTTCAAGTCTAACAGATCACCCCTCGCTCAGATTTCTGCGAATTAGCTTCGACACTATTTTGCTTCGATGTTGCTCACTTGACGTTACTATCTTGACGTTATTGTAATGACTGCAAAGCCAGAAACTCTAACCTTCCTAGAACCCACAGGCGTTCGACCTCACTGTCCTCTCTTTGTCTTTTTACCAGGCATGGATGGCACAGGCGCACTGCTGTCAACTCAGTTGACTGGGCTGCTTGCGCGCTTTGACATTCGATGTCTGGTTCTACCCCAAGACACCGATCATAGCTGGGACGACCTGGCAAAAGCGATCGCCCAGCGCATCAAAAACGACCTGACGCAAAGTTCCCATCCAGACCGGGATGTGTACCTGTGCGGAGAGTCCTTTGGAGGATGTCTAGCGCTCAAAGTCGCGACTCACTGTCCTGACATCGTCAATCGCCTCATCCTCGTCAACCCAGCATCATCCTTCAACAAAACGTTTTGGACAAGATGGGCCGTTGATACTGTGCGAGCTTTGCCAGCGCCAATGTATTCTCTGGGGTGTTCAATTCTGATGCCGTTTTTGGCCAACCTCAATCGGGTCAGCACAAATGAACAGCAAATTCTCTTGAACGCGATGCGCTCAGTAGGATATCGAAGCGCGCTGCATCGTGTTTTTCTGCTGCGCGATTTCGACCTGATGGATCAGGCGTATCAGAAAATTCAGCAGCTAACGTTGATTGTTGCGAGTCGGAGCGATCGCCTCTTGCCCTCTAATGCAGAAGCGAACCGATTGTCTGCCTTGATTCCAAAAGCAACCATTCATCCCTTGCCTCACAGCGGCCATGCCTGCCTACTGGAGCCAGAAGTAAATCTGCATGACATTTTACAGTCATGGGATGCAGCGAATGAGAGCGATCGCACCCCAGCATTGTCCGGGGGCGATCGCTCAGCCGGTTAACCTTGTTCTCTAGCCGTTCGTTACTTTCAAGCTCAAACCGAACTTTACGGTAGAGAACGCGCTACCGCACACCCCAGAGCAAATCCGTCAAATCATCAACGCTGGCACCACTGCTCTTTCCAGACTGGGAAGGTTTTGTAGAGGAAACACTCACAGCTGAGACAGGAACGGCCTGAGGCAGTGGCTCTGCAACTTCGGCCGGAACGGATTCAGCCACAGCAGACTGGCTTTCTGTCAAGGAACATACTCCCTCGTCGCAATCGAGTCCCAACTGGTGCCAGTAGAGTGTGGGAACCGACCACCCTCGGCGTCCATAATGCTCTCCGCTGACAACGTGACTTTCCAAAAATGCCTTAGGCGAGTCGTAGCAAGTCTCATTGCGGTGATACGGAACGGTGAAGCAGCCAAAATGCTTCCGATATTCTTCTGAATCGAGAATGCCGTTCATCAATGCGGTCACTCCAGAACGCATCAACAAGTCGCAATAGGTGTGCATTTCTTCGCCATTGACCAAGGTACGACCCAGAAAATGCTTAATGCAGTTTTCCAAGAACTTTTGGTTCGATGACCGATAGTAAAACGCGTCGAGGTAGATTTCTGAATGACCTAACTCTTTAAGAAAGCGACGTACACCCACTTTACCTTTGAGAAAATCACTCTCTAGTCTGCCTAGCTTTTTTCGTTCAAAGGCATTAGGTTGTCTTTCTAATACTTGTTGATAAATTTGGTAGAGTGCAAACTTCCGATCTTCAGAAGTCGAGTGACGATTAACTGTAATAGGTTTAAAGTCGGGCATAAAGTTTACCTCTTCAATATTGAAACTATTGATTGATTGATTGAGCGATACACCCGCTAATGCTACTCTTCGCCAAAGCATCCTTGAATTCGGATGACAGGCTGATGCGAGTCCGTTATCCGACTGACTTGAAAACCTTTGAAACCTCGCTTTGCTATAAGCTAGGTTATCGACGACATAACTGGTCAAAGTCGTCTTTAGAGCTGAAGGCAGCTTCGGCTAAAAGAGAGAAGATCTAAAAGGTCTTAGGCGACACGCCAAAACAGTTCAATCCTCTGTCTAAACCACCATAAACCACCAGATCTATTGCTTTGCGTGAGACTGAAGCTGTGTAATCACACTATCGATATAAGGACGAATTAAGTCAATATTTGATGCAGGAAGTGCTGCTTTAAGTTCATTCATCAGATGCTGATAGGCTGATGCACAGTGGTGATTGCGCTTGTATGCAACTAGCACCGTATCAAGCCAAGACATCAGCTCTTCGATAAAAAAGACTTCGTCGTCACGCAGAATAGAAAGCGCAATGTAGCGTAAAACTGATGTCATATCGTAATGACATCGCTTGCCTGCCTTCGCCATCACATCCGGATATTCTTGCCCAAAAAGTTTGAGCGCATTCAGTACCATCTCAGGGCTTTTCTCGCCTAAGTTTTGATACGTTTCCAATCGCGCTGCATAGCTCTGAGCAAATTGTTCTAGCGACTGAAGCTCTTGAGTTTTTAGATATCGTCCTTCCGATTCCAAAACTTTTTCTTCGAGAGTGTGGTTGATGGTATGCATAGTGGTTTAGAAAGTAGAGAACGAATGATCAGAAGTCAAAAGAAGAGATGCAATCTATGAAACAGAATGACTCAATGGCGATCGCTTTTAGCTCATTGCAGAAGACACTGACTGCCAAAGCCGTCATACCGTTCATCGACGGTCTGTTTAGCAGCGAGTTATGAATTAGCGATCATCAAATGTGCTCTTGTCAATCGCAGCGGGAGCGACATCTGTGACGAGTCAAACTTCAGGAAACTGTGCACCAGCAAGAGTCAAAATCGGTAGAAGCTAGCGCTGCTATCGCGATACAACACTCTGTCGGTCACCCTTAATTTAAGACTTCCCTCCCCTTCCACGTAGATATATAAGCTCTATGTATTTCTTAATACTTAGCCCCGATTTATTTACGGTCTCTTACATAGGGATTGGAGATCCCCTCGAAAGTGAGCTGCTAATACCAGAACAGAACCTTCCATTCAGAATCTGACAGACCAGAATCTGAATGGAAGGCTCCGAGGCGAAGCTGAAACTCTATAAAGACAGTCCCAAAGGTTTTTGATTGGGAATGCCGACCGCTCTGGGAAACTCAGACGGCGTGGCGACTACTTTTTTCAAGATCACACAATGGCGATCGCCTCCTGTGAGGGGAGTCTGGAAGGCGTCGATGTGTAACAATTCGCCGCCCAACATCTCTACAGACGAAAGCAGCGTCGATGTCTCGTCATTGCTCCAATGCCCACGATAGAGAACGGCTAATCCTCCGACGCGCAGAAACGGCAGGGCGTATTCAGCGCACACGGAAGCAGGAGCAACCGCCCTCAACAACGCCAAATCATATTGCTCTCGATGAGCTGGCTGACGTCCTGCGGCTTCAGCTCGGTGGGATAGAGTCCTCACATAAGCAAGGGGCAATGTATCACAAAGCACATCAAGAAATGCCGTCTTTTTGCGTGTCGAGTCCAACAGAGTAACCTGCCATTGGGGCTGGGCGATCGCTACTGGAATCCCAGGAAAACCAGCTCCAGAGCCGATATCAATGACGCGTGCAGCCGCAGGCAAACTCATACGAGGCAAAGATGCCTCAGGTGACAGTTCTTCCTCAAGAGCCACTACCTGATTCTGGTCGATCTGGGCATCAGTCTGGGGCGACAAACACCGAAGGCCACTGAGAGAATCCCATAGATGCTTCTCTAGAAATTCCTCTGGTTTCGTAATGCGTGTCAAGTTCACGATGCGATTTCCCAGCAAAATACCGTGGTAGAGTCGCTGAAAAAGCTGCCACTGGGATTCGGTGGGTTGCCATCCTAAGTGCTGCCACAGGTCTTGCACTTGAGCATCATTGGGCAGAGAAGGCAACTGCTGAGCTTGACTGAGATCGATGCTAAAAGGATCGGGCGATCGCGGCTGAGAGTGAGTCATATTCTACGCTATAGACTGAGTGGTCATCACAGCCTTACGCAGAGCTTCAGGATCAGCAGGAGTAATTTCACCGTGGTTCAGCATCCAACAGCGATCGGCAATGCCAACCAGTTCACTGGCATCGTGGGTCACAATCAACAAGCTCCATTGTTTCTTGAGGTGGGACAAAAGCGAAACAAGCTGCTGTCGCATCGACCAGTCCAAGCCCGCTGTCGGCTCATCCATCAACAGAAGATAAGGCTGACGAATTAACTGGACTGAAAGGGCAAGCCGTCGCTGTTGCCCACCGCTGAGGGCATGGGGAGGAGTTTTGGGTGACAAATGCTCTAGCCCAACCGCACGTAACGCTTCATCAATGCGGTCTTTGCTCAACTCGGGATGTCCGAGACGCAGCTCTTCTAGAATACTGCCTGTGCAAAAGTGGCGTTCTGGAAATTGAAAAACGAGCCCACCTAACTGCTGTAGCTCATCGCGGTTGAGATTTTGCTGTCGCCAGTGAATGCTCCCAGAGGTTTTGCGGGCTAGCCCTGCCAATATTTCCAGAAGCGTACTTTTGCCCGAACCGCTAGGGCCGATGATCAGTCCTAACTGCTGAGGAGAAAGTTCGAGGCTTAGCCCCTTCAGAATCGGCTCGGGAACAGCAGCCGGATGGTAAACCAAATCCTTGATATAGAGCATCAACTCTTATGAAAAAACAGCATGAGGTAGTGAGCTGATTGCCTGACACATCTCCTGAAATTACCATGAATCGTAGGTTGTGGTTGACTTAAGGAAACCCAACAATGCCATCAAAATCTGGCTGTGTTGGGTTTCGCAAGCTCAACCGCAACCTACATCACCAAAGACTCTGACTACGAAATAAGATGTGTCAGGCAGCCAGGGAACGAGATAGAGCGACTAGAATCGTAAAATCAACAGAATCAATCCATCAGCCAAGCTGAAATAGGATTCGCTATCCAGATTGTTCCCCAGTCTAAAGTCCTCACTCGCTTCACAGAATACACATCGTGAACACCATTCACCCATATAAATCTGAAACTAAATGGTGCGTATTCGTCAATATCACTACGAATCGTCAATGTAGCCGATACGGTATATCCTCTATTAATTCTAGAGGGATTTTTGATCTAATGACAGTTCTCTACGATCGCACATTCTCGGCTCAAAACGCGCAGCCCTGAATCTCTGAGACGCAGGCATTTTAGGCAAACAGAGAGACAAAAGAACAGGAAAGTCAGGAACTCTAGGCTCTAATCAGAGTCATCGTACTCACAGTCATCGCTCGCTCTGAGAGTTCTCAGAAGTCATCCCTCGACTTAAGCCAAGTCATGCGGATTTGCACAAAAGACAGCGGAATTAAGTTTCAATCCTCTCAGTGCTAAGGTAAATTATCATGATTTGTCCTGACTTGGCTCACTCTTCCCCCTAATCATTCGCCCATTTTTCGCGTTTGTTAAGTCTTTAAGATATCTATGCTTTCCCCACACAATCTTCTTTCAAACTCCCCCTCCATTGAGAAAATGGTGTCTGTCGCAGCCGGAACGATGGCGATCGCCATTGGCCTCGCCGTATCCCCTGCCCAGGCTGATCCATTCCGTGCTAACGAGTCTCGGATGAACGATGCTCAAGTGGAGCAGGCTTTCGATGCCATGTTTAGAGAGAGCCGCTATAACCAAGCCAATCAACTCCTCAACTCAGCGAGTGCGAGCGAACCGCTAACCCACGCAATGCAGGCTTCGTTTGCCTATTGGGACGAGGACTGGAACACTCTGGCTGCAGAGGCCGAACAAACTCTGAATGCAGCTCAGTCTCTGGTCGATTCGGGGGATCCCATGCGAGGTCATCTCTATTTGGCGGTGGGACATTTCATGGAGGGCGCTCACGCCTTTCTAACCCAAGGCACCGTGCAGGCAACTCCTATTGTGCTGAGCAAGGTTCGGCAAGTCTTTGACAATTTAGAGAAAGCCGAAGAACTGGCTCCCAACGATCCTGAAGTCAATTTGATCAAGGGATACATGGACTTGATGCTGGCAGTCAATCTTCCCTTCTCTAGCTCTGAAGCGGCGATCGCCCGGTTTCAGAGTCAGGCAGGGCCGTCTTATCTCGTGGATCGTGGGTTGGCAATCGCCTACCGAGATCTGCGTCAGCTCGGTGATGCCCTAGCAGCAGTGAATCGAGCCTTGGACACGACCCCCAACAACCCTGATTTACTTTATCTCAAAGCTCAAATCTTGCGACTCCAAGCCGACGATATGACAGGAGAAGAGAAAGCCTCGACTTTTCGAACCAGCGTGAGTCTGTTTAACCAGTCGCTACGTAACGCGAACCAGTACCCTCGCGATTTGTCTGAGGCGATCGCTTACGAAATGTGCCGCACTCAAGACGAGATGAACGAGCGCAATCGAAACTGTCGCAATATTGCCAATATGCGGGTAGAAGAAGCTTTAGCCGCCAACAATTAGTTTTGAGTAGTGCTGAGAACTAAGAGGTCAAGACATCATCATACTGCTGTGACTTGACCCACAATTCAGAAAAGAACCTGTAGAGAGGCGATCGCACATGGCGATCGCCTCTCTATTTTGAAGAAGATTTTTGAAGAAGATCTTCCGAAAAACTCTGCTCACTCAAGAATCACTTCTTCTGCAGGAACAACCTCATCTACAGGAACAATCACTGGCTCAAAGCTGGGATAGACCACCACGGGCAGTCGATAGTCAGCAGCGATGCAGGTTCGCAGTACTTCTGTCGGAACAAAGTCTGTCTCGCTATCAACACCGACCACGCAGTCAGCATAGGTATCAGGCAACAAACTGCGAGTGCAGTAGTCCATCACCTCCAGCGGAATCGCAAGCTCAACCTCAGCGTCAATGAGAGTGACACATTCGGCCATTTCCTCAGGCCGCCGTACCCGTTGGCAGGAATCAAGAGCCGTATTTGGGGCAATCTCAGTATTCAAAGATATTTCATCAACACAGCCCGAAATATCCTTGGGTTCTAGCGCTTCTGCACAAGCAGAAGCCGCCACACCTGGAACAATCCCATCTTCTATCAAGCTGGCCGTACAATCTTGGTAATCATTGCCTCGCTCTCGCCACCAAAAGACAGAAGCTTCCGAGGGCAAAGAACCTAAGATTAACCCTGACAATGCAACGGATACAGAGAGTGGAGAAATTGCTGAACGCAGCGCGCGTTTTGTACTCATTGCCATAACAGTTATCGCCATAGTGACATCGCAAAACGGAAACAGAGAGAGTCGGAATAGACGTTTCCTCAGAAGAAAGGCAGCAGACTCAAATCTGATACAGAAGTCTTAATTTAATAACATTATCTTGTTTCTCTGAATCTAGTCGAAAAACCGGAAATAAAAGCTATTCAACGGCTTCAGCAAACAGCATTCAACCCAAGTCTGTGCAAATTCAAGCCCTATCTTACTGAAGCAATGCAACACTCAACCCTAAGCAGCCGCCGACCCATGCTACCGTTGCATGGGGACACGACCAAGAGACTACATGCGACGTTCATTTAGCCTGGGTATGGTGTGGCGATCGCCTCATTTCTGCCTGTCTTTCGCTGCCCCCTTATTCCCAAAACTCTACCGCACAACCGAACGGAGAAACTGCCATGGATGTCAAAGCAGCTGTCGCGCTCAAAGCAGGTGAACCTCTCAGCCTCGAAACCGTTCAGCTCGAAGGGCCTAAGGCAGGCGAAGTTTTAGTTGAAATCAAAGCCACAGGCATTTGCCACACCGATGCTTACACCCTATCGGGCGCTGATCCTGAAGGTCTGTTTCCAGCCATTTTGGGTCACGAAGGCGCAGGAGTCGTTGTTGAAGTCGGGCCCGATGTCAAAAGCCTAAAAACAGGCGACCATGTCATTCCCCTCTATGTTCCAGAGTGCCGAGGCTGCGAATATTGTCTCAGCGGCAAAACCAATCTCTGTCAGGCTATTCGAGAAACCCAAGGCAAAGGATTGATGCCCGATGGTAGCAGCCGATTTTCTTTCGATGGCAAGAAGATCTTCCACTACATGGGCACGTCAACCTTTGCCAACTACACCGTTGTGCCTGAAATTGCCCTCGCGAAAATTAGAGAAGATGCTCCCTTCGACAAAATTTGCTATGTCGGGTGTGGTGTCACGACAGGTATTGGAGCCGTTATCAACACGGCCAAAGTCGAACCCGGCGCAAACGTCGTCGTGTTTGGACTAGGAGGAATCGGGCTAAATGTGATTCAAGCCTGCCGCATGGTCGGGGCAAACATGATTATTGGCGTAGACCTCAATCCCGAGAAAAAAGAAGTTGCTGAAAAGTTTGGCATGACCCACTTTGTAAATCCCAAAGAAGTGGAAGGGGATCTCGTGCCCTATCTCGTGAACCTCACCAAAGGCGGAGCAGACTATTCCTTTGAGTGCATCGGCAATGTCAACGTCATGCGGCAGGCGCTAGAGTGCTGCCACAAAGGTTGGGGAGTCAGCGTCATTATTGGAGTAGCCGCCGCAGGCAAAGAGATCAGCACGCGTCCTTTTCAGTTAGTGACGGGTCGAGTTTGGAAAGGAACAGCGTTTGGTGGAGCAAAAGGCCGAACCGATGTTCCCAAAATTGTGGACTGGTATATGGACGGCAAAATCAACATCGACGATCTGATTACCCACGTTCTTCCCTTTGAGCAGATCAACGAAACCTTTGAGTTGATGCACAGCGGAGAATCGATTCGCTCTGTGGTGACGTTCTAAATCATCATTAAGTCCATTCCATAAGTCCGTTCTATAGCCTGTTGTTGACGATTGCCTCTACTGGTCAGGGCATTCAGTTGAGATCTCAACTGAATGCCCTATAGTGCTACGCGCTGATATAAAACCAATAGTTGATGGAGAAGCCGCGCGGTGCGCGGCTTCTCCATCAATATCTGTCCTGACCTATCTGCGCATTGCTATACCTCAATCAGAGCTTCCAATTTCAATGGGAACTTGAGATTGGGAGTATCCCATATGTTCAAACTTGTCGATGTTCGTAGTGCGAGCGTCCCGTTGCTGATGGAGAGGCGTTGCCAACGGGGGCAAGATGCCCGCACTATAAGTAACCCAGGGATACTCCCATTGAGATCTCTATTGAACTGTTGAATCGATGATCTACAGCGAGTTGCTATTGCTGGTGGGTTTAGGTACTCCGTTCAACTGAGTGGAAGGTGGAGCCTCAATATTGATAGGGGTTGGGGCGACCAAAATATCGACGGTAGAGTTTGTAGAAGCGCTTGGGGGGGGTGGCGCGGGTGCGGGCTGCACTGTCGGTGTCGGTGTTGGTGTTGGTGTGAGGGGGCGATCGCTCTCTATCTCAGGAGTTGACGTTCTTTGGTAATCGACAGAGGAATCTTCATCAGGGAACGTTTCGCCATCTGTACTCAAATTCAGATCGTCCCGAAATTCGTATGGTGGGACTTCTTCTATCGGGCTAGCTTCAATCTGACGCGGCTGAGATTCATAGTACTCGCGAGCAGGCGGAGTCGAGTTGTCCAACTCTAGTGCAGATGGACGAGAATACTTGATGTCATCATCGGGCGTCTCGAACAGAGGAGTTCTATTGCTGTCGTCGTAGGTTGATTGACCAGGCCAGTTGTCTGAGGCCGGAAACGATTGTTCTGAGCCAAAAATCTCACGGCCAAAGATGGGCGATCGCTCCAAATCTTCGGGTTCTTGAAGGCGAAAACTCAAGCCAAAGTAGCCACCCCCCACGGCTGCAACAAGAGAAGTTAGGGCTAAAGCGGCTGAAATCTTCCAGGAGCGCCGTCGAGATGAAGACTGCGTCGTCGTCTCAGACGCGTGAGTCGTTAGATGAGTGGTGGTCATAGTGGAGGTATCTCCCGATGTTGCATGCCCGACTTCTGAATACGCAGGCTCGGATTCAGCTTCGGGAAAAGTTTCGAGAGACATAGATTGAGATAATAGGGAGGCTGATGCCGCAAGTTCTGACGAATCTGGATCAGATTGATTCGCTGTGCTTTCGTCCGCTGCTGTTGCTGTTTCAATGCTCGCACTCTCATCTAGTCGCTCAGCTTTTGCCACTGGGGACTGACCGACGACTAAGTCAGCAGACTCCGCCGCCTGCACCAACATCGGCTCGACCTGGGCAAACCAGTCAGAGACAGAGAGGGGGGCTTCCGGATTGAGCCCCTGTGCCAGAACCTGATCGAGAGAGTCTGGCAGTTGAGAATGGCGCGATCGCATATCAGGCCACGTCTCAGCCAATCGCAAATCTGATAAAGATTGGGACTGTCCAGTCAACAGTTCGCACAGCAGTACCGTGAGGCATTGCAAATCAAAAGCAGGCGAAAAGACATCGAGTCGTTCCTGATCGATCGCCTGAGCCAGCGACGGCATAAAGCTGCGCAGTCCGATGCCAGTCAAGACAATATCAAGCGCTTCAGATGGACTCTCGTCTCGAACCACGACATTGTCTAGGCTCAGATTTCCATGCACCAGATTTTGATCGTGGAGAAACTGAACGGCGGAAACCAGTTGTCGCATCACGCCAACGGTCTGCACCAAAGACATGTGCGGCAATCGATGGGCTAGGCACGTCCCTAGCACCATTTTGAGCACCAAAAACGGCATCCAGTCTTCTTCAAAGCCATCAATGACGGGAACTAGATGAGGATTGTCGCTGCGGGCAAAGCGGGCAGCACGATGGGTAAACTCTTCTCGCACGTTGATGTCTTCGTAGTGCGATCGCACATGATTCTGTAGGGTCTTGATGCGGACAAATTGATTGAGATAGGTGTGCTTGGCTGCGTATGTGATGTCGATTTCGCCCTGGCTGATCACCGATTGAATCGTGTAGCGTCCATTTTGTAGAGAGGATCCAGCAGTTAGAGTCATGGCATTCAACAGTGGAGAGTTCTTCGACAAAACCGTTCAACAGTGATACTTCGAACTATTCGTGGTCAAAGCGAGCCGATCGCTCTGTCAAGACAAGCCCATCAGATCGACAGATCTGGGATCATTTGGAAAGCGTTTCCAAATAGTTACCTAAATATTAAGCTCATCCAGACTATAGTAGCGGGTTTGTGTTTATTTGCTTGGGTCGTTTTATCTCACGGCTCACAAACCATGAGAAAACCTTGACCGAATGAAGGCTTCGGCACTGGCGCGATCGCTCACCTCCCCATCCAGAGTGGCGGCCAAGAGTTGATCGAGCATGACGCGAAATTGCTTTCCTGGCTTGTAACCCATCTGCTTCAAATCATTGCCGTCTAATGGGGGTTTGAT
>CAKZMO010000706.1 GCA_937128595.1 uncultured cyanobacterium | reverse complement strand
TGCTTTAGTTCGACCAGTGCCTCAAATTCATCACGGCTGATGGCGTCTCCGCCAAGTGATAGCTGCCACTCGTAGCGCAGAATGGAATCGCGTGTCAGGATGCCGGTTGGTTCGTTGGTGTGCCCCTTGATCTTCGCTTTTGCTCGGATGCGCGCACGGCGTCCCCACCAGTTCGGTACAAGAACAGTGAAGCCGCTGGTTTCTAGCAGGGGCAGAGCTGCTGTGAGGAAATGATAAGCGTCTTCGCGTGATAGCGTAACGCCTGTTGGTTTCGCTTGCCGTAAGCTGTGCTCGATCGGTTCGAACATGCGCGATGCCAGTCCTAGACCTGACAGTAGCTTTTCCCGTGGACGGTGAAAACGATACTCCAGGTAATCCAGATGTGCTGACCCAGTGGACCAGACTTCCTGTGCTTCGACAAGCAAGCTTGGATCATCATTGGCTTGCAGCAGGTAATCAATTTGCCAGTCGTCACTGTTCGGTTCAGGTTCGCGCAGGCGGAAGCAAATCTTGAAGTTGCCACCCTGTTCTCCAAATGTCTGCCAGGCCTTCCAAGCGTCATAGAGCCGCTGATTGTCTTTCGCTGTGCCCTTAACGAAAAGCTCATGCCCAGTTAGTACCTGTAACCAGGGGTTTTTGGGTGCTTTGCGCGACATATAGTGTTCGCCTATAAAAGCGTTGAGTATCTCTTTCAGAAAATGGTTTATCAAATATATAGGCGCAGGCGGATTATCAATATCTTCTGCCATTGCACGACAAAGCATAGGCATTGAACGCGCCAGTTGTTGTATGAGCGCAGGGTCGGGTCGCGGTTCCCAATATGCATGGTACTGCTTTCCCTCGCGTGATAATGATGGAATGTAACGACCTTCTACCAGACAGTTGACCGCAAGTAGCGCGATCTGCTGCCAGAAACACAGATCATCACCCAACCTGATCCCACGCTCTCCCTTTTCTGGCAGTTTTAACAGAAAATCCAGCGCATCTGTTGGATTCAGAAGAGCCATATCCACCCGCCAGATCAAAAACTCTTTCGTGTCTTCAAGGGGTATGGCCCCAGCAGATTGTGCCTGGGGTGAGGGTTGGACCTTTTTACCTTTGCCAGGTAACCAGAGTGTAAGAACATCGGTAAATTCACTGACATCAGTTGTCCATTGTTCGATGTGATGCAGGATTGTTTCCTCATCTACCGCAAAAGGATGTGGTGCTGTTTTACCACGTCGTCCTTTGAGATAGTTTGGTTCAACTGCTGAGTCTTCTGCCCAGACAGCGAATTGTTCCAGTTCAGGTATCCATGTACCATGTAGAATGTGCATATTGATTGATGCTCCACGTAACGTTGAAGCACTATTTTAAGATATTGTATTGTCGTAATCAAAGGTGATGCAGCAAATAAAGTTAGGACTTACGAAGTTGATTGGTTCTTTTCGGGAGCACACGCGGGTACTCCCCTGTTGATTTTGATTGAATGGCCCATGAGTTATCAGATATAATTGTTTGGATTATATCGAGAAAAAAGTGCTTGTCTTTATGGATTTCAGTACTGTTACCCGCCTACACAAAACCGATCCAGCATTCCTAGCGCTCAATAAGGCGTGGCTTCCCCTTGCTGTAAGCTTTCTTCATTATGCATTTAAGCAGAAACACGAAGTGTTGCTACCACAGGATCTTTTTCGTGAGCGATTGGATGCCTACCTCGATCACATCAATAACACCCTGTCTACTGAAGATCAGTTCCGTCATGATGCAGGACATTACATCGATGTCTGGAGCCGAGACGCTGACCTAATTCGCATTCGTAGCCGTGATGATGGCTATGTGGTTCAACTTTCTCCGCATGCCGAGCGTCTAATCGGATGGTTCGAGGAAATGCAGAATCGTGGCATGATCGGCACAGAGTCACGCCTGCGGAATATTC
>CAKZMO010000705.1 GCA_937128595.1 uncultured cyanobacterium | reverse complement strand
CTTCTTTTCTCTCTGCAACTGATTCGATGGATCAGGAATTAGAATCTGCAACTTCAGACAAGTCTTCAGAATCCGCCCTCTCTCCTGAGCAGTACCGCAAAAAGATGGAGCGACGCAAGCAGGTTCAGGAGCAGCGGCTGGCAGAGCGTCATCAGGAAAAAGGGCTGATCATCGTGCATACCGGAACGGGGAAGGGTAAAACGACCGCCGCCCTGGGGATGGTAATGCGATCGCTCGGTCATGGCTATCGGGTGGCGATCATTCAGTTTATTAAGGGAGCTTGGGAGCCTGCCGAAAAGAATGTGTTGGGGCGATGGCCTGAGCAGCTAGAGTTTCATGCGATGGGCGAAGGTTTTACCTGGGAGACTCAAGACCGTGAGCGCGATATTCAGATGGCTCAAGCGGCTTGGGAGAAGGCACTCTCTTATATTCACAATCCTGATGTGCGATTGACGTTATTGGATGAGGTCAACGTTGCGCTGAAGCTGGGCTATTTGTCTGAGGAGCAAGTGCTTCAAGGGTTGGAGGGAAAGCCGGAGATGTCTCATGTGATTTTGACTGGACGGGGTGCGCCAGCGGGACTCATTGAAGTGGCTGACCTGGTGACAGAGATGACGATGGTTAAACATCCGTTTCGCTCTCAGGGTGTGAAAGCCCAGGCGGGGATCGAATACTAGAGCTAGCCGCTGAAGCACAGGGATATGAGACTCGAATATGATATGGCAGAAGCGTTTGAGAATCAGCGTTTTGGCTCTAATTGTCGATCAGGGTGAGGTGTTGCTGATCGACCCAACGGCTCCTTCCTCTGTCGGCGATCGCTAATTGCAGCAGGATAGGTAGGCTCGAAGTCTGCGCTAGATTTGAGCTGAATCGGCTAAGCAATAGGCGAATTGATTAGTGGATAGAGGCTGTGTTATTTCAATTCACAGGACGATAGAGTGAAAGAGTCTGGTTCTGAATCGTCTGGCCTCTTCCAAAAACAGCCAAAGAAGCTGAAATGCCTAATCTGTTGAAAAACGTTTCGAATGTGACTCAGGGTTTAGTGAGTCTGGGTAGCGTCGGAATGGTGGCGATCGCCGTTGGATGTAGCTCTTCGATCTCTGGGTCTGATCCTGTTCAACAGTCTATTCCTCCATCGGTTTTGGAGTCTACCTCTGAGCCTTTTGAATCCCAGAATAAATCTCAAACTGAATCTCAGTCGGAAGCGTCTCAGCCGTTGGATTCCGTAGCAGAATCTTCAACCCAGAATTCAACCGAACAGTCTCTTCTCTATCGCTTTGACCCGGCTCAGGTTGAACCGGGCGATCGCCTTCTGGGTCTGGAAATTGCTGATGTCGAAGTTTTTTCCTTTGGCCCGGATGCCTATGTGGGCACTGTTGAATTTCAAGGGGAAGTCATAGTCAGCGGAACGTATTCTCCCCAAACGGCTCTGCCCGGAAGTGAAGTCGGCATTCCTTGCTTTTTTGTCAGCGGAGACTCTGACTCCCAGCTCCCTCGGTTTGGCCATGACGAGCGCGATCCGTGGTTCTGCTTTACCAATCCTGAGATTGTTCAAGCAGCCTTCGAAAATTCTTCTGCAGAACAGCTTGCAACGATTGTTGTCGATAGCTACAAAACGGTGTATGTCCCTAGCGATGTTTATAATGAAGCTCGCTTTGTTCGGATAGAAGCACCGTAAGATTCAAGGAATCGCAAACCTTAACCCGTCATGTAAAGCGTCGATCGGGAGGGGGAGGAATCTTGTTGGCCGGATCAGGGCCGTCGTTGGCGATCGCCAACAGCAAGCGACTCAAGATCCGGCCATCTTCTAATCGATATAGATTAAACTCTCCTCCAATCTGCTTCATGAGCGACTGGCAGATGGTCAGGTGCAACCCTGGAGGAGCATCTAGGGCGGAGGGGGCAAGCAAGTCGGGCGATCGGCCTTCGTGCAGCTCTTCTAACAGAACAGGCTCAATGACTCCATTGTCCGTTATTGAGAGTTCTAGCCAGTGAAAATCGAGGGGGCGGCACCAGATATCGATCCGTCCGTTGGGCTCCGATCGGCAACAAGCCGTAGATAACAGCTCAAACAGGACAAACTCAATTTTTGCAATGTCGCCGCCAATATTGAGGTTGCTTTCGTTGTGAACCTGTGACCAAATTTGGCGCAGTTTGATTAGCGATTCTACTCGTTCCATCGCTCGCTTCAGCAGCGTTACGAGGGGCATGGTTGCATATTCAGCTTGGATGCGCCATTGCTCTTTCTTGATCACCGGAGTCACCTGAACTAGCAACTGTCCGAGCTGGCGAGTAATCTGATGAAATCGCATACTCGCAAGAGCATCTTTTTGATGGCTGAGTTCATTTAATCGGCGCACGTTGACATTGAGGTTGCGGCAAAACTCTTCAATGCGCCGTTGCTTGTACCAGTTGAGCCGTTCTAACTCTTCTCGATAGGCGGCTAGGTTTTCCGTGAGCAGCAAATAGCGCCGTGCCCAAGCAAGCTGGCTGCCTAAAATTTCGAGTACATCGAGATGGCGCTCTGACCAAAACCGATCCATGCCATCGGCGACGATGATGATGCCCGATGGCTCATGTTCAGGAGCGGTTCGCAAGGCCATTGCCAAGAGCTGACCAATCCCAGAGCCACTGAGCCAGTGGCGGGTTTCGGGAGACAGGTGATCAACGCTGATTGAGAGAGTGCCTTCCGTAGCGAGGGTTCCTTGGACTAGCAAATCCGTGTGAATAGACATCGATACGTCAGAGGCAATGGAAAACTTGTTGTCCGTGACGGCAGCCGCTACAACTTTGGCTTTTTTCCGTCCCGGCTTCCATGAAACAAGGGTGGCGAGGGGGGCTTCCATGAGGCTGGCAATATGCTGCATAGAAGCCTGTTCTAGCTGATCGAGGGTATGGGTGCGCTGCATGGCAGTGAGTCCCCACTGGATGGCCTGATAGAACCCTTCCTGTTGCTGTACGCTGCTGTGAAGGTGCCACTGACGCAAAATCAGTCCGATTTGCTGACCGACGGCTCGCAAGAGTTCTCGTTCAGTCCGGTTCCATGTGCGAGGCTGGTCGTGCCCGATGATGACCATTCCCATCAGCGGGTTGCCAATCGATGTGTTGCAGACGAGGAGCGATCGCATGCCTAAATCGAGAAAATCTTCTCGCCACGCCATCAGCTTCAGGTCTTCCTCCAGATCTTCGACCCCTACAGCTTCACTGCTGCGTTCTAGCATTTGCCAGTCGATGTCGTTGAGATGCTCTAAAGATCGATTGAGGGAGCGATGACGCGGCAGTTGATTTTGATAGGAAACGGTGAATTTTTCCTGATTGGCGTTGTACGTCAGCACGAAGAATCGCTGCGCGTTCAGTCGTTGACACAGCCTTTCTGCACAGATATTCAATGCCTGAGTCCAGTCTTCCTCGCCGTAGATTGCCCGCGACACTTCTCCAACCAATGCTTGGTCAAGTTTGACTTGCTGGACGACTTGCTCTGTGGTTTCTAGGGGAGCAAACAGCGCCAGGAGCTGGGTCACTGACCGCATGAAGGTTTTTTCTGCTTCTGACCAAATTCGGGACTCATTGTCGGCAACGGCAATAAATCCCATGAGTTCGTTCTGAAATAGCACTGGGGAAGCGAGTAGTGCTTTGCCTTGGATGTACTGCATCAGTCGCCCAGAGAGATCGGTGTTGAGGGCGCTGTTTACATCTCCAATTGCAACGATCTGGTCGGCAGAGAGGGTTTGGTAAAAGCTGTTGACATGCTGCACCGGAATCGTTTGGCTGAGTACACGATCGGATGTAGCTCGACCGTTGGCGTGAGTGCTGAGGCGATGTCCAGTCTGAGCGACTCGTGGCCAGAAGTGACGACTCTCTGCTTCAAACCAGTAAATGTAAGTGTGGTGAGCCTGAATAAAGGCGTGGACTTCTTTGGCGATCGCCGTCAGTCGCTCATCAATGGAGGGGAGAGTTCGTAGCTGGCCCAAGAGAGACAATATCGGCACGTCCGGCCTTTTCGATTGCTCTTGCTGACGATCGATGTCACATCGATACAGAGTCGTTGCCAGTTCTCCAAATAGCATCGACATTCGTGATTTTTCGTCAGACTGGGGAGAGACTCCCCACAGCTGAGAGCCCAACAGTACTACTCCCACGCACTGGTCGCGGTAACGTAACGGAAAAATGATGGTGCCGTGAATCTCAAGTTTCTGAGCGGATTTGCGCCAGCGTCCAGCGCGCATTTCTTCTTGCAGATCAGCGACTCCGACAGGTCGCTGCTGGATCACGACCTGCTCAAGAACATCTCCCGGTTCGATGTTGTAGGCTTGACTCAAAAAGGCAGTTTCTCCGACGGGAGTAAATCCACCTTGGCCTAGAATACGGTGATTTGTCCGGTCGTAAAGTCCGATCCATGCGAGAGCAAAGTTGAACTCCGTTTTCAAATAGTCCAGCGTGATATCAATGAGAGCCTTGACACTTTCCTCTTCACGCAGTGCCTGTAGTGCCTTGCCTAAAGACACTAAGTGTTTTTCATGGATGGATGATGCCGCCTTCTGCCCAGTCATGGTGTTAGTTCTCGCTCGATCCGGGTGGCTAGTGCCGCATTAACATTAAAAAGCACATCGCCTGAATTAGAACACCAATGTAAAGATGACGTTGTATTGAGTCAGTCGATTGGTGAGGTTATTTTATGGTGTGGCTTTGATCTGTGACTGCGCTGCAGCTATAACCTGTTTTGTGCAGGAGTATCTTAAACGCTAACACGTCAATCATTGGCGATCGCCGCTACCAAATTACATTCTGGTTGAAATGCCTTCTGGCAAGAGACGATGCAGTCTTCGCTGGTAGCGAATGCCGTCGAGTTCTAACTGAGTTGATCGCGAATTCGTGTCTCCTCTCATCTAGGTTGCCCGATTGTGACGCAAAACTCCTTGCCAGTGCAGCATTTCCGAATACGGTCGAAAAGATGGAGCAGAATCTGTCCTCTTTTTTGCCTACGTTTTCGCAGATAAGATGAAAACGCTTTTTCCTGTTTTGCATTATCTTTCAACAAGAGTAACCGTTTCAATCGCAGGACAAGTACACTTGCCAGATATAGTGCTACGCGCTGATATAAAACCAATCGTTGATGGAGAAGCCGCGCGCCGCGCGGCTTCTCCATCAATATCTGTCCTAACCTATCTGCGCACTGCTATACAGAAGGAAACCTCAAGAGATCCATGACTCGCGACGTAAACTGGCTTGATGTTGATCAGACTGATGTGTATCAGTCTGTGGTGCGTCCATTTTTGTTTTCGGGAATCAAGGCCGATCCAGAAGAGTTGCACCGTTACCTAATCGGTAGTTTGCGCTGGATGAATCAGAACCCGGACTCTCGGGTAGCGAAGGCTTTCCGATCTCGCCTCGAACAATCTTGTACGGTGACAGATAGCCGCTTGAATCAATCGCTTTGGGGCATCTCGTTTGCCAATCCGCTGGGTTTAGCGGCTGGATTCGATAAAAACGGTGAGGCTGGAGGGGTGTGGTCTTCTTTGGGCTTTGGCTATGCCGAGTTAGGGACGGTGACGCAGATTGCTCAGCCTGGAAATCCGAAGCCTCGTCTCTTTCGATTGCCGCGCGATCGCGCGGCAATGAACCGCATGGGGTTTAACAATCGTGGCGCGATCGCCCTAGCTAAACGGCTGCGGCAAACGCGATCGCGCCATCCTCAGCTCGTTCCCTTGGGTGTCAATCTGGGTAAGTCGAAGGTGACTCCCCTAGAGGCGGCGGCGGCAGACTATCAGGCCAGTTTTCGATGTCTCAAGGCTCTGGGCGACTACTTTGTGGTGAACGTCTCGTCTCCCAATACTCCAGGGCTGCGATCGCTCCAGGCGACTGAGCAGCTCAACTCTATCCTGGTGGCTTTGCAAGACGAGAATCAAGGAGAAAAACCACTGCTGGTCAAAATCTCTCCCGATCTTGATTGGGAGGCGATCGCCGATATTATTACTTTGGCTCAAACTCATCAGCTTGCGGGCATTATCGCCACGAACACGACGATTCGGCGCGATCGCCTCCAGACCAGAATTCTCTACCCGACGGGAAATCCAGTTGAGGCGGAAATGGGGGGACTGAGTGGCGCTCCTCTGGGACAACGCTCCACCGATGTGATTCGTTTTATCTATCAGCAAACCCAAGGACAGTTGCCTATCATTGGCGTTGGAGGCATCTTTACCGCTGAGGATGCTTGGGAGAAGATTACGGCTGGGGCAAGCCTGCTGCAAACCTATACAGGCTGGATTTATCAGGGGCCAAAAATGGTGAGATATGTTTTAGAAGGACTGTTAAACAAACTCGATGAACATCAGCTCAGCCATGTTTGTGAAGCGGTAGGCATGGAGGCTACCCAATCATCTCCGACCGATTAGAGCGTTTGCGACAAGCTCAGACGATTTTTGAGAAACAAAATTTCGGCACAAGTAAAGGGGCGATCGCCTTGCGAACACTGCATTCTTTTAGAAGAGACGTGCGCCAGTTTTAGAATTTAGATTCGGATTTTGGATTTACGATTTTAGCCGTTTTGGTTGTCGTGTTTGTTCAAATTCATTCAAAGAATTGGTATTACTTCTTAGTCATTGTTTTTTGTTTTTTTACTGCCATAGGAAGGTATCGTGACCTCTCGCATTACTCAAGCTCAGCCTCCGTTAGAGTTCATTGATCCCGACTTTAGCCCTCTCGTGTTGCGGTTGGGGCGATCGCTTCTTCCGTTTTGGCTGCGGCGTCGCAAGAGTGTAGTTCGGATTGATGTCACGCAGGCTGAAAAGCTGATCGATCTGTTTCATCAGTTTCAGGCAGGCAATATTCGGTTGCTGCTGGCGTTTCGTCATCCCACCACCATTGATCCCCTTTGTATGGGACAAATGGTCTGGAATATATTGCCGGCGATCGCCCGTCGTCAGGGCAGACCGTTTCGCACCCAGCCTCACATTCAGTTCATCTACGACCGGGGCATTCCCCTCTGGGCTGGGGCTGCGGTAGGGTGGCTGATTTCGAAGCTGGGGGGCACTCCCATTCGACGAGGTAGCTTGGATACAGCTGGACTACGCTCGATTCGAAATCTTTTTGTGGATGGGGACTTCCCGATTGCGGCAGCTCCAGAAGGCGGCACCAACGGTCATAACGAAATTGTCAGCCCGATCGAGCCGGGCATTGCTCAGTTTGGATTTTGGTGTGCGGAAGACTTGGAAAAGGCAGGCCGCGACGAAGAGGTGCTGATTGTTCCGATCGGAATTCAATATCGTTTTGTGAGTGCTCCTTGGAAAACCTTGGAAGAGCTGCTCAGTCAGCTTGAGGCTGAAAGCGGTATCGTTAATAATTCTGAAACGCTGCAAACTTTAGCTACTTTGGAGAACGGCAAGCCGCCTTCTTTAGACCAAGAAAAGTTGCTGTATCAGCGATTGATTGGTCTAGGAGAGCATCTACTGTCTCAAATGGAGACTTTTTATCGGAAATATTATGGTCAGGCGATAGAAACTTACAAACCATCCGAGCAATCTGACCCCTCTAGGGATGCTGCTGCAACTCCAGAACTCGGTATGCGGCTCCACGCGTTGCTTGATCGGGCGATCGCCGTTGCTGAGCAGTCTTTAGGGATCAAACCCAAAGGAGAATTGAGCGATCGCTGTCGTCGTATTGAACAATCGGCTTGGGATCGGATCTATCGAGATGATCTCAAATCTGCCGAATCGCTATCGCCCTTGGAGCGGGGACTAGCGGATTTAGTGGCTGAAGAAGCGAATTTGCGCTTGTGGCACATGCGGCTTGTGGAGACTTTTGTCAGCGTCACAGGAAAGTATGTAGCTGAACACCCCACCGTTGATCGATTTGCTGACACCACTCTCCTGATCTGGAAAATGCTGCGCCAGATTCGTCGTCACTCTGCGAGCCAACCGCCTGATTTGGGCGATCGCTATGCTGAAATAACGATTGCTGATCCGATCTCGATCTCCCAGCAATTGCCTGACTATCGTCATCAGCGGCGACGGGCGATCGCCCAAGTGACGCAAGAACTACAGGCAGCTTTGGAGGCTGCGATCACGTCATAACTGCGAGGGGTTTTATCGCTGAAAAGTTCCTAGCGGTTACAGGTTTTCTGGGTCGAAATGCTCAGGAATGAGAATCTTACGCTCAAGATTTCTTAGGCGAAAGCATCATCATCATGTTGCGGCCTTCGCGCTTAGGAAGCTGCTGAACTTCGGCGATGTTTTCCAGATCGCCAGCAAGTCGCTTGAGCAACGTCTCTGCCAAATCTGAGTGCTGGATTTCGCGTCCGCGAAACATCACTGTGGCTTTGACCTTGTCGCCAGCTTTGATAAATCGAGTGGCTTGGTTGACTCGCACATGATAGTCGTGGTCGCCAATTTTGTAGCGCATCTTGACCTCTTTGACATCGGAGGTATGCTGTTTCTTCCGAGCTTCCCGAGCTTTCTTCTCTTGCTCAAACTTGTATTTGCCGTAGTTGATAATGCGACAAACGGGGGGCTCGGCCTTGTCACTGAGTAGCACTAGGTCTAGGTCTCGCTCTTGGGCCAGTTGCAGTGCTTCAGAAGGCTCCATAATGCCGAGCTGCTCGCCTTCTGAGTCAATGACTCTAATTTCGGGAAATCGAATCCGCTCGTTGATGGTAGGTAAATTTTGCTGTCTACGATTTTGCTGTTTACTCAAAGCCATGGGCGCATCAAGATATTTGATAAAAACCGTTGATAATATAGCGATACTAAATCGCTTGTGAACTGCTAAGTGAGAGGATTGCTGTAACGGCTTGGTGTAGCAATCTAATCTAAACGCAAACTATTCGCGAACGAACCACGCGGTTGGCTAGTCTGCACTTCGTTGTCCTATGGTGAGCCTGAGGTTGGGACATTAGATGGACATAAACGTCGTTATGTGCAGCATAGAGAATTCTCCTTAAATGTCTGCTGCCCAGGCAACAAAAGGCAAGAGGAGTAACAATTTTTAACGCGATTTTTAATGCGATCGCCACATCGGAGATTAAGAGCTGTTCTTTAATGACCGATGCCAATCACCAAAAATACCGATTAGGGGAATTGGAGTCAGGCAGAGACTCGGTGTTGATACGAGAGAAGTTGGCCACTGATCTCGCTAAACTCATGCCAACCGCGTTCTTTGATCACCAAAGAATAGTACCAAGGGCTGCACTGATGAAGACTCTCCCCAAGCTAAGTCGACTGTTTGATCACATGCTAGACACGGTGATGAAGTCATCCTGTGCGTTGTGCGATCGCGCTGCGTCTGATGTCTGCTGTGTCGACTGCTGGCGACAGATTCAGCATTGTCAGTTGGATGTTGCAGGCGGCATAGAGCAGATTTCTCTGTCGTTTGGTCAAGGCTCTGAGCAGTCTACGACCCGTCTGGTCTGTTGGGGAGCTTATCAGGGCAGCCTGAAACGGGCGATCGCCAACCTCAAGTATGGACAACAAGAAGCTTTGGGGAATCGACTCGGACGAGAGCTAGGTCGTCTGTGGATTGCGGCTAACGCGATGAATCAGGATCGCTCACAGAAACCCTTCCCAAAATCAACCCTTGTCGTCCCCATCCCGCTTCATGCCGAAAAGCAAGCTCGGCGAGGCTATAACCAAGCGGAACTGATAGCAGCAGGTTTTTGCGATGAGACCGGATTGCGACTAAGTCCATCCCTTTTGGAACGGGTGCGCTCAACCGAGGCTCAGTTTGGGCTGTCTGCGACTAAACGGGAGCTCAATCTTACTGGAGCTTTTCGTATTAACCGTACCGTTCTGAGGCGATACGGGCTACACCCGGCCCAGCCAATGCCTCATCCCTGCGTCATTTTAGTGGATGACATTTACACGACGGGGGCGACGATTCGAGCAGCGGCGGATTGCCTTTCCCAGCAACGAATTCCGGTGATTGACGTCGCAGCAGTTTCACGTCCACGACACGGTTGAACCCTCTATAGCGCTACGCGCTGATATTAAAACCAATCGTTGATGGAGAAGCCGCGCACCGCGCGGCTTCTCCATCAATATC
>CAKZMO010000704.1 GCA_937128595.1 uncultured cyanobacterium | reverse complement strand
AACTCTAGTATTGATGCTCTATTGATGCTCCGCTGAAGCATCTGCGTTATCTGCGGATATAGTTCCATCCTCGTGCAAGCGGCTCGCACTATAGCTCTAGCCTTCCGATCTAGCTTTTTCACATTATTCTCTCACGCCAGAGTAGACGAGGGGCGATCGCCCCATGTAAGCTGAAATGCGACATCAGAAAGCTCCATCCATGAGATCCTGTCTATATGGTTGAAACTTCTTCCCAATCAACAACCTTCGATATCCGATCTGTCACGACGGATGAAGATTTGGAACTGTTTTTAGATGTGCCCCAGCATGTCTATGTTGACGATGCCAACTGGGTTCCCCCGATTCGCAGCAGCATTGCTAAAGAGTTTTCTCCAAGTAATACCTTTTTTGAATACGGCACTCTCCAGCAGTTCATCGCAGTCAGAACGACGGATGGTCATACTCAACCGATCGGGCGGATTGTGGCGGCGGTCAACCAGCGCTTGATTGAACGAGAAGGCGTGTCTGTAGGATTGGTCGGTTATTTCGAGTGTATCGATGATTTTGAGGTGGCTCAGGCTTTGTTTCATGCCGCCTGCGACTGGTTGCGATCGCGAGATATGACAATTGCTCGCGGCCCAATTGACCTGTCGACTCACAATCGCTGCCTCTGTTTGATTGACGGCTTCGACACTCCACCAACGGTGATGATGTCCTACAATCCTCCCTACTATCCCCAGTTTTTTGAACAAAATGGTTGGAGTAAGGCCAAAGACGCGTATACCTATATGATTGATGTGTCAGGAGAGCTGCCTGAGCAATACGAAAAAGGCTACCGGATTGCTTGCAAGTCAGGGGTTCAGTTTCGTCGAATTAATGTCAAAGGGGAAGCGTTTTGGGCCGACGTAAAAGCCATCTATGACCTTTTTACTCAAGCTTTTACTAATAACTACAGCTCTTCAGCGCGGACCTTAGAAGAGTTTTTGGAAGAGGCAAAAGAACTCAAAGATTTAATTGATCCTGATATTTTTTGGATTGCCGAATACGATGGAAAAATGGTGGGCTTTTTTATGGCTTTACCTGACTATAATATGGCGCTCAAGCATGTCAATGGCAAGCTGGATTTCTGGGGCATTCTTAAGTTTCTTTGGTTTCGAAGACAGATTGACCAAGCTCGAATTTTAGTGATTTGTGCCCTTCCTGAATATCGGCGACGCATGGTTCCTATCGGCCTGATTTACCTCGCGATGAAGCATGGGGCAATGAAGAACAAACCCTATCGGCGTACTGACATGGGTTATGTCTACGAAGACAACTTTCCCTCGCGACGAGTGATTGAAACCGCAGGAAGTCAAATTGACAAAACCTATCGCATCTACGAGAAGGCGTTATGAAAGCACTGGTTACAGGAGCCAACGGATTTACCGGATCGCATTTGGTGCGATCGCTGCTGGAGCGAGGCGACGAAGTGGTTGCCTTTGTCCGCAAGTCTAGCGACTTGTCTCGGCTAGCAGGGTTGGCTGTAGAGTTTGCCTATGGTGACATTGGCGATCGCTCTTCCCTAGCTGCTGCCATGACTGGAGTCGATGTGGTGTTTCACACAGCGGCCTATGTTGAGCTGGGTATTGTCAATGAAGCGTTGATGGAGCAGGTCAACGTCGAAGGAACCCGCAACGTTTTGGACGTTGCACAGGCATCAGGGGTTCAGAAACTGATCTATTGCAGTACGATTGGCGTGTACGGTGATACCCAAGGTCGCGTCATTGACGAAACCTTCGAACGGACTCAAAAAAGCTTTTCTTCGGCCTACGATCGCACGAAATTTGAGGCTCAGATCTTGGTCGATCGAGCGGCGGAAAACGGGTTTTATACGGTCAGCGTCATGCCATCGGGCATCTTTGGCTCTGATGATCCGCATTTTGGCCCCGTCATCAAAGCTTTTCGTAACGGCAAACTGAAAGTATGGGCTGGGGGCGATCGCATCACGGGCATTGTGCATGTAGATGATTTGGTCACGGCAATGCTGGTCGCAGCGGATCAAGCTCCAGCGGGTGCCCATTACATCCTGTCGTCGGGAGAACTCACAACCCGTGAGATGTTTCAGATGTTGAGCCAGGAAACAGGCGTATCAGAGCCTGCCGAAATGCCAGAAGGGCTAGTGAGACTGGCAGGCAATCTATTGGAACCGATTGGCCGCTTGTCGAACTGGCAACCTCCCATCAGCCGCGAACGCATTCACTACATCTACGATCGCTGCGTTCGGGTAGACGGCAGCAAAGCCCGCAGAGAACTCAGCTGGAATCCTCGTTCGCTTGAAGAAACTTTAAAGGAATGTCTGACAGGCTGAATCAGGATTGCCATCTTTGATAGGCCAACCTTGCCGCGCCATAGGCGGCTTCTGTCTGAGCGGCAGGAGCTACCGGAACGCCAATCTGACGCTGACGAATCTGAGTCCAGACTTGATTTTTTGCGCCTCCCCCAGCTGTGCGAACCTGAGTCAGCGGAGAGGCTCCCAACTCTTGCAAGAGCTGGTATCCGCGAGCTTCGATTCGGGCGATGCTTTCCAAAAGTCCGTGCAAAAATGCCGAGTCACTTTCGGGACGGGGACTCAGTCGGGGCGACAAATTCGGATCATTAATCGGAAAGCGATCGCCCGGTTTCAGCAACGGATAGTAGTCCAAAGGACTTTCCTCCTGCGGATCGATCGAGCCACTCAACTGCTGAATCTCCGCATCGCTAAAAAACTGACGCAGCACGGCTCCGCCCGTATTCGACGCTCCACCCACCAGCCACAGCGGCTTGCTCCGACCTAGAACATCCAGCCGATGACTGTAGACCCCATAGCTAGATTCGTTGACGGGAGTTTCGCTGAGCAGCTTGATTACCAGTGTTGAGCCGAGAGAGGTGACAGCTTCACCCGGCTGATAGACACCACTGGCAAGAAAGGCCGCAATGCTATCGGTGGTTCCGGCGCAAACCTGACAGTCTGGAGGCAGACCCAGGCGATCGCTCACTGCTGGCGTCACGTAGGCAATAGGAGTTCCAGGGACTAAAACCTTCTGGGGCATTTGCAGTCGAGTCGGCAGTCCTTGCATCCACTGGGGATAGCTCAACTGCTCCACGTCATAGCCTAGCTTGAGGCTGTTGTGATAGTCGCTGACCCCAAGTTGACCGTGGAGCAAAAAGGCGAGCCAATCGGCCTGGTGAAGAAAATAGCCCGGATCGATCGATTCCGATGCCTGTTCTAGCATTCTCAGTGCCTCAATTCGAGTCTCGTTCTCCTGACTCTCCTGATTTCCTCTCTCCTGACTCC
>CAKZMO010000703.1 GCA_937128595.1 uncultured cyanobacterium | reverse complement strand
GGCAAAGCTAAACGAATAGTAATCCTGATCGTCTAGCGTACCGACAAGGTCAACTACAGTCTTATCGCCTGTGATGGTTCCCAACCCAAAGGCCGTGCCAGCAGTGTCGCCGGGATCAGTCGCAAGGTTGCCAGCATTGCATAGGCTCCTATTATTTTTTGGAAAGAACCTAAATCTTATTTAAAAATTTATTTTATTGACAAAGAAATGAAGCTTTGACTCAAATTTTCATTCTTTGGTTAACAAATGGTTGATAGATCATCGAAGGCTCGCTGGAATTGAGCGCGTTAATTCGCAAAAACCATCGACTTCCGAGCCACGGGTGACATAAGTGGGAGTGTAGTGAAGGCGATCGCCTTATGACAGTTACCGCAGCACCACCTGTAGATAGTCTTCAGCTTCTAGCGTGTGATGATTTGACGATGATACTGTTAGAGCAGAGATCAACGAACGGGAGTCAGTCCCATGCTCCAGACCAAAACTCTTTACGATCAGGATTTCAATCTCTGGATCGACGCGCAACGAGCAGCTTTGAACGAGCAGCGCTATGACGACCTCGATCTATCCAATTTGTTAGAGGAGTTAGACGGATTGACCCGGCGAGACAAACGGGCGTTGAAAAGTCATTTGCGAGTGTTGCTAACCCATTTGCTGAAATGGCAGTATCAAAAGCAAAAAAGGACGACAAGCTGGCAGTTGTCCATTGATAACTCGCGATTAGAAGTTGCCGATATCTTGGATGACAGTCCTAGTCTCCGCAATTACATGTCTGAAGTCTTTGCAAGCTGCTATCAGGTCGCTCGCAAGCAAGCTTCTAAGGAGACGCAAACTTTCATCGATACGTTTCCCGCCCACTGTCCTTATTCCCTGGAATCTGTCTTAAAGGACGATGCCTACCCCGAATAAATAGGGGCGATCGCCCGTTTATCCATCTCACTGAATGCCCGCCAGAATAGCTTGCGTTAATTCGCAAAAGCCGTCAACTTCTGAGCCACGGGTGAAATAGGTGGGATTGTCGTGTAGGCGATCGCTCACCTCACGAAGATTGGCAACCCCGACAGAACGGGGAAAAACATCAGGATTAAACAAGCTTTCATCATTGAGGCTGTCCCCGATGGTGATAACTGACTGAGGAGAAATGCCAGGGAAAGATTCGGCCAAAACTTTCTGTAGTGCCACAGCCTTATCCTGTCCGGCGGGTTTGATATGGCATTGAACATTACTGTAGGTGAAGCTCCAGCCATCCTCTTCGCAATGGTGTTGAAGCTTTGCCAGATCAGATTCAGACAGTCCTTCTACATCAAATGTCCAGTCTGTGAAGCGAAACGCATTGTCTAGAGCTTCTCGAAGATTGGGGAATGTATCCTTGAGTGATTGGAACGTGGTGGCAAGGGCTTGGCGATGCTCTTGGATATTGCCCAAGTCAGCAGTCAAGCGATAGTCTTCTTCTGAAGCGAAAAAGAGCCCCCCATTTTCGGCGATCGCCCCTGCAATCGGTAAGTAGCTAACGATGCCATTCACCCAGCCTGCGGAGCGTCCTGTGACGATCAGCACGGGAATATTGGCTTGCTGAAGCGATTGGAGTGCTTCCAACAGAATAGGAGTGAACCGTCCTTGTCGAGTCAGAGTGCCGTCCATATCGGTGGCAACGAGCTGCACATCTTTCAAGACATCCGGCAATGATGCTAAAAATTGATTTGAGGATTGATCTGAAGATTCAAACGTAAGGGGCATACACTGTGTATTGATAATCTGCACGTCTTCAGTATGGTGCAGATTCAGTTGTTATCTACAAGGTGCTTCTTAACTGGTGTTATGGAAGAACTCGCACCCGATCAACGGAATTACTTCTATCTGCTAGAAGGCATTCGAGTCGGTATTCACAAGTCAATTTTGGCGGCTTTGTATGAAGTCCATCATGGCCCTAGTTTGGGAGATGGGGAATTTGGGCTGGGCATTGCGCCGATCAATCGCATTCCGCCCTCGCAGCTCGACACCTTTCCTGAGCAGGTGCAATATGCAGCCAATACTGTTCGCAGTCTGATCGACCTCCTGATTGAGCAGCAGTGGGAGGGAGAGGATCTATGGAATGCAGAAGAAGGTCGCTATTCTGACAAGCTGATTCGCAGAATTGCAGAGGGCTACATGCCGCCCGCGAGCGATCGCCTTTCGGCTTTGTTGGAAGAGAGCGATCCAGCGGCACTTCAAGATGCTTACATTTCCGATTTGCAAGTCGATTATGACGGCTCTCAGCTGCCTCACAACCTGAGCTATTTAGATCGGGCTTTAGTGACCCTAGTTGAACGACTGCCCAGCTATTTTCAAGGGCTGACGCATCAGCGCGAAGCCATGCTCGATGCGGTTCGGATCTGGCGCAATGCCCATACCCGCGAGCAGGTGTTTCAATCGCTGGTCAACTCGCCTCACTCCCCTTCTACTCAAGCGGAACTCGACGAGCTGGATCGAGAACTCCTCAGGTTCATGAGCAATGCCTCCCCGTTTTATGGTGGCTATCCCCATCAGCGAGAGGCGTTGTTACGACTGACCCAGCTTTGGCGACAGCTGAATACTCGCGAAGAGGCGATCGCCTCGCTTCAAAGCAATTCCGATGGAGAAGACCCTGAGAACAACTTAGCCATTATCGACCCGGCGCTGGTGGCGTTTGCCCAACGGATTCCTATCTACTATTCAGGTCAGGGACAGCAGCGAACGGCTCTGATGGAGGGCTTTCGACTCTGGCATGATTTACCGTCTCGTCGCGAGGCGCTGATCAAACTAGGGGTGGACGAAGACATTTTTAGCGTTCCGGTTGAACCTCAGAAGGCGAAGGCGATCGCTCAGCAAATCGATCGAGAACTGGTGGTATTTATGCGACGAGTGCCCACCGACTATGAGGAAACCAGCGACCAGAGAGAATCGCTCATTCGTACGTCTCAGATTTGGCGACGGCTAGACAGACGGGAAACAGCGGTTCAATCGTTTTTCGATGACATCAAGCAGATGGAGCAGGCAAAGCCGACCGATCCTATCAACGTCGTGCCTTCGCCACCTGCGGTTTTACCGCGTCCTCAGCGGTGGACACCCCAAAATATTCAGCTTTCGGCTTCCATTGTTGCCAATGGCAACTTTACTTGGGCAGAAGCAACACGGGGTGGACAGAGAATGCCTTCTGACCAACCCACTGTCAATGCCATCGTGCGGATTGCGACTCTGGCTCAGCAAGCGCGCAATCGAGTCGGACGCCCCTTTCATATCACCAGCTGGTATCGACCTCCTGAAATCAATCGTCAAGTTGGAGGTGCGCCCTTTAGCCGTCATGTGGTGGGAGATGCTATTGACTACTACGTTGAAGGCATGACTGGAGACGAACTCTACCGCTTGCTTGATCCGTGGTGGCCTGGAGGTCTGGGTCGCTATGGTGGCAATCGCCGCCTAATTAGCCACTTAGATGCCAGAGGACATCGAGCGCGATGGCGACATTCTTAAAGCTCACGGGGTTGGCTCCCTCGAATCGAGATTTGCAATTCTTCACGTCTAGCCCGCAGGTATTCTTGCTATAGATGTGACAAGGAGAGACCTGGCGAGCAGGGATTGTTAGCTTGGCGATCGCACTTTTATCCAAGATGGTGGTTTGATAGAGTCACCCATCTTTTCTCAATGGCGTGGGGTTACGTGCGGATCGTTGCCCCGGTCTGCTGTATTCCTAAGTTAGGACTCCTTGGCCTACAGGGGATTTTCTAAATCACGTAGCGATCGCCTCGTCATTGAAGCAAAACCGTCTCACTCAAAGCCAGCAGTTCTCTGCTTCCAATCTGTTCTTAGTCTGAATCCAGATTAAATAACCGATACGATTTAACACAAATTCTGTAAGGGCACTGGAGAATGCTCTCTGTCTATGGGTTGTGTTGGCGATCGCCTCAAATCAGGGCAGTCTTTGATTAGCGTTCTCTCTAATCACGGTTTATCGGTACGGTTTGTGAATGCCTAGTCTTGTTGAAAAGGAAATAAGCTTTCAGGTATCACTCCTCTACAATTCTTACAAGAAAAGATCCTAATGCGCGGAACTGTAATCGATGATCCACGTTCAAGAATATAAGTTAAAACATTAAGAAAATCACTAACAAGATTCCAGGGTTCAAAGGTTGCATCTGCAACTCCGCATCTCGGCTTACTATTCCCTTCCCATAACCATTTCTGCGTTTTGCTGCCATGTCTACCTCCATCATTTTGGTTGAACCCCATCTTGCTCAGACTCCACCGGCAGAGTCATCTGACGGATTTCAAACCGAGCCTCTCTGGATGGCAGCATCTGGAATTCTGTTCGTTGCCTTGATTGTGTTTTCGGTGGTGACTAACAAAAAAATCAAAAAGCTAAAAAAGGAAAAGCGCTTTGAAGAGTTTAAGAACCGAGAGTTGCAAAAGAAACTCAAGCTCTCCCTCCAAACCATCACGAAAATGGAGCGCAATCCAGACTTAATCCATTCGCGAGAGTTCAATCTCGACTATCTACGAATGCGAATGGAAGAAGAGAAGTTTCACTTTTCAATTGTTAATCAAATCAAAGTGCGGGTTAAGGAAAAAGTTTCTCTCGCGTTGCGCTCGTCTCAGTCCAGCCAGGGAGTGGTTGGGGTTGCAAGCGCTGGGCGTAAAATTGACGAAGTCTTTGATGTGGAATACGACTTGTCAGAGCGAGTCGGGGGGAAGCGAGGGGTGCTCTTCCGGGTTCAGATTCGCCTGACAAAACTGCCAACCCAGCCGACTTCCGTGACCATTCAGCAAATTGTGAAATGTCTAGAAGCCTACATGAGTCCTACAACGAATCATGATACGTGGCAGCCGACCGTTCAAGGACGCATCGCCTCTATCCGCTGGGATCAAAAGGCTAAGCCCACGCCGTTGCTGGTTTTAGAACAGTCTAACGAAGGGGTCAACGTTACATTCCGCACAAATCGAATGGTTCGAAGTTGAAGCTAGTTTGGTAGTTCGGAGCTTGGATGGTTTAGAGCTAGCCATTGTTAGAGGCATCAGGATTAGAGGCATCAGGATTAGAGGCATCAAGTCTTCGCTGCTGATTCTTAGTTTATATATAGATTTCTCTACAGATTTCTTGGACTGTAGCGATACTAAATCATTTGAGATTGCTATATCTCAACTTGGTGTTGATATTCAACACCATCAAACATTTCTCTGTTCTGTAAATTATTTGTAAATTCGCGGAGAAAAACATCTAAAGATCTCAAACGATGAGGCATCTTAGGGATTAGGTTTTCAACCTTCGCTATCGATTTGGGAGAGACACTATGCGCGATCGCGCTCCAGACAATCTTTCTGATGCTCGCAATCTGCGTAAGCTCAGACCTCGAAATCGCCGCTTCAATGATTTCACAGGTCCTGGCGACGAAAACGAGCTCTTTCGCTTCAAGCTCAACAAGAGCAGCACGGTCAATCTCAAGGTCAAGCGTCTGCGAGAAAATGTCAGGCTAGAACTTTTTGAGCTGAAGGGGCGGCGCAGGCGAGTCCTCAACCGCATTGGCGATGAAGATTTTGGCGATTTGAGCCGTCGAGATATTCGCCGCAACCTCAACCGTCTAGGCCGATCTAACCGTCGGGGACGGCGCAACGAGAAAATTAAAACCGAATTAGACGAAGGAATCTACTACGTGCGAGTGTCTTATGCCCAACGTAGGGGCAACGGAACTCGATATCGGTTGCTCGCAAAGGCTAAACCCATTCCTGAAATGGTTGATGGTGGCGGTGGTGGTGGCGGTACGGGGGGAAATCCCGTCGCCAATCCTGGTGGTGATTCGGGCGGTTCGGGCGGTTCCGGTGGTGGTTCGGGCGGCGGTTCCGGTGGCGGTGGCAGCACCGAACTCGACTCTTGGGTACGGCAGTTTGGCAGCAGTGCCAATGATTACGCCTACGGCATTGATGTTGATAGCGCGGGTAACGTTTATATTGCAGGAACCACAGAAGGAACGCTACCAGGAGAGTCTAGTAGTGGCGATCGCGACAATTTTGTTGCGAAGTACGACAAAAATGGTGAGTTGCTATGGCGACGCCAGTTTGGAACGGCGGATGATGACATCATTTTTGACATCGCAGTTGAGGATGATGGTGACTACTACGTCGCTGGAGCCATTCTCTCCAATCCAGATTTTGTATCGAGTGATGCAGGGGTCGATGGTTTTCTCGCCAAGTACAACAGTGACGGTACAGAGTCGTGGACTGCCGGAATTCCTGACGAAAATAGACTGGTCGATGCAACAACGAATCTATTCGGTATTTCTGATGTTGATGCGGCCGATGTCTTTTCTAGCATCGAGATTGATGGAGCAGGCAATGTTTTCGTTGCAGGGTTTACGAAAGCTGTTCCCCAAACATCGATTGGAATAGTCACTGTAAACGAGAATCCAGCCCAAGCGTTTATCGCTCAATATGATGCAGCGACAGGCGATAACGACTGGGTCACCGAATTTAGCGGTACAGGCTCTAGTGCGTTCGCAGACTTGAAACTCGATGCAGCAGGCAATATTTACGCCACGGGAGTGACGAGAGCTGACCTGCAAGACGATTCCGATAATCCTTTTACGGGAGGCGATGTCCTGATTACGAAATTTAGCGCCGATGGCGTCTTCCTGTTTTCTGATGAACTAGCATCGTCGAACGCAAATGCTCAGGACTATGCCCGCAGCATCGCTGTAGATGATGCTGGAAATATATACATCACTGGAGATACCCAAGGAGTATTGCCTGGTGGTGGTGGATCTGAAGGGGGCACAGACGGATTCGTCGCGAAATACGACGCGAACGGCAACAGTTTTGATCTCCAGTGGGTGCGGCAATTTGGCACGACCCAGGACGACGAATCTCAGGCGATCGCCATTGCCGATGATGGCACTATCTATGCTTCTGGCGAGACAGCGGGATCGCTCTACGGTTCTGTGGCAGGAGGCACTGATGTTTGGCTTGCTACTTACAACAGTGCTGGAACGGTAACGTCCTCGACGCAGTTTGGCACGGCTCAGGATGAGGAAGCCTATCGACTGACTACCGATAGTTCCAGTCGTCCTTATCTAGTCGGACAGACCCAAGGTAGCTTGCAATCAGGGGTAGGCAACGCAGGACTTTACGATGTCTGGGCCTCGAAAAATCCAGACCTTAGTTAAATTAGAGCCAAATCTGAATCCCAACTCGGTTTAACGATTAAACTCGGATTAGCGATTAACAATGTGGCGTTGCAACCCAACTGTGTGTTGTCTAGCAATTTGAATCGTGTGTAATTTTGAATCTTGGGTCCATCTTGTATGAATCGAACGATCCAATTTGGCGATCGCCGTCCGCTTGAGCCGCGCATGGATTATTGTCGGCTTGATTATGAAGTCAATCGGGATGCAGGAGAAACTCTCAATCTCACGATTCAAATTTTCGATCAGCGCCAAACTCAATTTCTCCGTCGCTATTCTGACCTGACTCCAGAACAGGCTGATGTTGTTATTCAACAAGTCTTGGAGCAGGGCTGGAACACTGTTCTGACGAACAAATTTCAAGACTGGGCCATTTGCTACTTGCAGCGACCTAAGGTTGTTGAGCCTCAAGCTGCGGCGGCAAAAGTGGCGAGGTCTTACCCTGTCACTCATCGGGTTAGACCGGTTGGCAACCAAATTAGAACTGCCTCCTTTTCGTCTCAGCGGCACACTGTCCAATCCACCCAATCCACGTCCCGAAACCGTCGGCGTCAGGGGCGATCGCCCAATTCTTCTACTCTTTGGACAAAAGCTCGATCTGCGGGAACACGGGTTGCAGCTTTTGGTCTGGCGGCTGGAGTGATTACTTTGGGAATTAAGGGCGCTCACACCTTGGTACCCGCAGGTGCAAGTTGGGCGATCGCTGCCATCGAACAGCGAGTAAAGAGAACCCAGACCACTCCTCCAATCGACATAGAAGTCTCAGAGCAGCCCTCCGTTTCAGTTGCCCAACCTATTACTTCTGTCGCCGACGTTCAAATCGATGGATTTCAGCAAGCCGTCATGTTGGCAGAGCAAGCTGTTTTGGAAGGTCGTGTTGCAGAGTCAGCCGATGATTGGAAAGATCTGGCGATGCAGTGGCATGAAGCCGCCCGATTGATGCACCAGGTTCCCAATTCCGATGAGCGCTATGCCTTGGCTCAAAACCGAGCTGCACTGTATGCCGACCATCGGGAGCAGTCTTTGATTGAAACTGCTCTCCATTCGGTTGTCTTTCCTATCGAAAATCGACAGCGTATTCCTTCTGAGAATTCTTCTGCAAGTTTTCCTGCAAGTCGTAGGGTGGATGTCTCTGCTTCCCCCCTATCGAGTGCTGCGGAGGATAGTGTCGCAAAAGATGGTGCAAGAGAAAACGCAGAGCCTTCAGAACAGCCTGACTCCCAAAGCCTTACTGTATCGGCGATCGCTCCTGACAACCAGTGTCAGTCCAGATTTGACGCTATGGTCGAGCCTATCTTGACGGCTCCGGCCTATCGTGCAGGGCAGTGGGGAGTCCATGCCCAATCGATTTCCTCTGGCAAGGTTCTTTACCAGCACAACAGCGACGATTTCTTTGTGCCAGCTTCAAACATCAAGCTTTACACCACGGCGGCGGCAGTCACTTGGATCGAGCAAGCCCAGGCACCACAGAATGCCGCTCAGAATGCCGCTCAAGCTTCGACAGCGCCATCCTCCAGCAACCTATTCAACCCAGCGTTAACCACACCAGCTCTGCCCGCGATCGCCTCTGCTTCACTAGAGAAGTCAGTGCCTAGTCTGACAGATTTGGATCTAGAGTTTCCTGGCCTAATTCAGAATGCAAACCTCTTTAGCAACAACTGGTCAGCCGAAATTTTGCTGGAAAAAATGGGTGGCCCTACTGCGGTCAAAGAACTGTTAGACCAGGTCGGCATTAATCCCATGGGATACCATCAAGCGGACGGTTCAGGGTTGTCTCGTTCCAACCTAGTCACTCCTCAATCTCTCGTTGAGACGTTAGCGGTGATGCACGATAGAGCGGGTGCTGAGACATTTTTTGGGACACTTCCCGTCGCAGGACAGCGTGGAACCTTGAAAAATCGTTTTCACAATACGGTTGCCTATGGGAAAGTTCGTGCCAAAACAGGCACACTTTTAGGAGTGCGATCGCTCTCTGGCTATCTCGAACATCCAGTTCATGGGCGTGTTGCGTTCGGCATTGTCGTGAACTACCCAGGCCATTCTGGCTATGGTCTCAATAGCCCCATCGACCAGATTGTGGTGCAGCTAATGCAGCTTGGAGAATGCTAGGAAATTCCTTAAGCTCTGTTGCACCTAATCCAAATCGCTTGCTAGAACGGTGGCGATCGCCGCTTTCGAGTTGTCTTTGAATTCCTTCACGTTGACGCGGTTGAGGAGAGCGACTGCGGTCAGCATTCCTACGGCTTGAATGGCAAATACGAGACCATAGGCCGGGAAGAGGTTTATCTCAGCACTCGATCCGCTGTTCAGTAGCCTCAGCGCCTGTTGCCCAAGGTTGAGGACGGCTCCCCCTGCAACCGTTGCGAGAGCACGAGCAAGTGCCTGGGCTAATCCCCATGCACCGATAAAGGTTCCGGCTGTTTCCGCTGCTGTTAGATCTAACATGAGGCTGATGCCGCCGTTGGTGACGACCCCCGCGCTCAATCCAAACAAAAAGACGGCGACCTGCAAAACGTTAGGATTTTGGGTCAGACCTGCTGTAATGATGAGCAAAAAGCAGAAAGCGGTCATGTAGCATCCCAGTTTTGTGGTGCGCTGCTTGCCAAGACGAGGAACGACAAGAAACCCAGTGGTGCTAATGCCCAACAGTGTGCCAAATCCCCAAAATGCGTTGAGCTGAGTGGTTTGACCAATCGGCATATTGAACACCTGTCCGCCGTAGGGTTCTAGCACTGCTTCTTGCATGAATAGGCTGATGGTCATCACCACAAGGAAGGTGAAGAAAATAGCCGTCTGACGACTCGCTCCCAAAATTCGTAAGGCTCGCCCTAGAGTAATCTGATCCTCCCGGTTTGCAAGGGAAGAACGGCTACTGTAGCGCGAGTACTTTTTCTCAATTCCCACTGTTCCGGCGATCGCCAAGCTAAACACCACGGCAGGTGCAATTACAAATAGACTGTTGATAGATGCCTGAACCTGTTCTAGCGGCGCATCTAGCTCTAATGGCTTTAGCAGAATGCTACCTGTAATAGCGCCTACAACAATGCCAACCATCAACATTGACCAAACCGTGCCCACAAGCTGAGAGCGGTTGTCTTCATCTGACACATCGACCAAAAGAGCCGCGAATGGCGTTGAGCTAGAGCTCAGGGTCAACCCGTAGAAGGTAAAGACAAGTGCCAATGCCGCAACCCAACCATACGTAGGAAACGTCCAGCCCACCGCTTCAATGCTGCTGCTGATCTGCCACACGACCTGAACAGCGACGAATGCGGTTAGCGTAAATAATGCGGTTCCGATCCAGACATAGCCTGTGCGGTGATGGCCTAGCACTGGGCGAGAGTCAGACATTTGACCAAACCAGAGACGAGCCGGAGCCACAAACTGATGAGTGGCGATCGCTCCCGCAGCCAACAGCGCAGGCACTCGTAGCTCATCAATCATGACTCGATTGAGCACACCCAATGTCAGCACCGACATGATGCCCAGTCCCATTTGGAACAGCCCAAGCCGAAACATCGTAAATAGATTGATGCGAGGAAGCTGTGGGGTTGGAACACCTCCGTCAGAATGAGCTTTGAGAGACTCTGGGGTCAGTTCTGAGGCCAGCGAACCCTTTGCAGCAGCATTTGAGGTTGACGAATCAGTCGTGGAGTTAGAGTGAGCGTGAGACGAATCAAATTTGTGAGAAGAATTGGCGGATGAAGCATGAGGGGTGGAATCGTAAGTCGCCATAGCAGCGTCTATCACATGATTAATAAATTTAGAATATCTGTTCCCAGAGAGAACTAGCCCACCTTGCAGCAATCTGTAAAAGGAATGCATGGAAAAACATGAGTTGAGGCGGGCGGACAACATTAGTTAGAGAAACAGTTGGAGAAACGTTTTTCTATTAAAGATAAACATAGCCTAGCTCTCTGCGTAAATCGCTTCCCAAGCTCCAAAGCGATCGCCATAGTACGCCAAAATTTCTTCAGTTTGTTTGTGAGACGCTTGCCCAGTACCAGGCTGATACGAAATCCAGAGTCCTCCAATCTGACTCTTCGTATAGTCAAATTCTTGCGCAGTTTGCGGCAGAAGTCCCGTTTCAACACCGTCCACCTGTCGCAGATGCGCTGCAACTTCTCGATAGACAGCGAGGGGCATTCTCAAACACCGTAATCGATATTGAACTGCAGCCTCTAAATCTTGGGGCTTAGCCGCAGTTTGTTGCTTCTCGGATATTGAGGACTGAGGGGATGCCTCTGAGTCTGAGGTAACCGAATTGGCAGATGGAGAAGCTTCACTCATGACATCTTTCGAACCTTACACATTGAAAGCAGAAATTGGAAACAAGCATCGTTATAGATAATGCTGAGCAGCAAGGCAAGTCAGCAGTTAAGCCTTTTCTTTATCAGGAGCAGGAGGAAGAGCACAGCAATTGACCTGATCCAAGCAGACCTTACCCCATTGCAGAGCCCAGCGAACTAGCTCTACACGGTTGCTGGTTGACGTTTTTGTCAGAATATTGCTGATATGGTTGTCCACAGTGCGCTTGCTGATTTCTAGCTTTTCCGCAATCTCTTGGTTCGTCAGTCCTGCAGTAACCAACTCAACAATTTGAAGTTCTCGTTCGGAAAGAGCATTTTGAGTGCCACGGCTGCTCCCTTCCACCATAGAATTTTTACTCATGTATATTTACCTATTCCACTTAGGTTCAATTCTAAAGCGAAGTCACACACTTCACCCGTGCCAATTCACAAAATCCTTATTATTTCTTTTGGAAGAGGGAAGCAGAAAAGTCAAAAAAGCGATCGCTCTTCCTCTCTATAACGTAGTACTGCTGGGATGCCTAACCGTTTTTTTATGGTCAACAGTGCCGCCGCTAGCCGAGTCTGCGTCGCTATTGATCGCCGATTCCGCCTCAAGTCAAGAGTTTCAGCCTGAAGCAACCTCCCAACCCCAATCGGCAGAAGACCGTCGCCTTTCTCCTCGTGGATCAGCCGACATTTCCTCGGAAACGCTGAATCGATTTGTAACGGCATATCGTCAAGTGCTGAACTTGGTTGAAAAACGCGCAGATGAGTTGCACCGCGCTGAAACTGAATCGACTTTGTTGCGGATGCAGAGAGATTTGGAAAATGAAGCGATCGCCATTATCGAAAACACTGGGTTGACATGGCAGGAGTATCTTCAGCTTCTCAGTCTGGCGAATAGCGATGCAGAACTCAGCGAACGTATTGTGACTCAGCTTCAAGAGCTGGGGGCTTCAGAAGAAAACGACGATTAAAGCCATTTCTCATTTTCAAATTCTTCATTTGAACCCATAGAGCCAAATTGTTGAGTTTTAGGGCTTCTCTTAAAGATTCGTGTTTAAGTCTTGCAAGATTTACACAATTCACAGAAAGACTTTACCGCATCTGTATCGAAACTCGTTTATGTTCTAAATAAGGTCTTGTGCTCTACATAGAATGCAATATTTCAGAACGAACTCGTAAAATTTTTGACCGAAGTTTTTAACAGAGCCTTGATACCATTGCTACATTCTGACATCTGGTAACAGCACTCCTCGTTGCCCTTTGCTCTATGCTCAATAGCCATACTCAACAGTGATTCAGTTGATGAAAAGTGAGTCTCTGTCAGATCTACGACCAGAGAAGGCTAAGGTGGCTGGGAGTTCTGGGCGATCGCCATTTTTTCGATGATTGTATGCTACATCATCTAGGGCGCTCTACAGTCTCAATGTGTTATCTAAAATCGGGTCGAAACTTCTCCGTAAATCTACAAATTTTAGGCAAATTTTAGGTAGCCTTGATGTTCGAAATAGCCTCCATCAACCGAATATGACGTAGGGAATAAAACTATGACAGGGTCCCTCTTGCTGACATCTTTTACAACGTGGAAGCCTGAGCAGGTTTCAAACTCATCAGATGACTTGCTTGGCATCGTTGCGGCCGATCGCCTGCAACATGACGCGCACAAGACCACTCCACGAGAATATCTGCGTAAGATTCCGGTCGATTTTGACTTGGCTCCTCAGCGCGTGATTCATCACATTCAACGTCACCAACCCAGAGCTGTCATTTGCTGCGGCATGGGCGAATCTCGTAGCACGCTCGATATTGAATCCACAGCCGTTCATGACCAAGCTCACCTCCATCCCCCCGTTGATCTAGGTTGGCTGTCTAAAGGTCTTTCGTTTACTCAGATCAGCGACGATGCGGGCCGATTCGTGTGCAATCGTCTCTATTACCGGGTACTGAACTACCTCTATCAGAATGATCCTGAGCTTCCCTGCATTTTTGTCCATGTGCCTCTGCTGACAGTACAAAATCATGCCGCCATTGTGCAAGATTTTCGAACCATTCTCGACCGCATGGATCGGCTTGCATCGTGGGCTGAGCGTCCCTTGGCTTCTGTTTAGTCGTGCAAGGATTTATCGGCTTTTCTGACAGTTCAGAGGCACGGCATTCTAAATGCAGTCTCTGGTTAGAACAGCGGAGTGGGTGATAGTTGAAACTGCTGCCATATTGCTGTCAAGTGACAGATATAGCAATGCGCAGATAGGTTAGGACAGATATTGATGGAGAAGTCGCGCGGTGCGCGGCTTCTCCATCAACTATTGGTTTTCCATCAACTATTGGTTTTATATCAGCGCGTAGCGCTATAACAGATCATGAATATTCGACTGACCGCTACCACAGTAGAGATTGAACTGAGCTGGGATGAGCGTCTATGGGCGTGCCATCTTGGACAGGTCATTTCTGTACCTCTGGAGCGCATCACTGAAGTTTTTGTCGAATGTCCAATGCTTCCGTGGTATGCCCTCCGAGCACCTGGCACGGCAATACCGGGTCTTTTTGTTGCAGGCACTTTCTACACCCACCAAGGTAGAGAGTTTTGGTATACAACCCGGCAATCACCCTGTTTGATTTTGTCTGTGGTGGACGAATACTACAAACGCATTGTGCTGAGTGTAGAGAATGGTTCTGACTTGGGCGATCGCCTCAAACAGCTTGTTCATAGCCAGAAGGCTTGAACCAGGCTCCGATGCAGCCGCTGTTTGGAAGGAACTTCTCCAGACGCCTCCGGACGGCTGGTTTACGAATACAGCCTCAGACTCGACCCGGAAACTCTGGCAGTGCTTTAAAGTAGAACAGGCTACACCTTTCCTTGCCTAAGTTAGGGAAATGCTTCGACAAAGCAGGTGAAAGCAGGACGAATAACTCGAATTCTTAACTGTGCATGAGTGGTTCTATTGATGATTCTCAGGTGGACGGGTCGCAAGCTGAACAGTCAAAAAAAGATCCGCCCGATTCCGATTATGTGCCCAATATCGATGCTGAGACGTCATCTAGTTCTGCAGAAGCAATAGATGCTCGCTCTCAGCATGGTCATAAGGACGCATGGGCGGAGATGGATCGGGTGTTGTCAGATGATGATGTTCAGCATTCATCAGAATCGATAACGGGTTCGGCTGGGGCGATCGCCCCAGTTCTCCAGCCTCCGATCACGAGTGAAGCGCCTCTCAGCATGGTAGAGACGGCATTCCTGGCGAGTACGGCCAGTTTGCTATGGCTTGTGAGCTACTACCTCAGCATTGGCCCTTGGATGCGAATTTTCTTCCCAGCACCGATCGCCTTGGTCTACCTCCGCTGGGGGGCTCGTGCGGCCTGGATGTCCACCATTGTCTCCTGTCTGCTGCTGTCTGTGTTGATGGGGCCTTATCTGAGTTTGCTGTTCTTCATTCCATATGGCCTCTTGGGTGTGCAATTGGGAATGCTGTGGCGGCGCGGTGCGGGATGGCCGATGTCGATCGGGCTGAGCACTATCGTTTCAACGTTCAGCTTTTTCTTTCGCCTCTGGATTCTCTCTGCTTTTATCGGCGAAGACCTGTGGGTCTATCTGACAGGACGCATCACCGATTTGCTCGCATGGATTTCAAATCGCTTGGTGGACTGGGGACTATTAGGTGTCGGCATGTTGGGACAACCCGATGTCACCGTGGTGCAAATTGCCACAGTTGTCATGGTGATTTGTAGCGATATTGTTTACCTGTTTACCGTTCACCTAGCGGCATGGCTGTTGTTTGAGCGCCTTGGCAACGCCATTCCAGAACCGCCTACCTGGGTCAAGATTTTGCTGGAGGAAGAGTAGCGTCGATGATTCGCATCTACTCAGAGGAGGCGATCGCCCGACCGTGGCTAGAGGCGGCACGCGGACATCGTCCTCTGTTTGCCTGTGTGCTGGGGTTCACCGAAACAGGACTGCTTCCGGGAATTTCAGCAGCAGGAGCCACTCCCAATGACCGTCGCTTTACGGCGATCGCCGATGCCGAATTTCTCTGGAATGGAGTGACAGCCAATCCTCGATACCTTCTGCCGCCGCTGAATGTGGGCGCATCTCCCGTGCTGATTTCGCGGGCGGTGGTGGAGCAACAAGGGATTCCACTCCACATTTTTAATGCAGGACTGCCTATTCCACCTCCTGTTCCTGCGATCGATTTAGCGGGAAGTCCGGCTCGCTGCGTCAGCACCGGACAGGCAATGACTGAAGCCACTGCACATCATTTGTTTCAGCAAGGGCAGGTGTGGGGCGATCGCCTATCAGCCCAAATCACTGGTGATGCCGATTCCTTAGATATCTCCTCACAGTCTGGAACCTACCTCATATTAGGAGAGTGCGTGGTTGGGGGAACCACGACTGCACTTGCCATGCTGACGGGGCTGGGCTGGAGCGCTGGAGGAAAGGTTAACAGCAGTCATCCTCAGTGCAATCATCAGCAAAAGCAGCATGTTGTAGACATAGGACTCACTGCGTTTCACCAGCGACTCAAATCAGCAACGCCTATACAGGTAGCGGCAGCGGTCGGAGATCCGATGCAAGTGGTAGTAGCAGGAATGATGATAGCCGCAAGCTGTAGCTGTGGCGTGTTGCTGGCTGGAGGGACTCAGATGTTGGCAGTATGGGCGCTAGCGCAAGCCTTAGCAGAGGAGTTTCACCTGAGCTGGAACCCTTCAAACGCCATTGTCGGTACAACTCGATGGGTCGCTGAAGATCCCACGGGGGATACAGTCGGACTGGCTCAACTGCTTCGAGTTCCGCTCGTTGCTACTCAGATGAGTTTTACCAACGCTAGGTATGAACAGCTTCGCGCTTACGAGCAGGGATTTGTGAAGGAAGGAGTCGGCGCAGGAGGCTGTGCGATCGCCGCTCATTTGTATCAAAATTGGGGTCAGGCTGAGCTGTTGCAATCCGTTGAGGCGATCGCCAGTCGTATGGAGCAGATGTCTTGTTGGCGATCGTCTGTTTGAAGTGCGCGTATTTAATTTTGATGGCCTGATTTTGACGGTCTGATTTTGACGGTCT
>CAKZMO010000702.1 GCA_937128595.1 uncultured cyanobacterium | reverse complement strand
AGGCTACATTGCTGATGAAGACAAAGGGGCTTTACTCCATCACGCTGAGGCGCTGCTATTTCCGTCTTTGTACGAAGGCTTTGGCTTTCCAGTTTTAGAGGCTATGCACTGTGGCACACCCGTCATTGCCAGCAAGACATCGAGCTTGCCTGAACTAGTGGGGGATGCGGGGATGTTGGTTGATCCTGAGTCAGTGCAGGAAATTGCTGCGGCGATGGACATTCTAGGAGCGAGCCGCAAACTGTATAAGACGCTTGTCAAAAAGGGGTTTCAGCAAGCTGAACAATTCACTTGGGAACGCTGTGCTGCGCAAGTGATGGCAACCTTAGAGACAGCCGCAACCCAATAAAAAAGCGGCAGACAACATCTGCCGCTTTCTCGTATCAGAGGCCAGATTGTTTACTCAGTGTCGCCATCGCCGTCGTCAGCATCCACTTCGTCATCAATCTCTTCAGGATCATCCAAGTCTGATGCGTCGGGGATAGCATCGGCGTAATGGATTTCTTCACGCTCTGACTCGCGCTTGCCATACATCCACGCTTCTTGCTCTTCGAGCGAGACATCATCCACGCTCAACTCAATGTGTTGCTGCTCAGCATCAATGCCGACGATGCGCACGAGAACATCATCCCCTTCACGGAACATATCACGCGGGGTTGAGGCTCCCAGTGATGCCATGCGGCTGGTGTGTACCAGACCCTGTGCGCCACCTGGTGCTGCGACGAAGACACCGAAATCAACGACGTTGGTGACGACGCCTTCCATCAGCGAACCCACTGTGTGGTTAATCATGAAGGTGTCCCACGGATCGGGCAAAATCGCCTTGCGATTCAGTGCGATACGCTCGCGTTCGATGTCCACGCTATCAACACGGACTTCAACCTCATCGCCGACAGCCAGCACATCCGATGGGTGGTTGACGTGGCGATGATCGATATTGGAGATATGGATCATGCCATCAACGCCACCAATATCCACAAATGCACCGAAGTCTGTCAAGTTGACAACACGGCCCATCAGGATTTGCCCGGCTTCAATCTCTTGCAAGCGTTCGCTGCGTGCCATGCGACGGGCTGCACGTTCGGACAAGATCAGGCGATTGCGCTTGGTTTCAACTTGAATGACCTTCAGTTGCAACTTCTCGCCAATCAAACCTTCTTTGATCTCACGCAGGCGACCATGTGATGCGGCGGGCGGCACGCTCTCGATGTGTGAATTGGGGACGAAACCAGTCAGGCGACCAAAGCGTACCAGCAAACCACCTTTGTTGGTGTCGATCACAGTGCCTTCTGTCACCTCATCTGTTTCCAGTAAGGATTCAGCGCGGCCCCAGTCTTCTAGTTCGAGTGCCTTATTGATCGAGACAATTAATTCGCCTTCACCATCATAGGGCTGCAAGACCAGTGTCTGAACTTCTTTGCCGGGCGTCAAATCATTGATCATGTCTTCTGATAGACGCTCAAGATCTTTACGGGTGACGACAGCATCACGCTTTAGACCAACGTCTAGAATAATCTGGTCGCGCTTCGCTTCTAGAATGATACCTTCCAGAATTTGACCGCGTTCTGGCATTTCATACATGTAGCCATCAAGAAGGTCAGCGAAGGATTGCTCATCTGTATTCGGTTGATTGTTTACGTCCGTAGTCATGGGACTCCTTAATTTGGGTAACTCTATCGGACACCAAAAGACCCCGCCGATAAATAGGGTTTGCGAAACCTGTAATCAGTAATTGTACGCAATGGTACAAGTGATGATGTGATAGTAGGGGTGAGGGAGTTTGGTTTGGGAGGATGCTGAATAACTGCTCAAATTACCATCAAATCTCTGTCACTATCGCTACCATCAGATTTCCAACTTTGTTCATTCTATCACAAGCATAACAAGCCATTCAAGAGAGAGCAGGCTTTCTTACATAACGTTTACTCGATCCTGAACATAACCTAATCGTGCATAGACTGATATTATTTCAGACCATAGCACGACAATATTACACTGAGATGAAAAAACCTTGTGTATAGGACAATTAGCCTACGATATAGCCTGTCTTCTGCATTTGCATGGCTTCTTGATGAAGCTTTACAATGTCACTGACAACAATATCCCGTGCTTGAGAGTGATTGAGCGCGTTGGTTGGGCTTTCATAGCCGATGCTGAACATGTAGTGTGTACCCGGCACAACGTGGATATTGGCCGCAGGAAATTCCAGCTTACCGAGCAAATCCATCATATCAATCAGCCCTACGAGG
>CAKZMO010000701.1 GCA_937128595.1 uncultured cyanobacterium | reverse complement strand
GAAAAGGATTCCAGAGCACACCTTTTCACAACGCTCCCATTTACGACTCATTTAGTAGTGCCATAACAGCAACCAATCAGCAAAAAAATACCGGCTCTGACAAGGTGCCAGACCCGGCGGGTGCGTGAGCAGTCGAAACTGGATTTGAAACATGGAAACTGGAGATGGAGGGTATCGACGCCAGGGATGAACCCACCTGATCCACATCAGGCGTTGAAATGGCACGTTCGATGACCCTTCAGGAAACGGGATAGGAGCAGAACAGCCAGGAAAACCAGCGATCGCCCCAACCTAGGCGGGTTATACAACTCAATCAGCCGCCACCTACAATAGAAACTGTCGTAACTATCAGCGTAGTTGAGTCATGACATCTCCGACAGCGTCGGATTTCATTGATTCACTACCCCTAGAGTGACCACTTTGAGCGGGGGATGTATCCGTCATAACTGCAATTTCATGGAAGATTCATCAACAATGGAATAGCTAAAGACGGTTGTAAAGCATTCGTCAAATCTGGCATTTGCTTAGCAGTTTCTTTACGAACACTAGAAGCTGCCTAATGGATGCGAAATGCCTTACCCCTACATTACGCCCGCGATCGCACAGGACAAAACAGAACAGGCAAAGACGGCGATCGCATAGATCAGTATTTATCGTGTATAGATAATCACCAGCCCTGCCGATTAAACTGGAAAGATACGGATATGGCAGAAGCCATACCGCGAGGCTCCTTTGTAACTGTTCAGTATTGTCAAGGCACGCGATTACAAGTTCCGTAGATTCACGGTGAGCGCACGGGAGAATCCCGGCAATTCACAGACGTTGACGAAAGTCTACGGATGTCATTCAAAGGGAATCGAATAGCCTAGTGGTAACGGCGTTGATGTCTCTTTCTAGGAGGGTTCTAACATGGACACCAGCACAAAGATTCATGGTTTGGAAGACTTTGCCAAAAGCTATAGCGTGGTTCTCACCTATCCTGCTAATAGCCAGCGGATTTCAGGACTCAGCATCGGTGAGGCCTATCCAGTACTCAACCAAGTCATGATTTTGACCGATATGCAGGTCGTAGACGACGGCAACGATCGCGTCTGGCAATTGCAGTTTGAACCCGCCACTTGAGCGGGGTTGCCACCGTGCTGCGATAGTCTGCCAAGACTACACACTGTTGAGGAATGCGGCATCGGCTTCGGGCAGAGACGGGTTAATGCTAATACCAGACCCCATCTCAAACCCAGCCGGCGTTCCCAACCGAGGACGTATTTGACAATACCAATGCAAATGCGGCTCATCGGCTTTGTAGCGAGCCGCCGTCAGAATGGCATAGTTGTAGTCAGGGTTATGCAATTTGACATAGAGACGATTCAGAATGTATTTCAGCAAACTTGCAAACGACTGAACCTGAGCTGGAGAAATCGTGCCGAAGTCAGCGCTATGTTGCTTCGGTAAAATCATAATCTCAAACGGTACTTCCGCTGCGTAGGGAATAAAGGCGACAAACTCTTCATTCTCGCCGACTAAACGCTGGCGATCGCACAGTTCAAATTCCAACATATCGCAATAGGGACACCGTCCCCATTCATCGAAATAGCGCTGAGCTTCATCTTCTTGCCAACGATAGTGACGAGGCACAATCGGAGTTGCAATGATTTGGGAGTGGGGATGCCGCAACGATGCCCCGGCGGCTTTGCCGTGATTTCGGAAAATGATAATGAACAGGTTTTGCGGAACTTTTATCAACTCCAGGTATCGCAACCGATAGCTTTCAATGATGGCGCTGATGGCTTCCACTGTCATCGTGGCCGGTGTTTGGTCATGGTCGGGACTTTCGATTAACACCTCATGATGACCATACCCCGGCAGGGCCAGATAAATGCCAGATAGCGATCGATGAGGCTCCACATCGGGCGTAAGTGCTGGAAACTTAT
>CAKZMO010000700.1 GCA_937128595.1 uncultured cyanobacterium | reverse complement strand
GTGCCCGAAGCCAGTGAAACCGAAGCTGAACGCCGCCTAAACACCTTCATGGATCAGCCCATCTACGGCTACGATGATGAGCGAAACCGCCTGGGCAACCCGATTGAAACACCGCATACCGGGACATCGTTCTTGTCACCTTACATTCGCTACGGCATGCTATCACCCCGGCAGATCTACTGGCGGGCGCGTGACGCCTACAGTAACACCAACAGCGATGCCAAACGGGAGTCAGTCGTCTCGTTTGTAGATGAAATCATCTGGCATGAGTTCTACACGCATGTGCTGTGGTTCTTCCCCAGGGTCAAGACGGGCAACTTCAAAGAGAAGTACGACGCCGTACAGTGGGAAGACAACCCGGACGCCCTGCAAGCCTGGAAAGACGGCTGCACCGGTTACCCTGTTGTTGATGCAGCCATGCGCCAACTCAAAGGGATCGGTTGGATGCACAACCGCGCCCGTATGATCGTCGCCAGCTTTTTGACCAAGGATCTGCTGATCGACTGGCGAGAAGGCGAAAAGCATTTCATGCAATGGCTGCTCGATGGCGACCTCGCCGCGAACAATGGCGGCTGGCAGTGGGCGGCAGGCACAGGCACCGATGCACAACCGTACTTCCGCATCTTTAACCCGGTTTCGCAATCCAAAAAGTTTGATCCCGATGGGGTGTTTATCCGCTATTGGGTACCAGAACTGCGTGAGGTGCCGGACAAGTACATCCATGAACCGTGGAAGATGGACAACCCACCCGCAGATTACCCCGGCCCCATCGTCGATCATAAAGCAGCCCGCGAACGCACCCTGGAAGCATTCGCAGTCACCAAAGGCAAATAAGCAATGCATAGATGGCTCTCATTGGCACTGACTGTACTCACAGCATCAATATCGATGGTTATCAACGCGCAGCCCAGCGACCCCGTGCCAGCAGCAGAACTCGCCGATGAAAACGGACAGTTCATAATGGTTGATGGCATCGAACTGTACTACATTGAGGATGGCCCAGCCGATGGCCCGCCTGTAATTCTGCTACATGGCTTCGGTGGTTCAACCTTCACCTGGCGCGATACGATCCCCGCACTAGCGGATGCTGGCTACCGCGTCATCGCTTATGACCGCCCACCCTATGGCTTATCAGAAAAAAGCGCAGATATTGACGTTTCCGGTTCGGCTTATGCGGATCAACTGGCGGGGTTGATGGATGCGCTAGACATTGAGTACGCTGTGCTGGTCGGGCACAGTGCGGGGGGTGATGTCATCGCTCGTTTTGTAATTGACTATCCACAGCGGGTTGATGGGTTGGTATTCGCTGCGGGTGCGGTCATCGCCAGTCAGGGTGAGGGCGATGGGCAATCAAATCTCGGTGGTTTTGGTGAATTTGCCAACGCGCTTGATCCCACCTCCCCGTTTGCACAACAACTGGTCCGCACCTTTTTGACGGAAGATCAATTCGTCAGCTTATTGAGCAGTGCCTATCACCCCTCATTTGAGGTCACGGAAGACATTCAAGCTGGCTACGCACGGGTTTTGAACGTCGAAGGCTGGGAACTCGGCTTTTTGGCATTGCTGTCTAACGGTGATGCCATCGCAGAGCCAATCGACATGGACGCATTAGCCGCAGTTGATATGCCCGTGTTGCTCATCTGGGGCCAGGAGGATACCTGGGTGCCAATCGAACGCGGTGAGGCCCTGCGCGAGATCTTCCCTGCGGCGGATTGGGTGACACTGCTACAGGTCGGTCACCTGCCAATGGAGGAGGCACCAGCGGCCTTCAATTCCTCTCTAATTGATTTTCTAAGCAGTGTGTAAGCCGGTCTATTCTTCACATAGCTCTCAGTCTCGCTTTAGCGCGGGTTTATTGGCGACAGGTAAAGTAATGATCGTAGATTACTTTACGCAGGCAAGCCTGGGGAAAATTTCTCTGTGAAGCGCATCACCATCAGACAGTTTATCAACGGGTTGGCCTTCCTGATGGTTATAGGGGTCAGCTTCATCGCCAATGTTATTCCGCTTAATGGGCATACCACTGGGGAAATCTCCGGGGCATTTCCGACATTGACGACACCCGCACCGTACACATTTCTAATTTGGG
>CAKZMO010000699.1 GCA_937128595.1 uncultured cyanobacterium | reverse complement strand
GATTTGAAATTCAAGGAAGGACAAGAGCAAGCACTGAGCAAACTTTTGGAAGTCTACACGCATTTAGGCAAACAAGACGAAGCTCTAAAATGCCTTAAAGAGCAAGAAGCTATGGCTATGGCTATAGGGACTTCTCAATCCACAATTAATCTTCTGAGTAGTAAAGCTAAAACTTCTGATTCTCTAAGCGAATATGAAAAATCGATTGAGTGTCGGATTGAGCAATTAAAACTTGCCCGCGATGCCAATGATGTTCGAGCCGAAATATATATTTCGTATCAATTAGGCTTTTCATACTTTATGATCTCTGATCATAAAAATGGCATCGAGTCTCTAGTGAGAGCACTAACTTTGGCTCGTAAAATAGGAGATCGTCAGCTTGAAGGACAATCTTTATTCTCTCTAGGTCAGCAGTTTAACCTTCTAGGTGGCTATGAAAAAGCTCTTGAGTTCTACGGACAATTCCTGAATATCTCTCTTGAGATAAGCGATCGCCAAAGTGAGGCGACAGCACTACGCTCTATTGCTTCAGCACTCATAGGACTAGAGGATTATGCTCAAGCCGTTAACTGTCTTGAGAAAGCTTTAAGCTTTGCTAAAGAGCTAGATAGTCAAGTCGATCAGGTCATAACTTTGATAGGGTTTGCAGAGCTTTACAAAAATCAGAACTGTATTGAACTTGCTCTTGATTACTGCCAACAGGCACTGGCGATCGCCACTGATCTTGGCATTCCCCTCAAAGCCGAGTGCGAGACATTGCTGGCAAAATTAGAGCAAAGTGCAGACCCACACCCGTGAAAAAGCAGATAGTCTGGACAAAACATGCCGAGGAGCGACAACAACAATGGCAGCAAAGGCTAGGGATCACTCGTGAAGAAATCGAGCAGGTTTTGACAGCGGCTCAGCAAATTGTTGCAGAGGATGATGTTTGGGTTGCTCAGGCTAAGAGAGGAAATGGACTCCTACGGGTTGTGTTTACTGAGATTGGCAACACCCAACGAATTGTGACCCTGTATTGGACAAATCAAGTCAAGCGCTATTGGCAGGAAGAACCCCATGAACGTTAAATACGATGCAGAAGCAGACATTCTAATGTTTATTTTCCGAGAAGCCTTTCCGGTCAATGCCATTTCTGAACCGGGCGGGATGATTGTCAGCTATGACGAACACGATGAACCCATTAGCATCGAGTTTCTTAACGCTTCCAAGCGTCAATTGATCGACCCCCAAAATCTGAACCTGGCGATCGCCACCGATTGAGCAGAGGACAATAACTTCAAACATTCAGCAACTTATTGTAGAAGTTCCCGAATTACCAGGTTGTGCAGCCGATGGCAGCAGCTATCAGGAAGCTGTTCAAACCGCTGAAGTGATGATTCGAGAATGGATTGCAACCGAGCAAGAGCTAGGATGCCCCATTCCAGAACCCAAGAGTCGATTGATGTTTGCTTAAGATTCTGGCTTCTGAAAAAACAGGAGATGCTGTCGGGGTAGTTGCTCTTCTGTTTTGATCCACTCCAACCCAACGGATTTCAGTTCTTTTTTGACCTGGCGCTCTGTCATTTTGTGAAGGCGCTTGATCGCGAGAAACGGATTTTCGCCTCGATATTCGGCCAACACCACTCTCCCGCCTGGATTGAGAGACTTTATGACTGATTTCATTACCTCTCGCGGAAATTCAAACTCGTGATAGGCATCGACCATGAGGACATAGTCTACTCCCAGTGGCAGATGAGGATTATCAACCGTTGCCAAGATGGGCTCGACATTCTCGATGCCGTGGCGCTGTTGAGCAGCCGTGAGCATGTCCAGCATTTCGGGTTGGATATCCACTGCTAACACTTTTCCTTGAGGAACTTCAGGCGCGAGCTGAAAAGTGAGATAACCTGTACCTGCGCCCAAATCAACGACTGTATCTGAAGGGTTCAACTCTAGCGCATCGACGATTTTCCACGGGCGTTCTTCTTGGCGACGACTCGATCGCTCTAGCCAACCCGCTCCTCGATGCCCCATAACTTGAGAAATTTCACGCCCCATGTAAATTTTTCCAATGCCATCTGAGCTAGGCCGACGATAGGTATAAACTTGCTCTGGCGAAGCTTGTGAAATCTCAAATGCATAGGCAGGAAGGGATTGAAGCATTACAGAAGCGATCGCCATCAGCATAATTAGGAGGGCGATCGCACCCCGTTTACCCATACAAATCGCGTAGGTGGAAGTCTTCATTTCAATCCCTTCTCAGACCGCAGTAATATTGATGATCAATGAACCCCACTATAATTACATAGGTGGCTTAATCAACTCGAATCCACAGGTTCGCTTTTAGGGGTTCAATCATCCATCCTGAATTCCAGCGGGTCGACTACCAGCGGCACACCCATCATGACCATTATTGAATCTATCAATGACATTACGAGACAGGCTCGTCAGGGCAGCGTCGCGGCGATTATTCAAGTGCTGAATGATCGGCTCTCCGATAATGGTGTGCGAACTCGTGCTGTTTTGGCTCAAGGAACGCTACAGATTTTGTGTGAAGCCGAAAATGCGCGTGACCTAGAACAAGAGTCTCTTGTCAGTCGGATTCGAGGCATCTTAGAGTACCTGCGTCCACGTCACATTCGACGAGTCCGCATCAACAGCCGTCTTGTGCGCGAACAGCAGTTGCTTTGGCTCGAAGAAATCCAAAAAGATCCCGAAGGTCACCTTCTCTGGACAGCCGAAATCCGCTTGCCGCCGCCGAACCCTATCAAAGTCATCGCAGAAGATCTCTCCTTTTTAGCGAAACAGCAGCGCGATCGCATTCCAAAAGCTTCTGCCCGGTTTCGACAGCAAAGAGCCCGTCAACAGTTTTGGCGAGGTATCATCGGCGGGGCAGGTCTAAGTGTATTTCTGTTGTTGCTGGGCTGGGTGATCTACGACTGGTCGGGGCAACGGGGCGATCGCTCCCTGACCGAAGCGGATTCGAACACCTCGGCTCAAAGTGAACCGCCACTAGCTGAGTCGCCAAATCCAACTCAGACGGTTTCAGATTCTGCTTCTGCACTAGAGGCTCAAACTACCGATTCTCAAGGGACATCAGTGGAGTCTTCTGCGGACTCCTTTGCTCAGGCTGTGGCGATCGCAGAACGAGCTGTTGTCGATGGTCAATCCGCCTCCACCCCAGCAGAGTGGATAGAACTAGCGTCTCGATGGCAACGTGCATCAGATTTGATGGCAGACGTATCTGTCGATGACAACCGCTATGCAACGGCTCAAGACCGCCAGAAGATGTATCAGGAAAACAGCGAGCAAGCACTGACAAAGGCGGATCTGTTGAGACTGGAGTCTACTGATTCTCAATCTGAATGATTTGGGAATGGTGTGGGCGGCAATGATTTGACATTGAGATTTGACATTGAGATTTGACATTGAATAATTCGGCATGATGCGATTCGAATTCGGATGCTGCCTATGCCAAACCCGATCGCCGCTATCGATTATTCTTTCAAGGCTTCGATGGAGCGATAATCTTTTCCGGTCTCAAGGTAGTAATAAAGAGATTTCTGCGTCTCCTCATCCATGTAAATCTCTAAAGGTTGCTCGACCTGGTGATAAAAATTAAGCGCTTCCTTGACGCGGCTGTCCCAGTGGGGCGCGTGAGTCGAGAAGTCGGCCTGGCGTATTTTGCCTCGGCAAGCTTTAGCCCCACACCCGCAAGCAAACTCGTAGTCCACATTGAATGGCCCGTAGTCATCCCGCAGTTCTTCTCCAGGCTCGATATCTCGAACAACGATTTCGAATCCATAGCCTGTGCTGAGAGTGTTACTGTCGCAGCTATGGTTCACGTATTTTTCAATATCCCAGCTAATGATGTGCTTGCCTGCTTCAATGTAGGAATACTTGCGAATCACTTGCTCATATTCGGGGCGATCGAGTAGAGGACTATCAACCGGAATTGCGATTTCTAAGGCGTCTTTGATATAAACAATCGTGCCTTTAGGAATGAGATGGGTTGCAAAAACGCCATACCCCAATTTGGGACTCACAACGTTGAGCTGGGTATCAGGGTGAATCATGGCGATTTTTTGGAGTATAGATTGGTCAGAGAAAAACAGGGGCAAAACGTAGTTTTCTAAGAGCAGAAGCTTACGCCTTCAGTATTCAGTACTCTTGTAGCTGAAAAAATGACGAGCAATAGACTCTCAGAACCTCTACCTTTTATCGTTCCCGATTCGTCGAATTAAGGCTAACGTTTACACCACGAAAAAAAGCTTCGCGGCGAGCCATCACTTTTCTATAGCAATGCGCAGATAAGTTAGGACAGATATTGATGGAGAAGCCGCGCACCGCGCGGCTTCTCCATCAACTATTGGTTTTATATCAGCGCGTAGCACTATAGATTTTGAAAGGAACGGTTCCTCATCCCTTCAACGTTCTCTTTGACGAACTGCTGATCGAATGAGGTCAATGGGAGCGTCCTAAAGCCTGTCAGAACATTGGTGTGGACAATGCTGATAGATGAGGGCATCAAACCCGTAGACGCCAACCAGGTGATGCCTGAGCCAAGGAAAGCCACTTAAACGAACGCGTTGCCAACACAGTCGCGACCAGAAAACCAAGGGTCGCGATCGCCCATTTCAACCAAGCTAATCTAACTAACACAGGAGAGTATTGTCTTCGGGGCATAGGGGTAGCAGCAGACAACCAAAAGCAATAACACCCAGATTTCTTTGGTTTAGTAGCGATAGCTCTTGATTTGTGCTGGCTGAAAAAACTGGGGCGCTAGGATTCGAACCTAGGAATGGCGGGACCAAAACCCGCTGCCTTACCACTTGG
>CAKZMO010000698.1 GCA_937128595.1 uncultured cyanobacterium | reverse complement strand
TTCCGTTTCTTCTGCCAAGAATTGAGCCTCTTTTTCAGCAGCGATTTGCTGGATTCGTTCTGCCGCTGCCTCCAGGCGACGCTGGCGATCGCGCCGAATTTGACCACTGACGACTCGACCAACCAATCCACCTAAACCGCCAGTCGATACAACGCGATCAGCAATGGTACCGACTCCGCTCGCGATCCACTCACCTGCTGCCATTTCTTGGAGATCATCACTGAGGTCTTCTTCCTCAGCAGCAACTTCGTCAATCGCCTCCTGACGCAGTTCTTGCAGACGCATATCACGCTGAGCCGCGCTGAGCGCGATATGCTGCTCCGTGTGATGAGCCATTTCATGACCTACAACACAGGCTAAAGCGTTAGGGTCGCCATGAATTTGATCCATGAGTCCATTGAAAAAAGCCAGTAAGTTGACATTAGTAGCAAAGGCGTTGATGTCATATTCGGGCACTACTGTCACACGCCAAGGACGGTCATCTAACCGATTGGCTCGTGCCATACGTTCGACAATGCGATAAAGCACATAATAGTCATCATTGCCGTCGCGTAGGGTCAGATTCTCTTGAGCTTGGTCATAGAACTCTCGATTTGAAGATTTCAGTATAGATACTTGGTCTTTTGCATCAATAACTTCAGCGACTGATTTGGCTTGAGCTGTAGACATCACGCTGATGGCTGATATTACTACAGCAAAAGAGGCAGTCAGTAAGGTTGGAACACGATTCAGGTTCGACATGAGTTGTATCCTGCTATCTCCTATAGTCACTTTTCTAGGTATAGAAACTTACTTTGTGATCCAGAGCTTCTAAATATTCTATTCCAGATTGAATATCCTATTCCAGACCAATTCTTGCAAACTATCTGTTGCGTCTGGTTCATCCAACGCTCATAACGCACAGATTTATCGAAGTCATTTCGTTATTAGTGACATTCTCTAAGTTCTAGTCAAATCTCATCGACAACTAAATAGTGGCTTCACTTTGTAATGCTTCCATAACAGACTTTTCCTCAGTTATTGTCTTAACCTTAAGTCTCGTGGCTCTTTCGAAGACTTCTCCTACACTGTCAACAGCAACGCATTGAAGAACAGCTTGCACAGACAAGGAGACATCATATGGCTGCTCTGAAAGTTGGTATTAACGGGTTTGGCCGAATTGGTCGCCTCGTGTTCCGCGCGGGTATCGATAACCCGAACATCGAATTTGTCGGCATCAATGACTTAGTTCCCGCAGAAAATCTAGCTTACTTGTTGAAGTACGACTCTACCCACGGTCAATTTAAGGGTACGGTCAAAGCTCAAGAGAATGGCATCGAAGTCAACGGCAAGTTGATTCCGTGCTATTCCATGCGCAACCCAGCAGAACTGCCCTGGGAAGCGCAACAGGCAGATTATGTGGTTGAGTCTACCGGACTGTTTACTACCTATGACGGAGCATCGAACCATCTTCAAGCTGGAGCCAAGCGCGTTATCCTTTCGGCTCCTACCAAAGATCCTGAACGGGTCAAAACTCTACTGGTCGGCGTCAACCACGACTCTTTTGACCCTGCAACAGACTCTATCGTTTCCAATGCGAGCTGCACGACCAACTGTTTGGCTCCTATTGCCAAGGTAATCAATGACAACTTCGGATTGGCAGAAGGCTTAATGACAACCGTTCATGCGACAACGGCAACTCAGCCCACAGTAGACGGCCCCAGCAAAAAAGACATGAGAGGCGGACGCGGTGCAGGTCAAAACATCATTCCAGCCTCAACCGGAGCAGCCAAGGCTGTCGCTCTCGTACTGCCAGAGTTAAAAGGCAAACTCACGGGCATGGCTCTTCGCGTTCCGACACCTAACGTATCGGTCGTTGATTTGACCTTCAGAACTGAGCAAGCCACGAGCTATCAAGACATCTGCGCCGCCATGAAAGATGCAGCCGCTAATTCGCTGGTCGGCATTTTGGCTTATGTTGATGAACCTGTGGTGTCTTCTGATTTCAACGGCGATCCCCATTCCAGCATCTTTGACTCAGGTGCGGGCATAGAGCTGAATTCCAATTTCTTCAAAATCGTCTCTTGGTATGACAATGAGTGGGGTTATTCCAATCGCGTCATTGACCTGATGCTATCGATGGCAAAAAAAGATGGCATTGTCTAAAAGCGATCGCCCATTTCCGAAACCAGACTAAACGCAGAAAAGGGGAAACAGTCGAAACTGTAACCCCTTTCTTATCTCAATTAAAGTGGGAGCGCGATCGCCCTAATGTCGCCCTAATGTCGATATTTGTAGTCTATTCGCGGTTTGCAACTACTACGGCTGCAGTATCGTCACCATCAGCAACAGGAGGCGCGCCGCCCGTGCCGACCACGGTTGCGACCTCAACCCCAAATTGCTCAAAGACAACCACTGGATCTGCGTTGGGTCTCATCTCAATCCGCTTCACAAGAACCTCTCCGTTCGCGAGCCGCTGTCCGGCTCGCACATAGCGAGGATGAGACTCATTCGGAGCATTGACAATCGCGTAGGGCACATTGCCTAATTGAACAACACCACTGACGGCAACCGCCCGTGCAAGTTCGGGCTGCGGTGGTGGGGGAGCCACGGGCTGACTGGGAACCAATTCAGGAATAGGAGCTAGTGAGCCAGGGCTAGAACTGGGGCCAGAAGGCTGTGTACCCGTCCTACCGTTGTTGCCAGAGCGTCCAGGATTCCCGGTCGCTCTGGGCGCAGGATCTGGCCGTGTTGGCGGTGGCGGTGGCGGAGTATCCTCCACCGGAATTTCGACCGTTGGCAACGTAGGCAAAATATCAAATGGGTCAGAACGCTCTCGGGAGACTTCTGTTGCTCTCGCATTGGGGTCAGTCGATGGGATCAAGTCAGTCGGCAAACTTCCCACACGAACTCCTTCACCCTCAACTGTTGGGTCAGGAAACTCTTCGCCCTCTTCTGTCCCGTCAGGCTGAGTCGCTTGAGGATCAATTTCTACCGGTTGCGAATCGATCGGCATCGGTTCAGTGCCTGAATCGATCGGTTCAGAATCACCTCCACCGAAAAGATTGTTGAAAAACCCGCAGCCTCCCAACCCTAGAGTCAGGATGATTGCGATCGCACGTACCGAAAATGAAAGCTGACGCATCCCAATCTCCTTGGTTCATCGACTAATAAGCTTAAAGCTGCGTATTTGTAGCTGTCTGTCAATATTACAAATAGGTTTTGATAGCAACAGGCTCTTTTTAGATTTTTATGGCTTTACCGAACTTCTTCAATCTTGTTAAATTTATTGTCACAACAAGAAAGTGTTGAAAAGCTTATTTTCTAAAGGTGCCTGACCGAGGAACTGCTCATAAACAAATGAGCATCATTTGTTTACACTACGAAAATACGCCAGAGCAACAAGACAAAAACTTAATCCTACTGCTCCTACTCTAAACGAAAGATCGCTATTTCCGCACTAAGTTTCTCTTCTCCATGCCCTCGTTCAAACTTCTGAGCAACGCTCAAAATCTAAATGAAGAAGCTCGAAAGTTTTAATCTCTATTGCGTCGGCAACGAGAATGGAAAGGTAACCGTTTCATTGCCACTACCCACTGTTCCTGACAACGTCTGGACATTTCCCTGTACGAGAAGTCGTACTTCAAAAGGAATCGGACCAGCGTCTTGGGTACAACGAGAAAACAAATTAACCGAGATAGAGTAACTGCCCTGAGGCGCTTCAGATGGAGGCCAAAAGATATTTTCGATTGGACTATTTGTTTCGCCAGAGCAGCCTGCATTTGCGTCTACATCTAGTTGCCCGCCCGACGGCACAGACGGATTGTAATAAGCAACGACTTCTCCATTCGGATCAGTTACTGCGAGGTCAAGATCATCTGTGGTCGTCCACCGAAGAGTGACTTGAATATCTCCCGTACCTAAATCAGGTGTTCCTGTCGTGACAAAAACGTCAGGTTGTGGACAAATTTCCGATAAATCCATAACCCGCCCTATGTTATTGACCATAAAGCAGCCCTGTCGCTCTTGGGCAAATGCAGGGCGATCGCCTTGCATCAGCGTTGGAGAAAGCAACGCAGGTAAGATAAAAGCTGCTCGTAAAAATCTGTTCATAGACGGTTCATGAATACGACGTGAATACACAAGCTTTATATAGATGATTTAAACGTTGTTCTTTGACACTTCACAAGCCTCAATCACCTTTAATTCATCATTTTTGCATCGTGCTGCATCAAAGATATGACCTTATCATGCCCAAGGATCAATGCTTTACTAGCATCTATCGATAAATCTAGGTAGACACAATTCGCAACTTATCTTTTACTGTCTTCCCATCACTTGAACAAGCCATAAGGATATTGCGATTCCGACAAAATGGGCTAAAGCAATATTCGTATTGGCCTGCACAACCCAAATGTCTAGTGGCTGGATGGCCTGAGTAATCCGCTCGAAGAAAGCTGATCCTCCCTGAGGCTGAGACAGAGCTTTTGCAACTAAAGCACCAATCAAAGCTTCTCCGCCAAGAAGAGTGAGAAACATGCCGATCATGTTGATCAGAATCCCCATTCTCAACGCCTGAATAACGTCTCCAGGCTTGGGGCGCGATCGCCCCTCCGATGATCTCAGTTGCCTTGATAGCCGCGTATAGCGAAACGCCCAGTAGGCTCCGATATACAAGCCCACGAGACCTGCAATCGCGAAAAACAAGCCCGCCCCTGCTCCAGGATTGTCTCTAGCGACACCCTGTGATGTAGACGTCTGAAGACCGATAACGGCTGATGAAAAGCCGAGGATAAGAGTTGAAACAATAGCCAAAATTGCTTGAGCCCAAAAACTGACCCAGCCAAACCAGTAAAAAGACTTGATGATGCGGCGGAGAGCCGGTGGTAGGGAATCAGAATTTCGATCCAGCATGGTATCTGTACAGGGCAGGTTAAGCGAATTGATAAATTGATGAAGATTGAGCCGAAGAGGATACCTCCAGTCTCGTTCATTATGGAAGTAAACCGCTTTGTTGTTGAGCTTTGTGAAGTGCTAGCAGACTACGTTTTTGCCTTTCAAAATAGTTGAGTCTTTGAAACGTTTAGCCTTTGGTCACATTTAGCTTTTATTGCTCAAAGGCTGATAGATCGCGATCGCAAAAGCCTCCATCGCGTAGCCCCAGCTAACGCTCCCAACATCAGTAGCCCTAGCCCTCCGGCTAGAGGGTTTTGGTCAACTCCAGACCATAGCTCAGGAGCAGTCTGTTGATATCGAACAAGCTGTCCGACTTGAATCAAGTAATATCCCCATACTAGCCCTCCGTGGAGGCCAACTGCAGCGCCGAGGCGACCTTGGTGCAACCGCTTTGTCCAAACGAGAAGCAGCCCTAACACGATTAAGCCAGGGAACTGAGGAAAGGTACGCACAACTTCGGACCACGGTTTGATAAAGTGCAGTACGGCAAACGTCGCACTACTGGCCCACAAAGAAATCATTAGAGAATAATCGCGTTCTAGTTCGTCTAATAACCAGCCGCGAAAAACAAGCTCTTCCCCGATACCAACGGCGATCGCCACCAGCAAGCCTTCAAGACCTACTCGCATCAACTGCAAACTAGAAACGGGATTGACCCACACCAGCCAACCAAAAGCAGATTGAATCGCCGCCATGAGAATCACGCTCAGTGTACCAATCACCAGCCCCGCAATACATTCACGGATCTGTCGCTGACTCACGGTTAGACCATATTGTCGCAAAATATGGTGAGACCCATATAACCAGCGACCCCAAACGATGAGTCCTCCGACAAACGCCACAAGCAGCCATGCCATCAGCGCAATAGACTCGGTATTAGAATTTTGAATGCTCCAGATTAGAACACTTGCGAGCGGCAGCCAAATCAGCGCAAGTCCAACCAAAAATGCTCCTACCCTCAGAGGAAAAGGAGCATTTGCCAAGCGTTTCAACATTACTTCACGCTCCCTGGCTCCAACGATTCAGTTTATAAATAAACAAACGTCAGACATGGAAAGCATGATAGGTGCGATCGCTCTCAACGCTTCTTTGTTCATCATTCATCCGGTTCAATCGTGCTGAGCAACCCATGAGTTTTGAGCGTCTCACTGTAAAATTCTGCGTGCTCCTGAGCACAGGTGATGACCAAGGCAACTCCTTGAGTATGCGCTTGCATCATGATGTCCACTGCTTGAGGAGTGGTCAAACTAGCTACGGTTTGAAGCAATGTCTGAACCACATGTTCCATTGAGTTGTAATCGTCGTTATGGAGCAAAACACGGTATCGAGGAGCATGCTTCCGAATCGTAGAGCGCTTCTCAATGGTTTCCACGGACACAGCGCTAACCTCCTTATCAATCGAATGTAAATTCTGTAGTTCTGTCCAGTTACAGCATTGACGAGTCGTGAAAAGACAATAACCGCCTCATCCAGCAGTCCTCCGGCTCGATCTTCAAACACCATAGATTACATGAATAAAATGTTGCTTCTTTCTTTAGGCTATCTTCCCTGAAGAGGTTAACTTTAAAGCAGTCTACTTAAGACCTTAGACCACAACTCATGCAATCTAACCTATTCCTTCACAGACGCCTTAGTGGAAAGCTTCACCCACCATCAGGGCGATCGCAACCCACCTCAACTTCACAACAGCGATAAACTTGAGGAACATGACGTCAAAATTGATCGAAACACTCCTTAACAAACATTATTAACTGGTCTGCTAAGAGATTGCAATCTTCATCGACTCTTCCAGCCGTCACAACACGGCAAGTTACTCAAAGATTGTCTTGCCTGCATTCTGCCCTGCTCTCAACACTCAGATAGTAGCCCATCTGATATATCACACACCTCCGCTGCAATAGGCTTAATATAAATACCATGGCGTTACGACCATCTCAAATCATATGCCTAGAATACGAATATGAAGCGCTCTATGCAGAGTTGATTCAAATCCTAGATGAGAAAGATCAGATTTGGGCTCGCCCCATCGTACTCGCCACCTTGCCTGCAGCCTTCCATATGGACTACAGCGCCATCAAACAACCTTTAGCCAAAGAGTCAAATGCATATGACGCTGGACGATGTGAGCCCGCTTCCTTTCCAGCTGTTCCTTGGCTACATGAAGCTACTCTCTTCGATCTTCGGCTGGGTTCCGATTTGTTATGGCCACGTCACGGATTTCGTCCCGCGTTAGACACTGAAATTATTCCAATCGTGACCCAGATAGGAGAACCCAAGCACAACGAAGATGGCAATCACCAAACAAACCACGCTGCTCTACAGCGGTTTATCCACAATGCCTGGAATGCTCGTGCCGCTCGCTGACACTCGCAAATGCTGTTCTCCTATAGGATTAATTTGTTCATCACCGCAATTCACTGATTCAATAGAAATCCCTGTCGCTTCTTCTGTCAGGACTGCCCAATTATCACCACGATGTTTGAATGGGTGAACTCAACGGACAACATGACTTATCACATTGAAGTCGGGATCAGGCGAACCAATCCCTCATCCATTTGCTCCATTAGTAATTCTAGAGCTTCATAATCAACCTCAGAGACATACCCCGTACGTGTTAGCTCACTGTTAATAGCATCTTCAATAGCAGGTGTGAGTTGCTTGAGATCCAAAGCTTTCTCGACAAGCCGACGGATCATACTTGGAGTTTTTATCATAGAGACGTGCCTCATCTGCGGCCGTAAAAATATATATGCACTAAGAGAAAGAATTATCTTTTATGCATTCTCTTATTTTCCAATGCCCACCTCTTCGAGGTGGTGATCACTACCCTGAGGTAAATGTGATCCTCATCACATCTACCTCAGGATTTTCAGCATCGACGGAAATATCCAAACATCGAATACGCTTCACAAACCAATTTATTTCCCTAGGAAAGTGCATCAGCTACAAGGCTGGCATCTCTTAACTAAAAAGAGAAAGCGAATAGCTGCATTCAAGCCATAGCAAGCCTTTAAGATATAGCAACTATATTTAGAAGATGCCTCTCACTACTGCAGTCTCGCGATCAAAACAGCAGACAATCAATCGGCATAACCGAATTAATATTTCAACCTACTTTGGCAAGGCGATCGCTCATCAATTTTTGGTAAAGAGTTTCTTCGCAAATTGTAAAACTTACGTGTTTTTGATGAAATTTAGCAAGGTTCGTATCAAGAGATACGTCCACAGATACAGGCTTCATTGAAAATCATGAACGTAAATAAAGATTAATAGATTCATTACAGGCTTAGGACTTTGTAAAGAATCGCAAGCTGCTAGTACAGGCGTTTCATGCAGAGTGTGAGATAATACGTTTTTCTCGGCTCTGTTTCTACATTGCTAGATTTTTGAGGATATTTCGACTATGCAAACGCATTCAAACAGCTCTCAGATTGAAGTCTTTCAACTTTCTGGCCACATCAACGCATCCAACGTTGAAGATTGTCAGAAAAGCTTGACCGATGCTCTATCATCCAGCACTTGTACTACATTCCTTGCCGACATGCAGCATGTAGAGTCTCTTGATAGCGCTGGACTGATGGCTCTCGTCGCTGCGCTAAACTACGCCCAAGAGCAGGACAAGACATTTACCCTTATAAACGTTTCAGACGAGTTACGCATTATCTTCGAACTCACGCAGCTCGACCAAGTATTCACACTTGACCAAGTCGTAACTGCACCGCAGCTTGCCGCAGCGTGAGCATTAGACTCACTCCAAAAGATGTTTCGTCAGGGCAATTGTTTTTTCCAATATACTTTGACTGTATCTTTGTAAAATTGAGGCAAATCAAGCAAGCTTAGAGCGGTTGTGTAATCTGAGGAAGTTTTTCCTAAGATTTAAGGCTTTAGCTCTAAACAATGCGCTGGTGTCATCTTGTGCAATGGTACCTGATGACTGACAACACTGAAAATAGGTTTTCTAACCTAATTCTCCAGCTTTTGTTCTGTATCT
>CAKZMO010000697.1 GCA_937128595.1 uncultured cyanobacterium | reverse complement strand
GAACGACGAGGTGGGTCGGATAGTTGGGGATTAGTACATTCGATTAATAATATTTCGATTAATAACCAGCGTCAGTAAATGACAAGTCCATAATTATAACAATCAAACAAGAGGGAGTAATTTATAGTGGCAAGTCCAAAAGATTTGTATTCGTCAGTGGCCGAGGCTGCCCCTGAATTTCCGAACAGTACATTGATTGCTGCGGTCGGAGGGGGCATCGCGTTCGTTGGTACCGGTTTTATCTACTTTGGTCTACAACAGATTTTTAGGCATCTACCGACATATCAGATGATTGAGGCTATGCAAGGCACGTCAAATACCCTGTGTTTTGCAGGTGTCACTGCTACGGCGACGATCATGCCGTTAATGCTAACGATCTTCAGTTTCGCGCGACGATCCGAACGGGAGTTTGATCACTGGTTTTACCGGCGCATCAAGCTGATTGCGCTCTTTTGTGTTGGTGCATTCGTCGCAGGGTTGTTTACTTTGACGGTTTTGTCTGCACCATTAGGTGATATGTCAGAGGTGAGTACAACCTGGTACAATGTACTCTATTACACTATCGTTGGTAGTATTTCCGGTATGGTCGGCTTGTTGATGACAATTCTGATTTTACTGTACTACTCGATCCTACACATCGTCACGCATCTGAACCCCCACGTACAGCAGGAACGTTAATCGTAGTAATGCGGATTTCTGTATGATTGCCACAAGCAAAAACAGGTGAGCCATTCAGCTCACCTGACATATAACACCGATGGTTGTTCGTCTAACTATCGTACTCCGGTAAATCCTCAACCACATCTGAGTCTACATTTAACTTGACAGTGTCATCATCCATCTGGGTGACCCAATCCACTGGGATCAATCGTTCTGTAGAGAAGATCAGCCCTTTGGAGATCAAAATATGGGTCATATTGCCATTCTCATCGGTAAAAGTTTCTTCTACGTCACCGGCGTGCTCACTATCAGTCGTAACGACCTTGGTACCTTCATCAACTATGACCGATTGATGTGGCACACTTTTCCCTTCACGCTCAACGACTCCCGCATCTGCGTTTGGATAACCTGTATAAAATGAGTATGGTCTAGCACCTACCGGTGGGTAGTAGAACAGCGGAGACCCTGCCCAGTTACCCCACTGCGGGGATAAGCCATCATAATCGTAGGTGACGAAGTAGGTTTGCTCATACATTGGGAATTCCTCAAAGTCTTGTGTTTCCTTGCGCAATACGACAGTTTCTTCGTCTGCTTGTCTAAGACTTTCTACAGGAATAACGCGGTCTTCGCTGAAAAGAAACCCTTTTTCCACAATTATATGAGTAACATCCTGGCTGCGTGGGTCAATCACGAGTTCATCTACAGTGCCGACTTTTTCGCCGTCGGCAGTCATCACAGTTGTTCCGTCTGAGAAGTTCATATTTCCTCCTAGATCTCTATCGTTTCCACAATTGTAGGAATTTACGCGCTTAAAAACATCAGAAGAATAGGGGAAGATCTAATGGGTAATGTGACCTATTCTATATTCTATCCCTAATATGCTAACTACTGCCGTTAACTGCATCGTACAGGGCTGTAATCCCTTTGGCGATAGGTCTGACGATTTCCTCATCGCCCCAATAGGCCATATGGGAAAACGGATTCCAGCTTGTTTGCCAATCTCCTACACCAACCGGATGATCTTCGACCAATCCGGCGTAAGAGTCGTTGAGGAAAGCTAACGGATAAGCCAGAACATCGTTGCGGTTGTAGAAGTTGAGCCACTGTGAGGGTAACTCGCCATACTCATCAATAGGATAGTGTTCGGTTAATTGTGGTGATGGAACTTGCATAGGTTCATCGAAATCCTGATGGCGGACGCTATACAGCGCGAGCGGTGTGCCCATCGTGTAGACCTGCGTCAAGGTTTCACCACGTTCTAGCGGGGTATCGCCTGCCAAGTAATGAATTTCTTCGGGAACCAGTCCTTCCTGATAGGTCTCGTCCTGTAATTCCCGCATATAATTGCTGGTAATGACCCCACCGAGGCTGTGGGCTATCACGACCAACAGAGCGGCTTTGCCTGCCCGGTGAGCCAGCCGGTCCATTGACTTCGCAACCCGCTTATGAATTTCGAGATAGGTATAGCTATCTTCGCCCTGCGGTTGGTACGCGATCACATCGGTAATAAGGCCGGAGAAAAAGCGGCGTAGTGGTTCGTAGCTCAGTTTGTCATCGGCTTGATTGTAACCTGTGCGCAACCGTTCTTTCTCGGATTGCAGGATGTCAGTCCAGTGGACGAGTTCGAAAATGACTCCGTCTGTAACATGCTGTGGCAGTGCGTCTTGTATCGGTTGAATGCCTTGACTATCATATTCATCTTGTTCACGTTTACCAACCCCAATAATTACTACAACCGCGATTTTCGTCTGGTCTGTCATTGAGTCTGTGCTTTCACTGGTTGATTCAAAATAAATGCTCTGAAGAAACACGACGATCTTTTGTTCAGGTGTTTCTCGCTGACAGTATTGATCAGTTGATACATAGGCTCCTCTGTGTAATTGCATTGTCTGTCGATAGGCAAATGTCATCATAACAAAAATGGGTCAGATGGTACTTATATCACCAATCCTCCGTTTTTAAACTCAGAATATAATTACGTCCATAATCATTAAGGATCAACCTATGACAGACCGTACCAAGTCCATCCGCATTATTGTTAATCCAGTGGCTGGTGAAGATGAGCCGGTAATCGCCGCTCTTAATGATGCCTTCCATGAAGCTCCGCTCGATTGGAAAATCTCCGTCACCGACGAGCAGGGTGATGGTGCCAGATTTGCCCGTGAGGCCCGTGAAGAAGGCGTAGATATGATTGCTGTCTACGGCGGTGACGGCACAATCAACGATGTGCTGCAAGGTATTCATCCCTCTCATATCCCCATGCTGGTGTTACCCGGTGGTACGGGCAATGGTGTTGTGAGTGTGCTGGATAGCCCGCGAGAACTGAAGCAAGCCGCACAATGCATTGCATCGGGAGACTATAATCTGCTCAAAGCGGATATTGGCCGTATCGGCGACCGCCTGTTCATGCTGCGTGTGGATATTGGTGATGTCGTCGAAACCATCGAAAATCTTGAGCGCGATACCAAAGATCAATACGGTATGCTGGCGTATTATTATGCTGTCGGGCGTATCTTTGTGGATGATCGTGATTTGCCATTTCGTTTCATACTTGATGGTGAGCGGGAGGTCAAACGGGACGCGGCAGCCTTTATTCTGCTCAATCTCCGCCGGAAAAACCCAGATAATCATGCAGAAAACATTCAGAATGGTGAGCTTGAATTTTTCCTCGTCCGCAGCGGTATGAAGGAGTTGCTCAAAGGCATTACCGCTTATGTTGACCTTGCAGACACCGATGATTTCTTTGAGATATTCTCAGCAAAGACAATTCGCGTTGAAACACCTGAACCGTTGATGGTCCTTGCTGACGGCGAACCATGTGGTGAAACGCCAATCGACATTGAGTTATTACCACAGGCTGTCACGCTAGTCGTCCCGACTTAATTATCATGAGATATCACTACTGACTGTTCAGTAAGGTTGAGCCATTTGGCATCAGTGTATGGAATATTCCTCTGCCAGCAGCAAGCAAAACCACGTAGAGACAGTAATTCCTAAGATGCATTTCTCTGGTAGCATACTCGCTTCGTCGTTATCTTCTCAGTCTGTAAATGTGTTTCAGCTCGACTAGTGACTTGTGGATTTGTGCGATATCGCCGGACCGGATGTGGGCATGGTTTCGTGATGCGATAGCAGCGAAGTCATCTGCGAGCCTCGCATGCCGCACACTCATAGTCTGGTATCTATGTGCGAGTCTATGGTTGCCAGTTGTTTCTGCATCATTGGCTGCTTGAATTAAACATGCCTCGGATAAGCGATATAATCGCGCAACGCGTTGGATCGTTGTTGTTAAAGAATTTGGTGATTCATTACGCTTTCTCACGAATAATTCTCCAGTTTCAGTACCAGACTACACTACATTGCTTCAAGGCTAATCCTTGTTAAGCCAGCCATCGTGAACAAATCGGGCTATATTCGGCTAGGTCAAGTGGCCTGTGGTGCCATATATGGGTCATTTGGGTGTTTTATAGGGTAGCAATTTGTGATTTGATATAAGTAAAGAAGAGGAGCTGTAATTTGGTTAACACATCAAAAATCCGCACAATGATCGTTGACGATCATGAAATGGTAAGAAAAGGCCTGGTATTTGTACTTGAAGGTTACGATATCCTCGATATTGTAGGCACCTTCGAGAATGGCGCACTCGCACACCAAAATTGTGTTGAATTGAGGCCCGATGTCATTTTAATGGATGTAGTTATGCCCAATATGGATGGGATTGAAGCCACGCAACGCATTCGCCGGGATTTCCCTGAAACGCAGGTGGTTGCGATATCAAGCTTCAGTGACTCGAGTTATGTAAAGGGTGCGTTAGATGCCGGTGCAATTGCCTATCTAACAAAAGATGAGTCAGGTAAGACACTTGTTCAGGCGATTCGTTCTGCTTGTGAAGGCAAGTCAACACTGTCACCCAGTGTGTCTAAGGTTGTTATTCAATCCGTTGTTTCCCCGCCACCATTGGGTAATGATCTGACAGAGAGAGAGCTAGAGGTATTGGAGCATGTTGTAAAAGGCGAAAGCAATCGTGAGATAGCTGAACACCTTGGTATTAGCAGTTCAACTGTTAAAAACCACGTGAGTCAAATTCTAGGAAAATTGAACGTCGCATCAAGGACCCATGCCGCAGCACTTGCGGTTGAACACAATATGCTTCATTAATGTAATTGTGACCATCCAATCTGCTCTAAATCAGTAGATGTTGGCTAGATTGACGTGAGGGTACCTAGAGTGACCCAACGCTAGTTAACGTGACGACGACTCTTGTGCCGTTACGGGGATGACTTGTGATTTCCAAGTCCGCACCAATTGTTTGCGCCCGTTCACGCATTGACGTTAACCCCAGCCCATGATGCTGCTTGTTCGGGGTAAAACCGTTGCCATTGTCTACAATCGCTAGTCGTATGGTACCTAGATAATCATCCTGCCGCTCCAAGCATATATCAATAGCTGTACAGGCACTATGTTTGAGTGCATTGCCGAGTGCTTCTTGAGTTATTCGATATAGAGCAAACGCAATTTCGTTGGGAAGGATTAATTCATCAGGCACATTTAGTGATATCAATGTACGGTCATGATTACGCAGTGGAGCAATCAAGCTTGAAAATAATTCTGCTACAGTTGCTTGTTTCTGATGATCCGGACGCACTTCCTCCAAGAGTGCGCGTGTTTCAGATTGCGCGACGAGAATAGCTTGATGCAGGTCCTCCAGAATTGACTGTCGTTTATCTGAATTCTGGGCTGGGTCTGCGACCAATCCTTCGGCGAGCATCTGAGCGGAAAACAGTGCCTGACCAATTGCATCATGTATTTCTCGCGCAAACCATTTCTTCTGTTGGGCAATAGCAAAGTCTTGCATTTCGTTCCTGAGCTTGATCCGATCTATTGCTATGGCGCATTGATTTGCGATCGCGTTCAAGAATTGCCGTGTGGGTGCAGTAAATTGTTTGCTTTGAGGATAACTAATCGTCAGGGCACCGAAGGTGTCCCCTTCGATTTTGAGTGGTAGTACTGCCATAGCCTGCGTACCCGTTGTGCCCCGGAATTTCTTATCAACCAGTGGGAAGTTCTCTCGGATTTCATCGGTGTTATGTAGCCAAATGGCCGTACCTGTGCGGATAGCCTGAGTCAGGGGTGCTAGCCCATCCAGTGGCACGCGATCAAACACCATCGATACATCGCTGGGTATATAGTGTTGATTGACAATTTTTACATATTTACCATCGGCTTCGGTGACCCCAACACTAAGGAGATGCGCGCTTAGTGTCGTTTTAAGCTGCTCAAATTCATTGACTAAGTCATCGAGTGTTGTAACAGATAAGAGTGCTGTGGATAGATCGCGAAGAAGAGTTTCCCGCTTCAACGCTATCATTTCAGTCGTCACATCTTGTGCAACACAGGTGATACCGATGACCTTATTATTCTCAATTAACGGTTGTATCGTCAACTTAGCGTAATTTGGCTCACCTTTATACAGACAATGGAATACATGCTCTCTTTGCACCTGTTTGTGCATTACCTCACGTTTGACTGTATTGAGTTGTCTAATCTCCTCGGTGTCCCCAAGTATTTCACTATCGTCCTTGCCGAGCACACTTTCCCTGCCGATACTAGCCACGAGATTGCCATGAATCCACGTATAACGCAGGTCGCGATCCTGGTTAAATAGCGCGATTGGCGTGCCATATAGGGCGAGTTTAAGCAGGGCCTGTGTACGATCACGCTCCTCATAGGCCCGATAAACTTCAGTAATGTCATGTAATGCAAGCAGAATGTGGGATGGTCCGCTGTCGTAAAATGTAAAGGGTTGGGCATTGATCATTAAGTGACGTTCCCCAACTATTGGAAAGGTATGCTTCAGTTCAAATTGCTCAACGTTGACCTTAGTTGGAATCACTTCAGCCAGCAACTGCTGTAGTGCAGGGATGTCAAAAGTGCCGTCTGATATGGTCTGTAGCGGTTGATTGGCTATAGCTTCCCACCGAAGTGCGAATCGATCAAGAAATCCTCGGCTTGCGATCACGACGTTCAGATCAGGATCAAGAATCAGCACACCTTCCTGAAGCACGTTAAATATTCTTGTGAGATACCTCAGTTGGTCTGTCGCAGTGTTCGTGTCGTTTGACTGGGAGGCATGCCTCCTTGAAGAATTATGTTTTGCGTCAGATCCCGTAATACCCGATTGTGCATCTGTTCCGGTCATTTTTTCACTCCCACAAAATCGCACAACTGCACCAAAATTATTATATCTAGCGTTCGTGCGGCTCTCCAGTCAATCCACGCAGTTTTTAGATAGATTACATAATCATCCACATGAAGCTGAAGTTGCAATCACCATGTTCAGCACTTCTGCATGGACAATCGCCGCAATTGAAAACCTATGATTATTACGAAGGCTTTTTAGCGTCATACCAACATCCGAAATAGCATACCTTAGCTCAGGGTAGGCCAAAAGACCTATCTACATAAGGCCGTTTGATCCATGTCACGTCTTACAGATAACAATAACCTTGATATATACAAACACATAGGAGGCTTAATTATGCTAGAGATTGCACTTGCATTCTTCGTGATTGCCGTGATAGCAGCCGTCTTCGGTTTCGGCGGGATCGCCGGTGCTGCTGCGTCAATCGCGGAATTCATTTTCATATTATTTATTCTATTGTTTATCGCCGCACTGGTACTCGGTGCTGTCGGTGCTAGGGATTAGGCAGAGGAGGTTACAATGAGTGCAAATAGAGATATCGACGTGGTTGAACGCGAAGTACAAAAAACGCAGGTGGCGCAAGCACCCTGGTATCAGCGTATATCGTGGAGGGCTATCTTTGCAGGAGTAGTTATCGCTCTTCTGACTCAGTTCCTGTTGGAGATGCTAGGAGTTGCTCTTGGTGTAGGAGCCTTAGAGCCAGGGGAAGATACGCTCGGTCCCGAATTCTCCAGCGCGGTAGTGATCTGGTTGACGGGTAGCGCGTTGCTATCCCTTTTTGCCGGTGGTTTGGCGACAGGTCGCCTTTCAGAGTCCACTGATGGTCTTAGTAACGCACTGATGGCGATCGTCATGATGGGTGTTGCGACGTTCATCAGCTTTTTCTTACTCAGCTTCGCGCTGAGTTCGACAGTACGCGGCGTTTCTAATGCAGTTGGTGAGGGCTTGTCGTTCGTCGGGAGTACGGCAGAAGATGTGTCTACGGCTGTGGCGGATGCAGTAGAACTGCGTGATGGCACATTAGACGAGATTCGCACAGAAGCTGATGAGATTTTGGCTGACGATGCCTCTCTGACATCATTACGCATTGCCCTTGATGACTATCTACTGGCGGATGAGCCGGGCGAGGACACACGTCAGGCCGCTATCGAGGCGATCACCACGCAGACGACACTGAATGAGGCCGAAGCAAGTCAACAGCTTGATGAGTGGGAAGCTGATCTAACGCAAGCA
>CAKZMO010000696.1 GCA_937128595.1 uncultured cyanobacterium | reverse complement strand
TCACCGGAATCAGCCCCAGACCAAACCTGATCTTTTCTTCCCAGGTGAGCATATTATTGTTGCGCAGAATCGCCACGATGCCATTCCACGGCGCAGGAATATTAGGAAAATCAAACCGGGAGTAAACGCCTGGATTGTCGGGCTGATTCATGATCATGGAATGCTCTTTCCACTGGAGCCGATCTTCAATGCCTAGCTCCGAAAAGAGTTGCAGCATATTGGGGTATGCCCCAAAGAAAATATGCAGCCCCGTCTCGTACCAATCTCCATCTTCGTCCTTCCAGGCGGCAACTTTGCCACCTAAAACATCGCGGCGCTCGAAGACGACTGGAGTATGACCAGCATCGACGAGATATTTTGCACAAGATAGGCCGGCTAAGCCAGCTCCGGCAATTGCAACTCGCATTAGACCCGATTACCCTTAAAGACTTGCCAACAGTTCTTCTCATTATACGCCCTAGAATTAACGCTTCTTAATAATCCGGCGTAAATTCTAAAGAAAGGGTGAGGCACTTTGAAAAATCACGGGTTATGGAGTGGCGATCGCCCCTCTATTCCAACGTTTTGCACTGCCCAGTGTGGCGCAACAGATGATCACACAACACGAGCGCCACCATAGCTTCCACCATTGGAACAGCACGGGGTAGCACACAGGGATCATGTCGCCCTTTCGCCGCTAGAACCGCATTTTCGCCATCTTTCGTCACCGTGCGTTGCGCTTTGCGAATCGTTGCAGTGGGTTTGAATGCAGCCCGCAGGATGACGGGTTCGCCGTTGCTGATGCCGCCCTGAACCCCACCTGATCGATTCGTTACGGTGCGGAGTCGTCCTTGTTCATCGGTATAGAATTCGTCGTTGTGCTCAATTCCCGTGAGCAACGTTCCCGCGAAGCCTGAGCCGATTTCAAAGCCTTTACTGGCTGGCAGCGACATGATGCCTTTGGCTAATTCGGCTTCCAGTTTGTCGAAGACGGGCGAGCCTAGCCCCATCGGGAGGTTGCGAGCCACGCATTCCACTACGCCCCCAATCGAGTCACCAGCCCGGCCCGTCTGTTCAATCAGGTCAATCATGCGATCGGCGCACTCCGCATCGGGACAGCGCACAATATTGCTCTCAACCTGTTCGAGAGTGACGATATTGGGGTCAACGGCTCCTTCTAAATTTTTGATGCGTTTGACGTAGCCGATAATTTCAATCCCAGCCGCCTCATGCAGTATTTTCTTGGCGATCGCGCCGGCCGCGACTCGACCAATGGTTTCCCGCGCAGAGGAACGACCACCGCCCTGCCAGTTACGAATGCCATATTTTGCGTCGTAGGTGGCATCGGCATGGGAGGGGCGATATTTTTGTGCCATCTCGTTGTAGTCTTGCGATCGCGCGTCTTTGTTGCGAACCAAGATGGTGATCGGCGTACCGATAGTTTTGCCATTAAACACCCCAGACAGAATTTCACACTGATCCGCTTCTTTACGAGGCGTTGTAATCTTGCTCTGACCGGGACGGCGGCGATCGAGTTCATACTGAATATCTGCCTCGGAAATCTCAATCCGGGGCGGACAACCATCAATAATGACACCAACGCCCCCTCCGTGGGACTCGCCAAAGGTGGTGATGCGAAACAAATGACCAAACGTATTGCCCATAACGAAAACCCAAGCAGCATTAAGGCATCTTATCTCACTCTTATGCCTTCTGAGCAGAGAGAATCGCAGACTTAGGGCAGGAATGGAGAGAAATTGCCGGAGCAGGAGTTATTTCAGTTCGTCTCGACCAATCAGTTCAGGCAGTTTACTAGAAGACGGCAGGGATTGCGCTCCGCCGCCAGTGTTTGTCGTTGCGATATAGCCGGAGTAGGATGCACCTTCCTCGATATCCAAGGAGTTGGCGGTTACATCACCCTCTAGCCGTGCCGTGCTACTGAGTTTGAGGCAACCATCCGCAACAATCCGGGATTTAATCACGCCATGCACCGTAATATTACGCGCCCGCAGTTCTGGTCCTTCAACCAGACCGGTTTGGGACACTTCCATGTCGCCAATCACTTCCACGTTGCCATGCACAATACCATCGACGCGCAAGTTCCCTTCAACGTGGATATCTCCCTGAAATTCGCTGGTGGCACTGAGATAGGTCAATGAGCCAGATTGTTTCTTACGTCCGAACATAGCGCGGCCTCCACCGTTCGATGAACATCAGATTTGTCATCAGATTTGTAATGACGCATTACGCGATCGCGAGCAACTGTAACGATTGTTCGACCTGACCCTTTAATCGCAGCCTGCAACATAACCGCCCATAGCCATGCCGCAGCCAAAACGGAACGCTGAACGATTTTCGCAACAATTCACAGCCGCATCTGCAATGGCATCAAGTCTACATGATGTTAGATGTTCAATCTTCGAGGTAGGTGCGTGGGTTAATAGCGGTGTCATCTACAAAAATGGTGTAGTGCAGATGAGGGCCGCTCGATCGCCCAGTATTTCCCAAGTATCCAATGATACGCTCTGGATCCACGACAGCGCCAACGGTCACCTTCACTTCAGAGAGATGGGCGTACAGCGTCTTGTATCCATAGCCGTGATCAATAATAACGTGGTAGCCATATCCGCTCGACCACTCCGCTCGCTCAACGGTTCCCGTACCCGTTGGATAAATCGGTGTACCGTAGGGGGCAATAAAATCGATACCGTTATGGAACTCACGACCGCTACCACCAAAGGGATTACGGCGGATGGCAAATTCGGACGAGATTTCGTATCGAGCCTTGAGGGGAATACGACTAGGGCGCGCGGCTCGATAATCCGCTTCCTCACTGAGCGTAGTTTCCAGCGCAGGGCGGACTTGTTGAGACAGATTGGACAACAGTTGAGGAATGCGACGATCGGCGAGTTGAAAGAGGTCTTCGGCGCTCACCGCGATCGCAAACCCACCCTGGCCAGGTTGAACGGTTGGCTCAGGAATCTCCTGTTCTGAAATCCCGGCTCGTTCACGGAGCGCGTCAATTTCAGTGTCCAGGGCTTCAAGTTCAGTTAATACTTCATCTGCCGTCTCAGTCAGCTTTTCAGTACGCTGATTAAGCTGCTGATTTTCTTGATTGAGGGAATGAATTGTTGCTCCTGCGATCGCAAACGGAGTAACAATCGCTGCGGCAATAGCGATCGCGATGGGTAGCGGATTGAGCGACAGGGTGATGGGGGTCTTTCCTGTCTTCGTAATCAAAACCGTGACGTGCTTAGGAGGACGACGCATTCAGAAACGTTAAGCTTTTCTTTACATACTTCGCATCGGATTATACCAGATGCGGGGATCATGCATTTTCGATAGACGTTCCATGATCCCAGAGTAGTCTGATGCGATCGCATTCCACTAACCCCATAGGCATATCTAAGCACGCTCCAACCAACGCAAAAAGCGCCCCTGCCGGGGCGCTTTAAGTTCTTCTAGCTCAGAGCAGAGAATTAACCGATTTCAGGTGCTTCTGCGGCTGCCAAGTCTAGCGGGAAGTTGTGAGCATTCCGCTCGTGCATTA
>CAKZMO010000695.1 GCA_937128595.1 uncultured cyanobacterium | reverse complement strand
CAGGTTTGGGCAAACAGCAACCGTTCCGCCGATATCAGCCGCTGCAGCCCCCAAAGCATCTGCTAGCTGCAACGAGTCCGCCTGCATTGCCCACAGCGCCAATTGTCCTCCAAGAGAAAAGCCTACGAACCAAAACGGGGGAGGACACCCCAATGCCTTGGCCTGAGCCGCGAGGTGAATAAAATCTTTGCCTTCGTACAGACCGTCGGAAGTCAGGGTGGAAGACAGTTCTACACTTTTTCCGTGGGCACGCCAGTCAAACAAAACGACGCTCAATCCCCGCTTCAGAGCTTTTTGTCTGAGCAGAGAGAGCGATCGCTGCTGGTCAAGGCTGCCTGTGATCCCATAGGTAGCAATAATCGTTCCCGATGACTGAGGAACCTCAGACGAAGATTCTGCCCCATTCCAAGAATCATTTCGCCCACGGGTCTCACCCTGATCGGAGAGACCAGACGGAAGAGTGACTTGACCGTACAGAGGCACCTGCCCCTCGCCATGAAAGACATGGTCGAAGACTCGCTTTGAAAGGCGATCGCCATTGAGCTGCGTTTGCTCCAGACGCCATGCTGCGTAAAGAGTCATGCTCCAGCCATTGCGCAACCACCAGGGCGGCACAAACTGTTCCATGACTCCTATGCCCCCGAGTGATAGTCTTGCTGAGCGTAGTCCCGAAATCGCTCTAGATCAGCTTGAATTGTCGATTCCACAATGCGACCCAGAAACAGATTGTCCATCAGCTTTCCCAAAATACCGGGAATCGCATAGGCTACGGTTAGCTTCACAATACTCGCTTCACCCCGGTCGTAAAACCGAATTGCCCCTCGATTCGGGAGTCCACTCACAGACTCCCACTGAATAATTTGATGGGGAATCTCTTTCAAAATTCGAGATAGCCACTTGAACTCAAAACCACCGCTAGCTAGTTTCCATTCAGAGAGTTCTGGATCGTCCTCAAGAATCTCAACGGAGTCAATCCATTTCATCCATTTAGGCATCTCTTCCAAATCCGACCAAAGATCCCAGACCCGAGTAATCGGTGTCTGTACCTCGATCTGCACACTATGTTCAAGCCAGTTTGCCATTCATTTACACAATCGATTCACGGTTAGATTTCAAAACCAACGTTACAGCGAAACGGGTTCCTTCGTCGGTCTGACATCGTTCTGTAGCTCTGTGTTAGCCCACTGCAAAATGGCTTGTGCAGCTTGCCGCCCCGACAATGTAGCTCCTTCCATGCTGTCAATGTAGTCCTGCTGGGTATAGCTGCCTGCCAGGAAGAAGTTAGAAATGGGCGTACTCTGATCCGGACGGTAGGGGTCCATCCCTGGCGCTTCTCGATAGAGAGACTGAGCCAGTTTTACAACGTTAGACCAAGTCATGTTGAGGGTTCGAGACGAAGGGAAAAGTGCATGGACTTGCTTTAAGACATGCTGGGCGATCGCCTCGTTATTCTCTTTGATAAACGGATCTCCGGGGGTCAAAACGGCCTGAATCAAAGACCCTTCGCCTTCCCGATAGTAATCGCTAGGACTGGTTAGAGCTAAGTCAGCAAAACAGGAAAAATCTGCATCGGGAGTATAGAGAAGATTATCAATTCCTGCTGCATGATCGAGCTGAGTCCGTTCAGCAGCATCTTGAAGCTCTGTGACCCAACCATCAAACCGCAGCTGCACCGTCGCAACAGGTACGGTGTCGAGCTTATAAATATTGTCAAACTGTTCCCACTTGCGCCACTCTTGGGGCAGCAATCGCTGAACACCCGGCACGTCGCAAGCACAAACATAGGCATCGGCAGTAATCGTCTCTTCCGTGTCGCCAGAAGCCACGACCAAACCTGTGATGGTGGGGCGATCGCCCGTCTCATCAAACCTCACCTGACGAACTCGACGGCGAGTGTAAACATTGCATCCTCGGTCACTGAGATAGTCGAGAATAGGCTTGTGGAGATAATCGTAGGGCGATCCTTCAAGCATCCTCAAAACTGACGCCTCAGATCGAACAGCAAAAAGCTGGAAAATCGTCAACATGCACCGAGCAGACATGCTTTCGGTGTCGATAAACCCCAACGCATAAGCAATGGGATTCCACATGCGCTCGAGGCTGCCATTTGAACCGCCGTGACTGCGAAACCAGTCAGCAAAGCTCACCGAGTCTAAATCGCGAATCGTCCGCATGGCTCCTTCAAAATCGACTAGCCCGCGCACGATGGGACTGGTGCCAAGGGCGATCGCATTTTGCGCTTTATCCTGAATGGAAAGCTGAGAAGTCGTGAAAAAGGCTTTGAGGCCATTGAAAGGCGCACCTGTAAGAAACCGAAAGTCTAAAGCTCCAGTCCCCCCCCCTTCATTGACGAAGGTATGCACGTGGTCTTTGAGACGGAGGTTATCAATTGCTCCGACTTTTCGCATCAAGTCGAACAGGTTGTAATAGCAGCCAAAGAAGACGTGCAGCCCCATTTCAACATGATTGCCATCGGCATCAACCCAACTGCCAACCTTGCCTCCAACAAACGGGCGTGATTCAAAAATCTGCACTTGGTGTCCACGATCGGCCAACTCAACGGCTGTCGCCAATCCTGCCAGTCCTGCTCCGACAATTGCTACTTGCATGCCACTCGTCCAATAAATCCTTCACATATTGTAATAGGTTCTCAGCCTTTAGACTTATTGTCGTCGAGTGGGCGATCGCTTTTGCCGCTTTGCTTTTTGAGTTCCTTTCATAGGAGCACCCACCATGGCTTGCAGACCTTTAAGAGCAAGTTCTTCCACTTCTTCGCTTTTGACCAAAGGCACAGTGAAATGGAATTGACTTCCCTGGCCTCGACCTTCGGAGTTTGCCCAAATTTGTCCTCCTAGGCTAAAAATGACCTGACGACAGATGGCAAGTCCAAGTCCTGTTCCCCCGGCTGTCCGCCGCAAGGCTCCTTCCTCCTGATAAAACCGATCGAATACCGCTTCTAGTCGATTGGGTTCAATGCCGCGCCCCGTATCTTTAATCGTGACTTCCAGCATCCCTGCTCCGTTGCGCTGAGCTTCAATGGTGACTTCGCCCTCCGGTTCTGTAAACTTACAGGCATTGTCTAAGAGCTTAGACAACACTTCTACTAGCCACTCTCCATCCGCTTTCACGAGGGGAAGTTCCTGAGACACGTCCGTTACGATTTGCGGTAAGGCTTCACGTTGCTGGCGGGTGCGAATGCTGCTCAGAGCCAGACTGACGCATTCATCCAAGGAGAGGGCTTCCAAGTGCCATTGAGTCCGCCCACTCTCCAACTGAGATAGGGTGAGAAAATCTTGCACCAAGTTCCGCAGTCGCTCGGCATCGTCCAATGCCGTACTTAACATCACCTGCCGTAGCTCCATCGGCATATCGGGTTCGCTCGCCAGACTTTCAAGGCAGACCTGAATGGTCGAAAGAGGGGTTCGCAGTTCGTGCCCGGTGATAGCGATGAGGTTACTCCGGGTTGTTTCGAGAGCCTCAAGCTGCTGGTTTAGAGACTCAAGATTGGCATAGGCTTCTGCCTGAATCAGCCCAATCCCAAGCTGAGCGGCGATCGCCTCCACCATGTTGAGGTCGCCTTGTCGCCAGGTGCGAGGCTGAGAGCCACACCCGTGCAGCTCCATCATGCCGATCAGTCGTCCCTGATGAGTGATTGGAACCATTAGCCACGAGCGCAGATGCCACTCACGAATCAGAGGACTAAGGGCAGAGAGATCTACCTCTGACTCGTTATGGGTGTCTTCGATGGCGATCGCCTCTTGGTTGTCCACAATCGTCTGAAAGAGAGGATTGTCTCGTAGAGGCCAAGGATGTCCTACAAGAGAGTTGAGCGATTCACTCGACAAATATTCATGCTCAATCACGGCCTCTGTATCATTTGGCTTACAGGGATAGACAATACAGCGACACACCCGCATAGCCTGACCAATTTCCCAAACCGCAATCTGAAAGATTTCTTTGGGGTCTAGAGACTGACGAATGGCAGACGTAATCAAGTTGAGCAGCCGCTCTTGCTGTTCTTGAGCCGCGATGGAACGATAGGCTTTTAGCAGCTTGTATTGTCCGGCCTGAAGATACGTCATCAGGCGATGGGCAAACGGATCCGGATCGATCTCGTAGGATTGGTTGGGGCGATCGCCAAGAAAGTGCGATCGCGCTTCTGCAATTTTCTCGCCCAGTTCGGGACGGTAATGCAAAATTCGATCGAACATAAGAGAGGCCGCCACCTGACTGACTTGCCGATTGAATGTCCAGATTCCCTCAAATCGCCGAGTCTGATCCATCGTCAGCCCCATGTCTAAATGCACACGGCTATCGTCCTGCCCTTGACGCTCACGACACACCAAACAAGCTGCATACTTGGCGCTAATCACGATGAGATGCCATTCGTTGGCTAGGGCATCGTCCGCATTGAACGCAACTTTTTCGTAGTATTCGGAACTGTGGGCAAAGTTAGTCTCAGGGGCTGCTAAGACATAGACCTGAGGATTAGCATCGGCAATACGGCGATAGCGATGAGCTTCTTGACGATAAAATTTTTCTCGCTGGAAATTGGCGATGACTAATGTTTCTTCGGCACTAGCCAACACCTGATCTTCCATCGCATGGGAAAGCGCTATCAGAGATGCCTTAAAGTACATCTGCGATCGCAACTCTGGCATGTGCTGTAAAAGTTCATCCAGCACGGAGGTCGAAATGCTCATGGATTGCTGTCTGTTTCTCATCTCAGGGCAACCTAGCCACTTTAGCGCTGTCGTTGTTGGCCATAACTATTCGGGCACGCAATCATTCAGGCAAAAAAACCTGAAAGAAGTTTATTCGATACCCATACGCTATGGCACGTATATTGGTGCTCATTCTGCTCTTCTAGCAATTGCAGGAGGGAAAGTTCCAAAACTTTGACCACTCGGTCGCGGAGTACGACCAGAATTGACCCAAGTCAGTCCGAATCAACACGACAACATGTTAGTTTTGCGCTTGCTCCCATGAGACTCAAGCTGTGTTTGAGCAACCTCTCCACAGCTATCAATCAACATGTAAATCTGCCAGAAAACCGCGAACACACGGCTACTCTCATCATCATGCACCGAATGAATCGGTTCTGGGAGCGTCTGTTTTGAAATGTTAAAGAGTATGTTTGGTTGAACTTCCTTCATTTTCGGACAAGATGTAAGTTTTTGGACAGCGGATCTAACCAGGGGCTGACTTTAGTCTCGCCCGACGTTCAATTTCAGTCTTTGTTCTATGGCTCTCTCTACAGCACATATAAACATCACCAAAATGCGTATGGCCTGCTGTAAAGTGTCTATATGTATGATGATGAAGACGATCTAACGGGTTTTAATATTGAAGAAAGCCTGGAGAGTCCTCTCGATCGGTTGGATGATGCATCTGCAGAGGATGCACAGCCTCTGCCCGATCCCGATGAGATGCTCGTCCTCTTGGCTTCTCCTCACAACCAGCAGCGAATGCTGGCAGCCCGTGCATTTTGCGAAATTCAAGACGAACGGGCAATCCCTCACCTCATTGCTCTTCTGGCTGACCCTTGCCCTCTGATCCGTGTTAGCGCGGCTTACGGGCTAGGGCGCAATCCAAGTGCAGATGCAGTCGAACCTTTAATAGAGCAGCTCAATCGAGACTGGAGTGGCTACGCCCGTAAGGGTATTGTTTGGGCCCTGGGCAACTGTCGCGATCGCCGTTCTCTAGAGTCTCTCATCATCACACTTCAAACAGACATTCCAGCAGTGCGACTATGGGCCGCCAGTGCCTTAGCGCAGATGTCAGGCGTTGACTATGAGGCGATTGTTCGGGCTATCCCGTTTTTAATTGAAGGGCTGCGACGAGACTCAGTCTCTGCGGTGCGCAGCAATTGCAGTTGGGCAGTTGGACAGTTATGTAAAGAACTTCCGTCTAACGTTGTGTATGCGACCGCCGTAGATGCTTTAATCGAGGCCTTCGCAGAAGACGAAGATATGGGGGTTCGGGAAGATGCTCGGCTGGCAGTGTTGAAACTTGGTGACCCCAGAGGCCTGCAGGTCATTGAGGAAATTGAACAAGATCCTTTCTTTATATAGCCCCACCGGCAATAAGCCTTAGGATACTGTTGTGGCCGTGCGCTGCGCGGCCACAACAGTATCTATGTTCTGAATAAGCTGACTTTAAGATTTTTGTATCGTGCTACGCGCTGATACTAAAACCAATGGTTGATGGAGAAGCCGCGCGGTGCGCGGCTTCTCCATCAATATCTGTCCTAACCTATCTGCGCATTGCTATAGGTCTCCTCTCGATATAGAAAGTCTCAAGCTCTAAAATCTGACGTATCTTGATTTGTAAAGCATATTCTTACAGAGTGGCGATCGCTTTGTACGTAGCGAAAGGCTCCAGAAAAAGCGAGAAGCAGATGTCCAACAGGGCATCTGCTTCTAAAGGTGCGAATCATCGCGTTTGATTCTAACGAGTGATTGAGCCTGCATACAGCAGCCTGTTTTCTAGAACTTTACTGCTCTACGGATTACTTGTCCTCGCAGTGACATCCTAAAATTGGCGTTGCACAGCATGGAATGATGCGGAAAGATTCAACTCATGGATTACTTGCTGCAGGGGCATCGCATTGCGATGCCCCTACCAAAATCATTCTTCGAATGTGCAACGCCCTAAAATTTAGCCTGAGCGTCAGCTTTTTTAGAGATACTTTTCAAGCGTGTTTGCCAAAGTCGTCTTGGGGACAGCCCCTACGACCATATCGACACGCTGACCACCCTTGAAAATCATCAGCGTCGGAATACTGCGGATGCCATATTGGCTAGCAACACTTGGATTTTCATCCGTGTTGACTTTGACGACCTTCACTTTGCCGTCGTACTGTTCTGCAATCTCGTCCACTACAGGAGCCACCATACGACAGGGGCCACACCAGGGTGCCCAAAAGTCAACGAGAACTGGCACTTCGCTCTCTAGAACCTCTTGCTTAAAGCTTGCATCGGTAACGGGCGCTGCTGTTGACATTCCTGAAAATCCTTACCCTATCGTTGTCTACGGCTATGGTATCACAGCAGATGTCGCTACAGATGCGCAGGACAAAAGAGCCAGAAGAAACGCCTGAACAACGTATTGTCCAGGCGTAGTGTGGTGTGAGGAGTGAACGGAAACATAAGTCTCCGCTATGTCTCTATTGTAAGCGACCAATAATTTTTTTCCATTGATCACACTCTAGCCCGAGATAGAGATTGCTTATTGGCGCTTAGCCAAAACCTATTTGCCCATGCCTAACTGCTGAGCTTTTTGGTAGACTTTGCCTTCTGTCAACAGCGATGGTGCAATCACAACGTCAACCTGCTGCATCTCCTTGATGTCTTTTGCCCCAAGAGTTCCCATGCTGGTTTGCAACGCGCCTAGTAGGTTATGAGTTCCATCATCAAGTTGCGCAGGCCCTCGCAAAATCTGCTCCAGGCTTCCTGTCGTCCCCACTTGAATGCGAGTTCCACGAGGCAAAACGGGACTGGGAGTTGCCATCCCCCAGTGAAATCCCCGTCCTGGCGCTTCGCTAGCACGGGCAAAAGGAGAGCCGATCATGACCCCATCTGCACCGCAGGCAATGCATTTACAGATATCGCCGCCTGTGATGAGACCGCCATCTGCAATGACAGGAACATACTGACCCGTGTTTTGATAAAAATCGTCACGTGCCGCTGCGCAATCGGCGATCGCTGTCGCTTGAGGCACTCCGACCCCTAACACGCCACGAGACGTACAGGCCGCTCCAGGGCCAATCCCGACAAGCACTGCCGCCGCACCTGCTTTCATCAAGCTGTGGGTCACGTCATAGGTGACACAGTTTCCTAAAATCACAGGAATAGGCATCGATTGGCAAAACTCAGCCAAATCGAGAGGAGTCGCAGTTTTAGGGGAGAGATGGGCAGTAGAAACGACCGTTGCCTGAATGAAAAATAAATCGGCTCCTGCTTCTGCAACAGCCTTGCCATATCGGAGAGCGCCGACTGGGGTCGCACTAAATGCAGCAATTCCGCCTTGAGCTTTAACTTCCTGAACCCGTTTTTCGATGAGTTCTGGTTTCACTGGCTCAGCGTAAAGCTCTTGCATCAAAGAGACAAATTCTTCTTTTCCAACCGATGCAATGCGGTCAAGGATGGGTTCAGGGTCAGCATAGCGAGTCTGAATGCCCTCAAGATTGATGACTCCCATTGCTCCGAGTTCTGACAAACGCACTGCCATTTTGACATCAACAACTCCGTCCATAGCGCTGGCAATGATAGGAATTTCGCGTTCAATGCCACCAATTTGCCATCGAGTATCTGCTAATGAGGGATCAAGCGTCCGTCGTCCTGGAACTAGCGCAATTTCGTCAATTCCATAGGCTCGTCGGGCAGTTTTTCCTCGGCCAATTTGTATATCCACGCGCTTAGCCCCTAGTGCAATGATTGAATCTATCTATTTGGACTAGGGTATCAAATTTTGTGTGCTTGAGGCTGACTGCCAAGCTCTTGCAAATCCAGAGTGTGAGGTCTCTAGAGCACTCCTACCAGATAACAAATTTTGACGAGTTTGCAACAAAAAACAGCTTACAAATCTATCATCCATCCACTCTAAAACTCTGCAAAAATATGGGAGAGCACGACATTTGAGAAGAGAAATCCTTCAGGGTCAGTCAACTTGAGAGAGCAGTCGCGGAATTGAAGCTTGACCGCATCATCAAGCGTCCGATCGCAGGATATTTCATCAGGAGTGTTCTTCTCTATCGTAGAAGTCCGGACAACTTCAACCCACCGTTTTTTCTGATAAGGCTGGAGCAATTTCAGCAACTGATGAACCGTGCGATCGCCAAACTGTTGCGCCAGCGATTCCAAACGGATTCCCTCAGCCAACCGCAAGCCGACCATCAGCGTATCGAGGAAACTATCTTCCGGTGATGCCGATTCAGTATCGAGAATGCCCCCACGCTGGACTAGATCCTGGACCCATTGACGATAGTCTGCCTGAGTTCGTGGACGACTGTAGCGCACGTGATTCACGTAGCTAGTCGCACCCAAGCCAAAGCCATAGTAGGGCTGGTTACGCCAATACACTTGATTGTGGCGACACTGAAAACCAGGCTTAGCGTAGTTTGAGATTTCGTAGTGTTCATATCCTGCCTGAGTCAATCGAGCCTGGGCAAGTCGGTACATCGCAGCCGTCTCGTCATCGGTAGGCAGGGGTTGCGCACCAGGCTGATACCAGCGACCAAACGCCGTCATCGGCTCAATGGTCAAGTCATAGACTGAGATATGGGTCGGCTCAAGGGCGATCGCCCGCTCCAGAGATTCATTCCACTGCTCCATCGACTGGTGAGGCAACCCAGAGATCAAGTCAAGACTGAAGTTAGAGATACCAGATTGGCGAACCCAATCTACGGCTTGAACAATATCGTGGGGCGTATGAGTCCGTCCACAGGCTTCTAAAATATGAGGCTGAAAAGCCTGAATTCCAAGACTGACCCGATTGATTCCTAAGTTTGCATAGCCCTGAATTTGCTGCAAACTAAACGTCCCTGGGTCCATCTCGATGGATAGTTCTGCCGTTGGTTGAATGCCAAACTGTTGCTGAAGAGCGTCAAGAACACGCCTAAGCTGAGCGACCGACAGCAGAGAGGGGGTGCCCCCACCCAAAAACACCGTCGTCAACGGCAAAATCTCTCCTAATGCCGCCCGTGTGACATTGACCTCCTGGGTCAACTGGTCGAGATAGGGAGCGATCGCACCGGAACCATGCCCATCCATCACGCGAGGCTGAGAAGCTTTGGCTGCGATCGATTGCCCAGATTTTAGCGACGTGGACAAAGCACTGGATGCGTCAATCGACTGAGAATCATGGGGGTTCTGCTGAGCCTGTTGGCGACTCATGGGAGGCACATCACCCACCACAGAAATAGGGAAATCACAGTAATAGCAGCGTCTGCGGCAAAATGGAATATGAATGTAGGCTGCAGTGGGTAAAGTCACGCTCAGCACAGGAAAAGATTAACGCTCAATATGAGAGAAGAAGAAGTCAGTGAAAAAATCGAATGGCACCTAAAAAGGACACTTAAAGTGGACGATCAACTCATTTCAAGGCTTCGCCCATAGACTTTTATTTATTCACTTTTACTTTTCATGCCAACTTTATCTATACCAATTGCTTGTTAATTCTGAGAACACATATCTTTCTGCTAACTCATGCCAGTAAATACTGTTTCCGAGTGGATAATCTAGTACATAGATAGAATCGATAGATCATCCCCAATCTAGCGCCTAATTATCATGCTTGATACTGTTATCGTCTTATCATTCATACTCGCGGGAGCTGGCACTGGGTTTTACAGTGTTGATCTCCTACCGGGGAGTGCCCTGGAAGAGGTCAGCAATCTCGATGGGTTAAGTTTCGTGCTTGCTGGGTTTGGTGGCCTGATCGGTGGGGCCATCGGCCTCACGGCACAAACCGGATATCGACGGCTGGAAACCCAGATTCGAGAAATGCCCGTCGATATGCTGCTCAGTCGAGCAGTCGGTCTTGTGCTAGGTCTACTCATCGCAAACTTGATGCTAGCTCCGCTGTTTTTGTTGCCGATTCCTGATGGTTTCACCTTCATCAAACCGCTGGCAGCAGTCGTCGGCAGCGTCATGTTTGCAGTGACTGGAATTAGCCTTGCAGATGCCCACGGACGAACCCTGCTACGCCTGATTAACCCAAACAGCGTAGAAACCATGTTGCTGGCAGAAGGAACGCTGAAACCCGCCGCAACGAAAGTCGTTGATACTAGCTGCATCATTGATGGGCGCATCAACGATCTGCTGCAAACAGGCATCGTTGAAGGCCAACTGCTGATTCCTCAGTTTGTCTTGCAAGAACTCCAGCAAGTCGCCGATGCATCGAGCGATCAAAAGAGAGTGCGTGGGCGGCGTGGCCTCGATATTCTCAAGCAGATGCAAGACGATTTTCCAAACCGTATCGTGATTCATCCTGCAGATTATGACGATGTCGCCACAGTGGATGCCAAGCTCGTGCGGTTTGCCCAAGAAATCAACGGAACACTGTTGACGAATGACTACAACCTCAACAAAGTCGCAACGCTGCAGCAGGTTCAAGTCCTGAACGTGAATGATATTGCCCAAGCGATTCGTCCCAACTATCTGCCTGGAGACTACATAGATTTGAGAGTCCTAAAAGCGGGCAAAGAGCCTGACCAAGGAGTTGGATATCTTAACGATGGCACGATGGTGGTGGTTGAAGAAGGCAGCACCTACATCGGAGATCAGGTCTCCGTCGTCGTTACGGGAGCATTACAAACCTCAGCAGGTAGAATGATTTTTGCTCGGCCAGAGGCATCTGTTACCGCCTAATCAACATCAATGAGTTCGTCTAAATCGCGCGATCGCACAAAAGCGTGCGATCGATGTCATTCCCTCTCCCCAGTCTTGTATCGCGTGCAATATGAAGTGTCCGCCGATTGGCGCTTCATTTGTCCAGACTGTTTACCCGCAGTAAAAACCAACAACCCACTCTACCTCTACGGGGGCACATGGAAAGCTCGAAAAGACCGATAAGATTGACTCGTAGTTGATTACAGAAATGCGAGAATTTTTATGGCTCAGCTCCTTTCAGACTCTGACATTCAATCCAAGTTGAGCAGCCTTTCGGGTTGGTCTCTTGACGGCAAGAAAATCTCCAAAACGTATGAGTTCAAAGATTTTGTCGAAGCCATCAACTTTGTCAATCGTCTGGTCGAACCCGCTGAAGCATCCGGACATCATCCTGATATTCATGTGTCTTACAACAAGGTGATCATCGAACTCACAAGCCATGATGCAGGTGGCCTGACTGAAAGCGATTTTGAGATGGCAAAGGTGATTTCTGGCATTTAGGACTTCTATTCTCACCCGTGAGCATCGCTGTCCTCCTTCCTAACCCCTTGGGAAAGGACTGGAGGTGACTTGAATGCGTTATCACAGATCAAAATCTGCTTTGACATATGCCTCTGGAGTTTGTCTGTGATGAACAATCAGCCGCTGCGGGTGATCCAAATTGTGCCGTCGATTTCGTTGGTCTATGGTGGGCCGAGTCAGATGATACTGGGATTCTCAAAAGCCCTTGCAGAGGAAGGGGCAGAGGTCACTCTGCTAACAACGAACGCGAATGGCGACAGTGGGCAAGCTCCGCTCGATGTCCCTCTGAACAAGTCTCTTTTTCAGGAGGGCTATACGATCCGCTATTTTCGCTGTGCTCCTTTTCGTCGGTACAAATTTTCGACTGGACTATTGTTGTGGTTTGCTCAAAACGCCCATCGCTATGATGTTGCTCATGTTCATGCCCTGTTTTCACCCGTCAGCTCCTGTGCGGCTGCGATCGCCCGCTGGAAAAAATTACCTTATTTACTGCGGCCTTTAGGTACTCTTGATCCCGCAGACCTGCGAAAAAAGCGTCAGCTCAAGCAGATCTACGCCGCGCTGATTGAAAGACGCAATTTAGCCGGAGCCGCCGCAATTCATTTCACCAGCGACCAAGAGGCCAAGGTATCCAATCGTTTCGGCGTTTCAACATCAGATATCGTGTTGCCGCTGGGAGTGCCTTCTACGAGTATCGAGTCGCCCAATCTAGCGCAGCTAAAGCAGTTGGGCATTCCGACAGAGGTGCTGGAATCAGCCACACCAATCCTGCTTTACATGTCACGCATCGCCCCCAAAAAGGGATTGGACATGCTGATTCCAGCCTTGGAAAACTTGCATGAGAACCAAGTACCGTTTCATTTTGTGCTGTCGGGAAGCAACCCTCAAGATCCAGGCTATGAAGAGCAAATTGGCGATCGCCTCCGTCAATCTACTATTGCAGACCAAACAACCATTACGGGTTTTGTGCAAGGAGAAGCGAAGACTGCGCTGCTGCATGGCGCAGATTTATTTGTGCTGCCGTCTTATTATGAAAATTTTGGAATTGCCGTTGCAGAGGCGATGGCGGCTGGCATTCCAGTCGTGATTTCCGACCAAGTTCATATTTATACCGATGTCCAAAAGGGTCAGAGCGGTTGGGTCTGTCGCTGCGACGTAGAAAGCTTGACTCAACACCTCAAAACCGCTCTAACCCACCCAGACGAGCGGTTTCACCGAGGTCAGCAGGCTCAAGTCTGGGCGCGAGAACACTACAGTTGGCATGCGATCGCCCGTCGAGCCATTGCCATTTATCGTGAGATCCAATCCGAACAATTACAACTTCGGACGATGAAGTGAAAACAATCACCTTAGAATAGATAACATTACGTTACACGTCCATCGCACTAGGTTCCTATGACAGTTTTAGCGGCGATCGCAGTTCTCGGTCTCTTGATTGCAGTCCACGAAGCGGGACATTTCACAGCAGCTCGGCTTCAGGGCATTCATGTCAACAACTTTGCTATCGGCTTTGGGCCCGTCTTGTGGAGCTATCAGGGGGCAGAGACTCTGTATGCGTTGCGTGCGATCCCGCTTGGCGGTTACGTCGGATTTCCTGATGATGATCCAGACAGTGAGATCGAAAAAGATGACCCCGATCTCTTCAAAAACCGTCCCCTGCTGGATCGAGCCATCGTCATCAGCGCTGGGGTCATTGCAAACTTAATCTTCGCGTATCTCGTCTTCGTCGCTCAGTACACGAGCGTCGGCGTTCCCGAAGGTATTAACTACGAACCTGGTGTTTTAGTGCCTCAGGTGGTGTCTCAAGAAGCGCCTGCTGCCCAAGCCGGAATTCGGGCTGGAGATATCATTACCGCCATCGAAGGAGAAGACCTAGGCGAAGCTCAGGGGGCCATTCAAACCTTGCAGGAAACCATTGCGAATAGCCCGAACGAGCCTCTGGAGATCACTGTTCTGCGGGGCGATCGCCAATTTGATTTCACAGTCACTCCCGAAGTCAGCGACAGCGGTGATGCTTTGATTGGCGTCCAGCTTTTCCCGAATGGCGAACCAGTCTACCGACGTCCCAACGGTGTCGGGGAAGTGTTGAAGTTTGCCGCGCAGGAGTTTCAATCCAAAACCGTGCTGATTGTGCAAGGCTTCATCACGTTAATCACTAACTTTTCTGAGATGGCTGACCAAGTGGCTGGCCCGGTGCGTATCGTTGAACAGGGCGCACAGTTTGCTCAAAATGACCTCTCTCGGCTGTTTCCGTTCACAGCCATCATTAGCATCAACCTCGCTATCATCAACATCCTGCCTTTGCCCGCTCTTGATGGAGGTCAGCTTGCCTTCCTGCTGATCGAAGGGCTGCGAGGGAAGCCATTGCCAAATCGTCTCCAAGAAAATGTCATGCAGACGGGGCTTATCGTTTTACTCGGACTAGGGATCTTCTTGATCGTTCGCGATACGACTCAACTGGCCGTTTTCCAAGATTTCTTCCAGTAGGTCGGAACTGGTGACCCCTCGAAAACGCTACACCAAGCGGCAGCGAGCCCTCGACATTTTGGAGCGGCTGAAGGTGCTTTACCCAGAGGCACCCTGTTCGCTTGACTACGAGACTCCAATTCAGCTCTTAGTCGCAACGATCTTGTCTGCTCAATGTACCGACGAGCGAGTCAACAAGGTCACGCCCGAACTGTTTCGTCAGTTTCCCGATGCGGCAGCGATGGCCGCAGTAGAACGCGACGAGCTAGAAGCGCTGGTGCGCTCGACAGGATTTTACCGCAACAAGGCGAAGAACATTCAAGGCGCATGTCGCATGATTGTGGACGAGTTTGAGGGACAGGTTCCTCAGTCTATGGAGGAGCTATTGAAACTGCCCGGAGTCGCTCGAAAAACAGCTAACGTCGTTCTAGCACATGCCTTTGGTATCAACGCAGGAGTGACCGTCGATACCCACGTAAAGCGGCTCAGCAATCGTCTGGGACTGACGAAATACAGCGATCCCCCCAGGATTGAGAAAGACTTAATGAAGCTCTTGCCCCAACCTGATTGGGAAAACTGGTCGATTCGGCTGATCTATCATGGACGCGCCGTTTGCATGGCGCGAAACCCGGCGTGCGATCGCTGTGAACTCATCGATCTGTGCCCGACGGGCGATCGCGCGTTGTCAGCCTCGAAGTAAAATTTGGGTCTAAAATTTGGATCAATGTGTTTCTCAGCGTTGCTGATTCTAGGAATACATCAATCGTGAGCAAGATGCTGATGCTGCGCATTTCTAACGCGAACTCACTCTAATAACAGTTCACCTAGCACCAGGATGAGCGTCTCGCTCAGGCCAACTCTTACCCTCACCGCAAATTCTCTTTATCCTCTTTACCGTCCGGCATACCGCTCTACGGCCCAAGGTTCGCCCCGACGATGATAGCCATTGCGCTCCCAAAATCCAAGTTCTTCATGGTTCAGAAACTCTAGGCCATTGACCCACTTCGCACTTTTCCAAGCATAGAGATGGGGCACCACCACTCGCATGGGACCGCCATGATCGGGGGGCAAGGGTTCTCCAAATAGCGTATGGGCAAAGAAATTTTCGGGTCGGACGAAGTCCTCAAGGGTCAGATTCGTTGTATAGCTGCCGTAGCAGTGAAGCATAACGTGGGTTGCAGACTTTTTGAGTTCGATCTGCTCCATAAAATCGGTGACTTTAACCCCCGTCCACTGCACATCTAGCTTTGACCAAGTGGTAACACAGTGAAAGTCTGCGGTGAATTCACTCTGGGGCATGGCCATCATGTCATTCCAGGAAAAGGTTTGGTCGGTTGCGCAACCCCACACTTTGAGCTGCCACGCCTCAGTGCTCACGGGTGGCGTGTCGCCATAGGTCAGCACCGGAAATCCGTTCGTCAGACTCTGGCCTGGAGGAACCCGATCTTTGAGATCTGCCCCCGGCTTTTTGAAAAATTTCATCAAGAATGCTCCTATGCCATCAGCAGTTGCTCTTCGATCTTAAAGGAATATCGTTTTTGGACTTGAGATTTGTCGCCCAACGGATCTGACCGCACAGCAATAGGGGCGTCGCTACACCTACAGCGTTGGAAAGAATCGCAAGATTGGTGTACATTCACTTCGATACAGGTTTTTCGAGACTAAAATACTGACGGCATCCACCCTCACCAATCCAAACTCTAAAAGCTAAAACCCATGAGCAGTTCTCCCTCTTCGCCAACGTCTGAGGCGATCGCCACCCAAGATTGGCCTATTTTTCTTCAGCAACTCCTCGATCGCCAGTCGCTGTCGGTAGAACAAGCCTCTGCTTTGATGCAGGGCTGGCTTTCAGAAGAAATTCCTCCTGTCCTTTCAGGGGCAATTCTTGCGGCGATTCAGGCGAAAGGGGTTTCTGCATCGGAACTCGCGGGCATGGCTCAAGTGCTTCAGGGGCAGTCTCTGGGTGGAAAAATGCCATTAGAGACACCTATCTCTCCTTTGATTGACACCTGCGGCACTGGGGGCGATGGAGCCTCCACCTTCAACATTTCCACCACGGTCGCGTTTGTGGCCGCTGCTGCGGGAATTGCTGTAGCAAAGCATGGTAATCGGGCAGCGTCTAGCAAGGTCGGTTCTGCGGACGTGTTAGAAGCCCTCGGCATCAATCTCAGTGCGCCTCCGGAAAAAGTGCAGGCCGCCGTTCAAGAGGTAGGCATCACCTTCCTGTTTGCTCCTGGATGGCACCCCGCCATGAAATCGGTCGTACCGTTTCGCAAAACCCTCAAAGTGCGAACCGTGTTTAATCTGCTAGGGCCCCTGGTCAACCCTTTACCCGTAACAGGTCAAGTGATTGGGGTGTTTGACGACAGCCTGGTTGATATTATGGCTGCAGCATTGAAAACGTTGGGGCGATCGCACGCCATCGTTCTCCACGGGCGAGAGAAGCTAGACGAGGCTGGACTCGCTGACACCACCTATCTCGCGGTTTTGAATCAAGGAAAGCTGGAGTCCACCACCCTTGATCCCAAAGAACTGGGACTGCAATCTGCACCTACCTCTGCTCTGAGGGGGGGTGAAGTCGAGGAAAACGTTTCCATCCTCAAGGATGTGTTGCAGGGAGGGGGAACTCAGGCTCAGCAAGATGTCGTGGCTCTAAACGCAGCGCTAGCTTTAAAGGTGGGAGGCAAAGCCGAGTCCTACAAACAGGGCATCACTCAGGCTAGAGACATCCTCAAAAGTGGAGCCGCCTGGAATAAGGTCGAGGCACTGGCAGAGTTCCTAAAATAGACGTTGGGCGGATGACCCTCTATCTTATCGCCGATTTCTATGACCACTGTTGCTTATTGCTATAGAGATCCACTGCTAGACCCACCCCCCGATGTCGCCGCTTGGGGCTGGGAGGTAAGCCGAGTCTATTGCGATTTAGGCGATCGCCATCAGCTTCAGCAGTTGCTTCAAGATTGCCGTCATGGACAGGATCTGCCGGATGCTGTGGGAGTCGAGGCCGTCCTAGTCCGGCGGTTGGATGAGTTGGGTGAAACGGTAGCGGAAGTGAGCGATCGCCTAGAAGAATTCGAATCCCTCGGAATTTCCCTCATGGCTATCGATGAAACGGTAGGCACAGCAGAACATCCCCTCAAGCGATCTGATTTGCTCGCCCTTGCCAACTCGATTCAGAAACGTCAAAATACACGCCGCATCCGTCAGGGGCATGCCCGCAACAGAGTCAACGCCTTACCTCCACCCGGAAAAGCGCCCTATGGGTACCGTCGCGGCAAAGATCGCTATGCCCTCGATCGTAGTACCGCCCCCGTGGTGAAAGATTTTGTAGAATATTTTTTGCTCTATGGTTCCCTGCGAGGCAGCGTGCGATATTTGGAGCGAAAGTACAACAAAAAAATTTCGGTCTCCACTGGAAAACGCTGGCTCACCAATCCGGTTTATCGCGGTGACTTGGCCTATCGCAACGGAGTTGTGGTGTCAGACACTCACCTCCCGATTGTTTCCAGAGATGAAGCCGCTCAAGTCGATCGACTGCTGCGCCGCAATCGTCGCTTACCGCCTCGCACAGCCAGCGCTCCCCGATCTCTGGCAGGTTTGGTCGTCTGTGGAGTCTGTCAGTCGGTCATGAAAGTATCGCGCACTACCTATCGCCGCAAAAAACGAGAATATCTCTACCTTCGCCCCGTCGCCTGTCCTCAAGCAAAACCTGAAGCATCCTGTCAGGGAGCCTGTCGAGCAGTGCCCTATCAAGCCGTGCTTGACCTGACCATCGAGCGCATCTGCAAAGATTTGCCCCAGGCGGTCGCCAAGTTGACCTTACCAGACTTAGACGGAATCAAGGGGGGCATTCGGCAGCAGATTTCTGAGAAAGAAGAGATCCTGACTCAACTGCCCGATCTCGAAACAGCAGGAGTGCTCGACGAGGAAACCGCGACTCTTCGAGCTTACAACCTCCGATCTGAGCTTTCGATCTTGCGGGAAAAGCTGGCTCAACTTCCCCCGGTGAATTTACAGGCGATCGCCCAAACGGTCTCAATTCAGCAATTTTGGCTCGACCTGTCAGAATCGGAACGGCGTTTCTACTTCCGCGAGTTTATCCATCAAATTCAAATCGTTCGAGCCTCAGACGACTCAGATGCAGAGTGGTCACTCACCCTCGATTTCATTTTCTAGCGCATTCTTTAACCGATAACGTCCCAATCTTCATCCCGCGAGATGGCGTGTTATCAATGAAGCCAGACACCCATCAGCTGTGAGGCAAATTAGGTGAATCGATCCACGTTTAAAGGCTCACGCTTATTTTTAATGCTGCTAGGCATCACATTAGGGATCTGGATCATGCGAGGATTTGGGGTTTTGACCTTTATTCCGGGTGGCCTGATCTGGATTTTGTTGCTGGCGACGATTGGTACGGGCGTCGTCTACGTCGTGCAGCGTTCTAAGCGATGGTAAAGTCAGAATTTTGCATAGGCAATGTTAGCAGGAGTCCCTACTTCAGCCTTGAAGCAGGCAGATGGGCATTGGCCAACGCAAAACGCTTTTGTAAAAATCTGGCGATCGCCCCAATTATCAAATGCTTGTTGTTCTTGAGCTTTGGCTGCCACCGCTTAAGTTGTTTCCACATTCTTGAGACTCTCTCGATGCTGAACCCAGCATCACTCTCCTGATTCGAGAACACTCTAATCTTTACGCCTGCTTAACCACTCCATTCACTCCAAAGTCAACGGGTCTTGCTCGACACCTTGTGAGTGGCGGTTCTGGTGCGATCGCAGCAGCATCGAATAAGGTTTGGGGTGAAGCTAAACGCTAGCAGTGTCATCTAGCAATTGTGATTGTTCAGGCGATCGCCACCAATCATAGAGCCGATTAAATAAGGCGCGATCGCCATTCGGATCTCCGATTGGGCAGCCCATGTGTACCATGCGACCTTTGAGGGTGAGCCAGCGTTTTTGGCGCTTTCCCTGGTGTTCTGCCACGTAGCATAATTGAGTCCGGTAAACCCAGCGAGAATGCTTGGCTCCCTCTTCACGAATGCGATGCCAAATGATGTCTGCGATCGCCTCCCGTGGCAACCAGATGCAGTTGCGTCCGTCAATATTGTCAATGAACCGTGCCACCAATCCCCGTTCTAGCAACACCAGCCCAAAGCCATGTTCGCCGCGCCGCTGCAACTGGTGCGCCTGCCACGTTCGGACGAAGGACGAGCCTCCATCCCATGCGATCCAGGCACAGTAAACCAGCAACACACCACCTAACCCCAACAAGCCCACCATCAATGCCATTTCACCTGTGTTTTGCTGCCTGATTATCTGAAAATACCGGACATAACTTTCAGGTTCTCGCACCAGTTGATTCAAAAACCCTAAGGGTAAAGTAATGGGCGGCAGTGCATACATTAACCAAAACGGCAGCAGCAGAATCTGAGTAAACCAGTCTATTTCAACTGGCAAAAACTGCCCTGGCAGATGATGAGCCGAGCCTTGCCGAAACGCAAACTGGTAAGGATCGGGTAGGTCTTGGAGAGAACATAAGCCAGACGGGGGGGATGTCGTATTAAGTTTTCTCATACAGCGGCTTGAGTCAATGGCACAAGGCAGAATGCTTTTGTTGATAATACACGCCGAATGTGGACTAGCGTTTCGGTCGTGCTGCCAGTCCTTGAATCACGACCGAAAGGGTATTAGCTGCGCAATTTGCCTGCCCGCGAATCAATTGCAGACTAGGATGGGAAGCCCACTGGAAGGGAGCTGGTGACCTTGCCAAAATATCTCAGTCCGTTAAAGCGGACTTGCTGCCCATAGCCCACGATTGATTTGTGGGCGCGGCAGCGATCAAAGCGGAGCCTTTCGGTATAAATTCACTTGCATCAGACGGAATACTCAACA
>CAKZMO010000694.1 GCA_937128595.1 uncultured cyanobacterium | reverse complement strand
AATGAGACACTGCCTGACTTGCTGCCGATCATCACGCCTTATGCCGATGCGCTTGCCCCTATCACTGTGGATAAAGTACCCACCTACAAACAGAGCGTTCAGCAAGCTATTGCAGGCAAAATGAACGCGGCGGATTGGGACACCTCGTTTCACGATAATCTCGCTCACCAACTCGGCATGGACAGTGGCACTCATATTCCGCCGTTCTTCTGGCAGATTGCCGCGTTTGGGGCGCTCAGCCAACCGGAACTCATGGATGATTTATCCGGCAAGATCGCCGCACACTGGCGGGAACGCCTGTGGATCGACACGCCTTTGTCCATTCGGCTTCATGCGGCTCCACTGCTGCTCGTTGTCACACTAGCGGCGGCAAATGTACAAGAATTTCCGCCGAAGCAGAAGAAACGCCTCAAGCCGATGCTGGACGAGATCAGCGCGATGGGCGAACCACTGCGGCACCGTGTTCAGTCCCCGACTTTGTGGGATCAATGGCTGCTGGTACGGGCGTTACGCCTGTGGCAGATGGAACGTTGGTCTGACCCAGTGGTGCGCTTTGTGCAAAGTCTACCGCTTGCTACCGATGTGAAATCAACCGATGCGCCAGATTGGTTCATTGACCAATGGGATCAACTGCGCTGATAAATCAGGAGAATGACCATGTTTAATGTGAAAGATGCCGTGTTTCAAACGGATGCGTTGCGGCGGCTGGCACTGGATCACAAAGATGCATTACGACAACTCGCCGATATTGAGAAAGACTTACGCGGGCAATTTGCTGGGCTGGATGACGCGGTACTGGCACTGGTTCTTGCCGTGTTGAGTGGGGAGGCACTGCTGTTGGTCGGCCCGCCGGGAACAGCAAAATCGTTTTTGATCCGTGAGTTTTGCCAGCGCGTCGGCATTGATCCGCGCTCATCTGGCGCACAGGATGGTGGCTATTTTGAGTATTTGCTCACGCCATTCACTGAACCGGGCGAATTGTTCGGTTTCTACAACATCCAGAAAGCCAGCCGCGACGGTGTGCTGGAACGTGACAGCCAGGGCATGATGCAGCACGCCCGTGTTGTCTATCTGGATGAGGTCTTTAACGGGTCAAGCGCCATCTTGAACTCACTGTTGGCTTTCATGAATGAGGGTATCTTTCATGATCGCGGCACCGTCGTCCCAGTGGCAACGCAATGTGTCTTTGGTGCGACCAACCAGATGCCCAACGCGCCGGAATTGCAGGCCATTCAGGATCGCTTTTTGCTGCGCTGTAATGTGCAGAACATGCCCGCACGCGGCGATGACTTGAGTCTATTATTTGCACGTGGCTGGCGGTCCACATATGGCGGCACATCGAACAAGCAATTTCCGGGTCTGCTCGATGCCATGCGCACCCTGCAAACCGATGTCCGTAAGCTGACGCAAAACAACCAGCTTGTGCCCAAACGCAGCAGTGACTACTATCTACGGCTGGCAAGTGTCGTCCACACATGCCGCCAATACGGATACAGCGATATGTCCAACCGCCGCCTGATTAAGCTACTGCATGTGATGCTGCTGCACGCGGTTTACGAGGCGGTCAAAGCGGATGATCTCAACCTCATTACGCTCAGCAACCAGCAGATTCAACTGATGCGCTTCGCTTTAGATCGGTGGGACACCTTCATCGAAGACCAGCTTGAATTGAAGGGAGACCCACTGCCATGAGCCTGCGCTTCTCGCTGGTTCCGCCTGCGGTGTGGCGGCCACTGGTACGCGATTGGTTAGGCGCACTGCCGGATCATGAGCGGCAGTTGGCGGCGTCTATCCTGGTGGGATTACACGACCGCCATATTGGGATTACGCCACGCCTGAGTGCAGGGCTGGCCCGTTCTCTTGTGAGCGGTGAATGGACACGTCCCTGGGATGCAGCCATTGAACGACTGCGACGCGATCACGCGGAAAATGGTGAGCAACCGCTGATCCCTGAACGCGCCTTCGACTTTGTCGTTTACCATCTGGCGGGGCCGCTTATCAGGCTGGCCTGCGAGGAATTGGGCGAATGTCTATTATTTGCCGAAGATGCTGTTGACGCACCGGTACGTGCCGATGCCTATGCTGAATACGATCAGAACCTCTTGTCTCTCATCGGGCAACTGGTCGTAGATGATGGCAGGCGCATACCGGCGCTGTTCTGGCGTGAGCGGGCGCTGCGCCTTGCGGCGGCGCGTGGGTTCGCGCCTCAACCCGACTTTGACATGCTCGACCTGGCTGTATTTTTTGAGCTGCGACCCGCCATGCGTGAACGCCGGGAAAACGCCTTTAACCTGTTCATCCCCCAGGAACAGCACTTGCGCGACGAACGCCGACAGGGTGCCGGAGCAGATGGACTCATGCTCACCCGGCGCGAAGAGGATATTCAACGGATGCACCTGACCGAGCATCTCTATCCTGAGCCGCTACGGATGGATCGTGTTTTGAATACGGGTTACGCGATTGTCAAACCGCCGCCACAGCCGGTACGTCAGCGCGATGTGCTGCTGGTTACGATGTGCTACGGTGGGATTGCCGACGTGTTTCTCAAGACCTGCTTCGCTGACTTTGCGCTGTTTGTATCCCGGATGCTGCCCTACACTGGCGGCAGCCAGTTCCGCTGGATTGAGGGAGATCGCTTCGGGCGTGTACGCTCACAACACACGCTGCTGCATGATCTGTCGCGGCGACTGCCAGTAGAAATTGCTCCGGCGAACTTACCGGATTACCGTCTGCTGTTCCTGGAGTCGGCTGGCTGGTTGCCCGGTTATCTTGACCATGCGGCACCGATGTTTACTCTACCTGATAGGACTGATGCTGGCGTGGCAGCCTGGTTACGCAGTGTGTGGCAACAGCACACAGACTCACTCCAAACACCCCCGCCTGATGCGCCACAAATCCGCCTGGGCGACTATCACTTCATTCACCTGCTGCTGTGTTTGCCTGCCCGTTTGCAGAACGACGATTCGTACCAAACACAGCGTATCCGCGATCTGTTCGGTGGAGATTTAGACAGCCTGTGTATCACCTGGGTACCGGATGACATCCGTGATGGTGAAAACTGGTCAGTTGTCGGTAGCGGCAGCAATTGGCAACCTGCCCCTGGTACTGACCAGCTTCGCTTAATCGGTGGCGGTCTGGTCGATGCCTGGCTCGATGCGATGTTATACGAGATGCGCCATGTTTGAACGCTACGATCACTACCAGAGCCTTGATCCCTTGCAAACACTGCGCTTGCTGACGGCTTTTGTGGAGCGCACCTCGGAATTTGCGCGTGTGCTGCAAGCCATCGAACTGAAGCCCAATATCACCCCGTTCGGAACACGGATTGACCTGCGATTTAAGCGCAAGCGTGGACGCTGGCAAGCTGAGGCAAGAGAACAGTTTCACGCCCTGTTCGCGGACAACCCGGAAACGGCGCGTTTTGTCGAAAAAGTACGTGTGACTGGCAGCTACCTGCCGGTGATGGCAGCGGTACCGAACCTGCTGCGTGCCGAAGCGCCGCCCCAGGACGCACTGGAACATGGCTATCTACCGGACGAAAAATTGCTCATTGCGCGTGATCCCGGTGTCGAGCGTGGGCGAGCGATCTATGAAAGCCTGCGCTTGCACGCAACACAGGTACGATTGGGGATGGTGCAGGGCAAAGACGCATCCCTGTATTGTTACCATCTGCTTGATGATGAAAAACGTCAGTCTTCTTTCCAGGGGGTAGTCGCCGGGGAACTATTCGCAGATTGTACGCTGCTGCACACCTATACCGCTGACGTGATGCGCGGTGATGACCCGTATCGCGTTTTTCTGCCGGAGGACATGCAGCCTACCCGCGATGTGATTGCGTTATTCGTGCGATTGCTGCTGGCTGCACCGTCAGCCTTCGGCGTGCGAGGGACAGGTCAGGCAAACATCACACTGGCAGCGATCACGCCGGATGAGCTGATATACATCGGACATACGCGCTTTCACAATGCCTGGGAAATGGGGCGTGTCCTGCCGTTTGACCGTTACCACGTCCTTAAAGCGAAAGACCCTAAACGACAGATGGCTGCGCTACAGGCCCAGATCGACGATACTGCCCCGGACGCCGGATACCGTGTCCATCTGCGTGAGATACACTACACCGGACAGGATGAAGCGCAAGCGATTCGTCAGGAATATGAGCAGCTAAAACGGCAAATGGCGGTCTTGCAAGATCGTCTGGTCGAATTGGAGGCACTGCGCGTGCCGCGTCCGCGTTTGCTGCGTTTCACGCAGGCACAACTACCCGCTCTGGTCAGTGTGCTGCGCCGCTATCGCCCACAGGATTTAGGCAATCTACGCTACAGCTTCCAGGCGACTGAGGCGCAGCCGGAAGGCGTGCATTATCTCTATATTGAACCACAGGCAAACGCCTATGGACTCGATCCGCTGGTGTGGGCGGACTTGAACCGCGCCGAACCGATTGGCTTCTGGCTGGATCCGACGTGGGCCGCGCATTACAACCGCTCACCAAACCGGATCGCGCTGTTTGTTCCCCAGGGGCAACGTCTATATCCTGCGATGCACAGTTGGAAACCCGCACAAATGGATCAGTATTTGCGGGCGATGATGGGACGTGTTCCACTGCCGGAGCATCCCCTGTATGTGATTACAGCAGGTGATCAACCAGACGATTTACTGGTCAGCGTGTTGGATTACACCGCCCTTGCCCCGTTGACATCACCGCAGATTATCGGATGGATCAACGATAATCTGACGGTCTTACGCAGCCTGCAAGATGTCGGCGCAGATTTGCAGAAGATCGCCCAGGCACAAACCCGACGCGAACACTACGAAGCGATTCACAAAAGCGCACAAGACTTGCAGCAGCAGTTTACTGACGCCGCTCAGGTGGTGGAGCAGGATTATACCCAGTTCGTCGCCGAACTCCTGCAAACGTTAGAAGCGGAGTACCAACGGGTCAATACGGATGCCAGAACATTTATTGCCCACGTTCGCAAACTGGATAAACGGCTCGGTCAGTTGGTAGACGCGCATGACACCGTGCAGAAGCGGGTAAGTGATGTTGAAGCCTTATTGGATGAATCCCGTAAGGCGGTCAAGGGGTTAGGAACTTCTGTGGAAACCGTCGAAAATCAGGTGCAACGCGCTATCCAGAATGCAACCAGCACCCGCAACCGCCTGGATGAACAGGTCCGGGCAAAAGTAGACGACCTCAAGCGCCGCCGCCAGGAACTTGAAAACAAGATTGCAGAATTGGAGCGGCTCTTATAATGGCACGTTTTGATTTTATCCGTCAGCAATTTGCCGCGAAACGCGATCATCTACGCCAGATGGCGAAGGACACTGACCGAGCAGTAGATGAAGGCACAGACAGCGTTAATGCGTGGAAAGCCCCATACAAACAGCTTGATAGTGTCGTGCTGCCACAGGTTGAGGAATGGCTTGATGCTGTGAAATCCACTGAAACCGAACCGCCCACATTCTCTGGTTTACAGGATGAAGTGGCACATTGGGAAGCTGCCCCCAATGATGATCGAATTAAGCAAGTTGATGCAGAAAACGGGCGATTGTGGCGGCAGTTGCAGGCTATGCGTGCCAAACGCGGGCTGCGGGACGTAGGGCGGTTCATCCGGGGTGGTGACGACAAGGACAGCGAATCATGAAGTTGCGATTTCGTTCTGCGGCACTGTCGCGGCTGCCGCGCACCCTCCGCCGAAATACAATGCGTCTGCTGATATTCCGGTTGATGCTGCTGGCCGGTATCCTGCTGGGACTTGCTACGCTGGTTATGATTGTCCATCTGCGTTTGCTGCCCGTTGAAGATGCACCGCTGCTATATCGGTTGCATGATGAGGTGTATTTACCGCTAGTCGGGCATACGTTTACTCGCTATTTCCCCTTTAGCGTGATCTGGTGGGGTATTGCCCTTACTGCGCTCGTCTGGTGGATGAGTATGTGGTTGTTTCAAACATCCCCACTGCGCTTTATACAACGGCGCTTGCTCCTGCGTGCCATCCGGCAACCGAGGCGGCATGATAGCTTGCTGCGGTGGTCACGCCGCTTTTCACGGCTTCGCCTGCGCCCACATCTGCTGCGCCTCGTCGCTGAAGATGAATGGGAGCGCGTGCTGCGTGCTGAAGACATGGGATCTGCCTTATCGGTGCTGCGGCTGCGAATCGGTTTACAGGCGTGTTTCCCATCAGACGTGTCTCGTTTACTGCGGCTGCTGGAAGATTGGCTGCGATTGGCGCACCTGACCTACCGGCATAACATCGACCAATGGACTGATATGCACACGCTTCTCGATCAACTGGAAACCCTGCAAACCGTGGGCGATACAGACGCATACTTCAGCCCGGCGGCGCTGTACCACGATGCGCGTCAATTGGTGGTGTGGCTGGAAGCGCCTGCACGTCCAAATGTCGAATTGTTGCAAGCCAACGATGCCCGCCGAGAACGTTTGAACACGGTCTATTCCACCTTTCACCGGAGCCAATCCGGGGCGGAATTTAGCGGCAAACTGCCGCTTCCCGATGTTGAGTCAGCCATTTGGCTGCCATTATGTGGTCAGATTGCACTGCGTCTCACGCTGCAAGTCGC
>CAKZMO010000693.1 GCA_937128595.1 uncultured cyanobacterium | reverse complement strand
CGCGCGGCTTCTCCATCAACTATTGGTTTTATATCAGCGCGTAGCACTATACCTATTCGCTATTGTAAAGTTTTGTCAGTAACGTTCTCTTAATTAACGTTCTCTCAATGAGTGTGACCCATTTCAGACCGTGAGAGGTGCGTTCATCCCGAGGCGCTTTGAATTATGGCTGTTTTAATTTCGGCAGTGTTGCCCATCGCTCTCATCGCCTTGGTCGGAGCGGGGATCGGGCGTATGTTCGAACTCGACTTGAGAACCCTGGCGCGGCTCAGTATCTATGCCCTGCTGCCTGCTTTGGTGCTTTCGAGTTTGGCAGAGAGCACCTTGGCCTTTGACCGTGCGATCGCCATCGTGGGTGCATTTTTGCTCAACACTGCCTTGCTCTATGCGATCGCTGTGGGGTTGGCTCGTGGCCTCAAGTTCTCACCGGATGAGCGGAAAAGTCTAATCGCGACTAGCCTCTTCGCCAACGTTGGCAACATGGGCTTACCGTTTGTGCTGTTTGCGTTGGGAGAAGCTGGATTAGAGCGGGCGATCGTCTATCTAGTGGGGTCGAGCTTAATGATTGCCAGCGTCTTCCCCATCTTGCTGAAGGGCGATGGCATTCGTGCAGGTATTCGTCTGACCTTGAAACTACCTGTGTTTTGGGCGGCGATCGCAGGAATTTCGCTACAAGTTTTTGGTGGAGCCTTACCAGAAGCGATCGGTCGGGGCGTCTCACTGCTAGGCGATGGCGCTATTCCGTTGGCTTTGTTGACTTTGGGCATCCAACTGTCGCAGACTCAACCGATCTTTGGAAGATATGAATTACTTGGCGCGGGAGTGCGATTGATCCTCTCTCCCCTCTTGGCTTACAGCGTCGGCACTCTGCTTGGCCTCAGTGGTATGGACTTGCAAGTGCTGTTGCTGCAGTCGGCGATGCCCGTGGCTGTCAACTCACTTATCTGGGTTACAGAACTGGGTGGAGATGTGGTGCGTGTTGCGAGAACCATTGTGCTCTCGACGATGATGAGCTTTTTGACGCTTCCAATCGTCCTTTGGCTAAGCCAAAACGGATAAAACAAAAGAGAGCAGAGAAGGCGATCGCCTTCTCTGCTCTCTTTATTTAGTGATCATTAGTGACCAAGAAAAGCGAAGACGAACAACGCTTACAGGTTCAACTACTTGTTTGGCTGAGGAGTTGTGCGCAAGTAGGGCTTCACCTGGGTGTATCCCTTAGGAAACTTCTGCTTCAGTTCTTCAGGATCTTTGATGGCAGGAGAAATTACGCAGTCCTCACCATCTTTCCAGTCAACGGGAGTTGCCACACTGTAGTTATCCGTGAGTTGCAGTGAATCAAGCACCCGCAAAATCTCCTCGAAGTTGCGGCCTGTGCTAGGAGGATAGGTGAGGGTGAGGCGCAGCTTCTTACTGGGGTCGATGACAAACACCGTCCGCACAGTTACGGAGGGGTTGGAGTTGGGGTGAATCATGTCATACAGTTCAGCTACCTTCTTGTCCTCATCCGCAATGATGGGATAGTTGACTGTCGTAGACTGAGTTTCGTTGATATCGCTAATCCAGCCACCATGAGAGTCTACGCCATCGACGCTGAGAGCAATCACTTTTGCGCCCCGCTTGTCAAACTCAGGCTTGAGCTTTGCGACAGACCCCAATTCCGTCGTGCAAACGGGTGTGTAATCCGCTGGATGAGAAAACAAGACGACCCAGCTATCACCAGCCCAAGAATAGAAGTCGATTTCGCCTTCTGAGGTCTTCTGAGTAAAGTTCGGAACAGTATCACCGAGCCTAAGTGCCATAAATATGCCCCCTTCAGTGGTGCAAAAGAATAACGTTAGCTATGAGCAGCTAGTCTCCTATGATGACACAAACCCCGGTTACCCGATCGGAATAAGAGATTTACTTTAGAATTCGCTTGGAAAAATCCATGCAAGTGGTTGCTTTCCACCTATCTGCGTCCCGAGAGCTTCATTCCATGAGTAGCCAGCCATAAGTAGCTAGAATGCCCTTGCTCTGACCAGCACCTCCACTCCACAATCGTTTATTAACTTCAGGTCGAACAATCGGGCGTGAAAAATCAAGACCTAAGCCTCAGAGGAGGCACGATATCCGTTTGGAAGAATGGTCGTTGGTGTCAGCTGCACTTCTCGAAGATCGGCACCTTTGGAGCGAGCAAAGGTGCAGTACTCTAACTGCGTACCGTTTAACTGGGTGTCTAGCAAATTTGCGTGGCTCAGGTCTGCATGACTCAGATTTGCGTCTTGAAAACTAACGTTCCTGAGATCAGCCATTTGCAAAGCGGCATAGCTGAGGTTGGCTCGCTCGAATGTACTGGCGTAGCACTGACTACGAAGGAGCTGCGTTTTGTAAAGCGTTGCGTGGATAAGTTTTGTGGAAGAGAGTTGAGCACAAGTTAATTCTGCATGGCTTAGATCGGCCTGACTGAGAATAGCTCGACTCAAGTTGCTATAGGCCAAGTAAGCATGCCGAAAATCGCACCCACTAAAATCTGCATCTTGTAAGTTGCAGTCAAACAAGTCCATATAGCTTAGGTCTAAAAATCGAAAGTCACGCTCACCCCGTTCGTATGCAGACAATAACTCACGGCTACTCAGTTTCTTCATTCCCTTCAAAGAGGTAATACAAAGCGAACTACAGGTCGGTGTCACACTAGCTGTCGAGATTCAGCCTGATCACCTACTCGCACGCTGAGTCGTTAGCCTGCTCACGTCTCAAAAACTTCAATTTGATGCAAGAAAGCGACAGCCTTGCTCATAATAAAAGTTTACAAATTAGTGCTTTCAATGCCTGTTTTCCTTAACCTTTATTTTTGATTTGTGGAGGTTGAGAGGCGATCGCCCCCCCAAACAATGACCGCAAAACAAAAAGTCCTGGCTACGATTCGCTAGTTCTAAGCCGTCTCTGGGAACACTGACAACAACGAATCATTGCTGCTGAACCCACTCCGGTATGACGAGTCTTGATTAGCGAGGTAGATGCTCGGTTTCTGAGCTATAGCCGCATATCTGGCTAAAGGCTCATGAGAACAAGTACTCTTCAGAGCTTTAACTAAAAGCTTCTATGGAGATGTAGACAGAGCAAGACTTTGAATCATTGCGTGATCTGCCACAAATTAATTGTCTAAGTTCGAGATAGATATAGAGCAGTCGGATTTGAAAATGATCAATCTGATATCTATCAGTTCTTAACAATTGTTTGTCCATATTCTGAGCATTTCTTTCGAAGGGTATAAATTGATTTTTGCAAACTGAAAACATTAAATATAACCTATATATCTGATGTTTTAAAAATACAGAAAGCAGTCATTTAGTAAATGCATCCTCTCTGAGCTTGATCCAGGACTTCAAACATTGGTTCGAGGCTTTGGAATCTTGAATTACGACGCTGTTTTGTGTAAAAAACTGGAAATGATAATAGTTGATGCTTGTTTGGTTAATTGAAGACCAATGAAATCTGGAAACTTTTCATAGAAACTAACGTCCTTTGTTCTAATAGAAAAATTTCTTTGCATTTTTCAAATTGCATCTATTGAAGTCAATTTTCAACTTGAACAGAGTTTCAGGTGCAGAATTTATAATCCACGGCTGTTTTAGTCTCCGTGTGTCTACCTCTACATCAAAAAAATCTGCCAGAAGCTTTACTCAAATTAATTTTGAGCCGTATATAGCATGAGCGATGAGAAATTTTATTGCTCATCGTTTAGACAAAATCTGACTTTTTCTGCTGTCAAATTTTGAGATTGAAATCTCCTAGTTTCTAAGAAATAATACGTCAACATAATTGCTCGATATAGAGGCTGAAATTGTGTTGGCTTTAGAGTCTCTTTGAAATGAGATACACATCAAAATGAGACTCGTGCACTATCTTTTCATCTGTGATCGTTTCTTATAGGCCTGCGATGAACAGCATCCAATCGATGCGTCATTCAAAATCCTCTTCGCGAGCTACTTCACGGCGGATGACTGACGCAACAACGCTACAAAAAAAATATGAGTCAGGTCAGCGTGAGTTTAGCAAGATTGATTTACCTCGTGTCGATCTGATCAACCTTGATCTGAATGGCATCACGTTATCCCGAGCCGATTTGAATTGGGCCAATCTAAGTGGCACGAACTTAAGCAATAGTCGGTTGTGTCGAGCCGATCTCAGCCATGCTCGTTTAATTGGAACTAATCTCTCTGGCGCTGATCTGAGTGGCGCTGATTTGACTGGAGTTGATTTGAGTTGGGCTAACTTGACTGGCGCAAACCTGAGTCGCACCAATCTTCATCAGGCAAACTTGAGCCAAGCGCAGTTGACAATGGTTCGTCTGTCAGGAGCAAACATGCGAGAAGTCATTTTGCGGGGAACAGACCTGACTGGAGCCAACTTGAATCGAGCAAATCTCAGCAAGGTCAACTTGTCAAAAGCAGATTTATCAGGCGCAAATCTCAACAAGGCTGACTTGAGTCAATGCCAGCTTGATTACGCAGACATGTCTGAAGCGGTGCTTCAGGGAGCAAACTTAATGCAGGTCAATCTTCGAGGCGCGCAACTAGCACGAGCTGTTCTACGAGACGTCAAACTCAGTGAGGTAACCTTGTCTGAGCTAAATCGACAGAATATTGCAATGGGTAGCAAAATCGCAATGAATTTAGTTGATCTGGGGGGGGCAAACCTCTCTGGTGCTATTCTTGTCGGAGCTGATTTGCGATACGCCTTCATGAAGGACGCTAATTTGTCCAACGCTAAACTTTGTGGAGCAAGTTTAATCGATGTTAATCTCCGGAGCGCGGATATGAAGTGGGCCAACTTGAAAAGTAGTATTTTGAGTCGGGTCAATTTTAGAGAGACAACGATGCCCGATGGTTCCATGCGGAGTTAGAGCCTTTGCTGAAGCCAGATATCCATTGCTTTGCCAGTTCGCGCTCCTATCTAACCCCGACGATCGCCACTCTTAAACTGTTAAGGAATACAGTTTTTGATAACAAAATCTTACTGAGCGATCGCCAATTCAAGGCTTTATGGAAAAGTGAGATCATGGAATTGCTTCATTGCAATGAGTGCTTGTCCGGTGGCTAACCGGACTTTTTTTATGCCAGTTTTTATTTTTCTGTATTTTAATCGCCGAATCTTTCGAAGCTCATACGATTCGACGATATCGCAGCGAAGGGCTGCATCAAGCCTGGGTAGCCCAAACCTTTCCCTAGCAGAATGTCTGCTGCCACAATCATCAATCAGGTAATCCCCATACTGATTCGCAACCCCGACCTAATGTCGGGAAGTGCCGCCGGAATCACCACCTTAAAGATGATTCTCATCCGAGAAGCCCCTAACGTATTCGCCACATCAAGATAGTCTTTATCCACACCAGCAACACCAAACGCCGTATTGATTGGCGTCGGCCACATGCTGAAAATAAAGATAATGACCACTCCCGTTTGTTCGGAATCCCGAAAAATATAGAGACCTAACGGTAGCCAAGCAAGGGGTGAAACCGCTTTGAGTAGTTGGACGTAGGGGTTAAAGGCGTTGTCAGCCACAGGCGAAACTCTCGTTCAAAACGGCCCAGCAGCATAGCTGGCAAGCTGGCTATCCTCAAAGTGTCTACAGGCAAGCGAGGGTTTGGCTAATTTTTGTTGAGTTAAAGTCTAATGGCAGGCTTCGTCCACCCACAATGCGGATTGACTAAGCTATGTTTGGACTGAATCAGAAGTGATATAGCAATGCGCAGATAGGTTAGGACAGATATTGATGGAGAAGCCGCGCAC
>CAKZMO010000692.1 GCA_937128595.1 uncultured cyanobacterium | reverse complement strand
TGGGGTGAGATACGTCCAGCCCAGATTGATGAGCAATTGCAGCGCCGGGATTTGCGATGCGGTTAGCTCTTTGAATGCCTCACTTGATGCCATTATCGTCCTCTGGTTATGTAAATCGTTCCTGGGCACGGATCTTCAAGCGGCGGACAAATTGCTCCACTTGCAAGTAACTTTCTAACTCAGCGCGTTCGGCATCACTGAGGGACTCGTTTCGATTACCATCCAGCAGATAGCGCATCCGCTCCTGAGCGGCAGCCGAGGGCCGCAGCGTAATCACCTGCTCCGGCGTGGGTGCAGACAGCAGAAAATCCATGACTTCATCGGTTGGTGTACGTTCTGGTGATGTGAGTGCCATTTGATAATTTCCATTCACGCATCGACAATGCGAATAATATCGTCGTAAGACAGCTCGTATGGCTTTTCGCTGCGCTTCCATTCCCTCACCATACGCAGGTACTTGTCGAGTCTTGGCGAGTGACTATTCATGCTATATGGTGGTTCTGGCCTCAAGTCGCCGTACCCGCTTCGCTTTTCGATGAGAAATTGAGCATATGAGTAATGTTTTATTTCATTGTTACCATCAAATCCACCAAACCGAATGAATGTAGAGTCTATATTTGAACAATCTAGGCTGGTACATGCATCGCCAATGTTTCGATACATCTCAAAGATACTGTGAACTTCCTCACACTGACCGTATTTTATTGGCGTGTGAATATGATCCGATATCTCGTCGTAATTCCACTCATATCCTCTTGAAATAACGTCCTGATGCATCGAATATTCATCAGCATTACCATGTTTATCTACTAGTAAGTTGAGAAGTTTCAGAACTTCAAATTGATTATATAGAACCCAACGATCAACTCGTTTTAGAGAGCGATCCTGTATGCGATTGATAGCACCCCACAATTTGGATAGGTCATCATACCCGGCAGTTAGATCAATATACTGGACCTTCTGCATAAGGTCAGCTAAATCGGGAGGCATACCCCGTGGGTAATCTTGTGAGTAGGTTTGTAATAATATTGGTAGAACGATTTTCTGTTCTTTGAGTGCGTGCCGAAGTTCTAGTTGGCAATATTCAGACTCTACAGATTTGTCAGACACAAGAAAAAGAAGAACTTCACACTCGCCAATTTCGTAAACAATCCTGTCCCACCAATCATCTCCGCCCCGTATCGACTTGTCATACCATACACTAGCGTAACCATATATATTGTGAATTCGGGACTCTAACAGCTCCACAATTCTCTTATCTGTCCTGCTGTAAGAGATGACAATTGTCGCCATAGATTATCCCTACACTTGTACCCGCACCTCACCCGTGAGCAGACGCTGCATCAAGCCTTTTTTCTGCTCCGCCAAAGCGAACCTTAGAGAATTTGCCTCGTTAATCGCATCTTCCCAAGTGTCGATTGTATCTGCAACTAATTTCTGTTCTTTCACCAAAGGTAACTTCAATCGCAAATTTAAAAAGTCAGACTGATTAAGAGTGCGATTTCTACCTGCGCCACCAGGTGACGCCAATCCTAAATCCCATATTCCCCTAGAAGTCTGGAAATATCTTAGGATAAACCGTGGGTCACAGTGATCTTTCTCAGCGACAAACATTGGAAAACGATGTGATGCACACATTCCTTTCTCGGCTTCAGAAACTAATGCAACTGCCCCTTCCCAAGCAAATACGATATTGAAAGTAAAATCTCCTGGCTCAACCCAATATATTCGCTTATTGCCAATTTCTTCACCAGTTACTGGTTCTTTGTGAAAAATACCTTTACCGTGTGACCTAATACCAATTTGGCGATACATTTCGTCGGGGTTTACATCAATAGTTCGATATGCTTTTTCCAACACCTCGCCAAACCGGACTTCTTCCCACTCGTCATCAAATCCGGGGAAGCGCACCTCACCCGTGAGCAGACGTTGCATGAGGCCCTTTTTGCGCTCGGTCAGCGCGGCGATGAGGGCATCCACCAGGGCTATCGCCTCATCCCAGGTGCTGAGGATCTGCGCGATTTTGCGTTGCTCGTCCAGGGGTGGGAGGGGGATCAAAATGTTAGATAGTGCATGTTGATTGATCGTAAGTTGTCCGCCAGGCGCAGTGGGAATGAACGATAAAAGCCTAGATCTTATGTACTCATCTTTGAACAGATAAAACAAATACTTATCGTGAACGCTAGGACTTAACTCTACCCTGATAAGATGATCGTTAAACGATACATCTGAGTAATCCTGACTAACCCAGATACATCTTGCCACCATGTCACGACTGCCATTTACACGGATAAATAGTAAATTACCCTTATGCAGACGATAGTTTGAAAATTCGTTAGCATCCATCGCTACACGTCTTGGCGCACTAAGATCAATATATCCATTTGCAACATCAGCTAGGCGCAAGACAATAGGACCATCTTCAGTGCCTTGTGGTCGTTTTCCATAGCCATTACGTGCAGATAAAATTACATCACCAAAATATATAATATTCCAGTCATTGGGATACCTATTCATCTGGTGCTAACTCCTCATAAGTGGCCGGAACATCATGTATTCACAGCTGCCCTATCAAGCACTCTGGCGGTTCTGCTGGGTGGGCTGCCACAGTAAGGCCATCAGTTGGTCAGCACGCAGGGCCACCATCGCATAGGCCACGCCGTTGGTATCAGCAAATTCCACCTCATACACGCCTGGTTCCCATTCCTCGACAATGGTTCCCACCTGCCCTCTTTTCAGGTTTTCTTCCGGCAGGTCTTCCACTAACGCGACAACATCATGCATGTTCATCGTTACTTGTCCTCTATCACATAACAACTGGTCAGACGGGGGAAATCCTCCCCTTTGCGCACAATCCAGGCAGTGCGGACGGTAGCCGTACCCGCCTCGGTGGTCAATCCGAAGTCAACCACCCAGCGTTCACCGAACGCATTCGGTGCTTGTGGCGTTGCCTCCTGGGTACGGGCTGCTTCCATCACTTTATCATGTAAAAATGGGGCATCGTCGGCAGTCAAGCCTAACGCGGCCTTGAATACACGCGCCTTGTGTTTGCCATTGGGATGCTCCGGGTCAAGCGAATACCCGGCCAATTTCCCCGCTGGGATCACTTCCCTATCCGCGTTGGGCAGCTTACTCATCCAGCCCCAACTCCTTGAGGTAGGCTTGCATCCGCGCCTCCACATCGGCCAGCTTGCCGCGCAAGTCGCTGATTTCGGCGTTCACGGCGGCCATATCAACTGGCGGTTCCGGCTCAAAGGTATCCACATAGCGCGGGATGTTCAGGTTATAGTCGTTCTCGGCAATCTCATCATGGTCAGCGACGTAAGCGTATTTATCCACGAATTCGCGGG
>CAKZMO010000691.1 GCA_937128595.1 uncultured cyanobacterium | reverse complement strand
TTCTTCAGGGGCAGTCGCAACACTCTCGATAAATGAAGGGGCGATCGCTTTTGCAATGATTCAACTCCACAAAAGAGTTACAAGTTAAAAAAGAGGCGGACTCTGTTGGGTTGGAGTGGATTAAAACAGAAGAACAACTGCCTCGACAGGATCTCCTGTTTTTTCAGAAGCCCGTAGGATAAACCCTTATGGTTCAACCTAAGCGATCGCCCCATCCTGTACTCAAACGCTTTTCGTCGCGGAAAAAGCGCCTCCTTCGGAAGTTTTATCGATGGACGTTTCAACGCCAGGTTGACGAGGAGAAGTCTGACGCATTGCAGGCGTCTCTTGAAGACGAAGCGACGATTGATACTACTTATCTAGTGCTCGTGTTTGGCTCTTGTGCGATCGCCACTTTCGGGCTTCTTGCCAACAGTGCGGCGGTGATTATTGGGGCGATGATTATTGCGCCGCTGATGTTGCCCATTCGCTGCATGGCATTTGGGGCACTCGAAGGAGAACCTAGCACCGTTGAGAAAGGGGCACTGGCGATCGCTGTCGGAACGGTGATTGCCATACTGATGGCTTGTTCCATTGGCTTTCTCAGCGGCATTGCCGAATATGGCAGCGAAGTTTGGGCGCGATCGCAACCGAACCTATTGGATTTAGGAGTAGCTGTTACGGCTGGCGGCATTAGCGGATTCGCCAAGATTCAGCCTAAAATCTCCAGCGCCTTGGCTGGAACAGCTATTTCTGTCGCGCTCATGCCACCGCTCTGCGTTATTGGGCTGGGACTGGCTCATGCGGACTGGCGGCTTAGCCTCGGTGCGGCGCTGCTTTTCGCCACCAACCTGCTGGGCATCACCCTCTCATGCATGATCGCCTTCCTATTTGCAGGCTATACGCCCATTTTGCGAGCACGACGCGGCCTCAGCATTGCGTTTGGCGTCACGGCGCTACTGCTGTTGCCGTTGGGACTAAGCTTCTATGATCTCGTGCTTCAGTCTCAACTTGAGCGCAGCCTCCGAACCGCTCTGCTCGATCGCACGATTACTTTGCAGCGGGTTGAGTTGCTTCAGTTTGAAACGAACTGGTTCTCTAACCCTCCTGTGGTTCGGCTACTTGTGATCACCGAAGAGCCTCTGACCCCAAAGCAAGTGAGGCTTTTAGAAGAATTTGTCGCCCTCGAAATGGAGCGACCGTTTGAGCTGGTGTTTGAAATTAGCCAGGTACGACAAGTGCGCCGCGAGCCTATCTTGCCCGGTGGGGGCCGTTAAAGCCTGATTGAAAAGGGTTTCGAATGGAAAGAGTCTCGCCCACAATCTCTATCTTCATCTGGACGTTCGGCTAAACTCGGGCCAAGGTGACAGTTTCGGACTGATCTTGATACTTTCCGCGACGAGCCTCATAGCTGACCTGGCAGGGTTCACCTTCCAAAAACAACAGTTGCACAATGCCTTCATTGGCATAGATGCGGCAGTCTGCGCTAGAAGAATTGGAGAATTCCAGCGTCAAGTGCCCGCGCCATGCTGCTTCAGCAGGCGTTAGGTTCGCGATAATGCCGCAACGCGCATAGGTGCTTTTCCCAATACAAATCACGGTGATGTTGTCAGGAATGTTGAGCTTCTCTAAGGCGACGCCCAACCCGTAAGAATGAGCTGGCAGAATAAAAAACTCTCCACTTTCATCTTGATGAAGTGAGGTCGCTTCTAGGTTGTCGGGGTTGAAATGCTTGGGATCGACAACCTTTCCGGGAATATGACGAAAGATTCGAAATTCCGCCGGGGAGAGCCGCAGGTCGTATCCATAAGATGACAAGCCATAACTAATGACAGGTCGGATAGACGCTGTGACATCGTTCTCAACGGCGCGCACAAGGCTGGGTTCAAAAGGACTGATTAGCCCTTTGTCTGCCATGCGCGTAATCCAAGCATCGTTTTTGATCATAAGGATTGGGGAAAATAGTTAGGAAATGACAATCAACAATCAGACTTTTTCGACGTTAGAGACAGAGATTTCTAGACAAGAAAATATTGGCGACAGCTGCAATTTACGATTACGCATGACGATTGCGGCGTAGCTCTGTCACCTGATCCGCGATATCGATGAAAGCAGAAGGCATTTCTGGCCCCGTGAGAATGACATCGACATGACTCGGACGCTTCTTCAAAAAGGCTAGGACTTCGGCCTCATCGATGACGTTGAACTTAATCGCGAGACTCAACTCATCTAGTACCACGAGAGAATATTTTCCTTGCAGCACAACATGTTGAGTATGCTGCCATAGCTCTAAGAGCGCAGTGACTTCCTCCGGTTCGAGGTGGGGAGTGTCGATACAGCGGGGCAAATCGCTGCGTAGCCAATCGAGATGCTGACCTAACTGCATCGGATTGGTGTGACCTTGGGCGATACCCCCTTTGAGAAACTGCACAACCAAAACTGGATTTCCCTGTCCAGACACACGCAGAGCTTGCGCCATCACACTTGTGAAAAAGCTGCGATGGGGGCAGGTAAAGACTTGAACTAGACCTTCGACGAGATGAGGGAATCGTCGCCTGGAATCGAGATGGAGACTCTCTAGCTGAGAAACCATAAGGGCAAAGGGATGATAAACAACAAGGAACTCGGTCAAAACTATAGACGGATGAGAGCGATCGCACGCTTCTATGGCACTACACCTAATGCGCAATTTGAGTCGTCATTGAGAGCCATATTGAGACCACACCCCCTTTGCACCACGATCGCACGACTATTGCTGCAATGGATAGCTGGGTTCAACAACAGTAAATTCATACTATTCATCTAGCATATGCCGAAAGCCGAAATGGGCGATCGCCTCTGTCTAAATTTAGAAATAACCCGTTTGAATAACCAAAATATAGCGTACTTACTTGCAAAAACCTGCTGTTTTGACACCAGATGTACGTCAAATCTTTGCGCTTTGTTGCCAAAACTCATAGAAGATTTTCATCTGCGCAGCAGCACTCGAACGAGGATCTCTCAAGCGATGATCGACATGACAGACACGCTGCTCTGACGCTTGCCTCCTGTCAAACGATGAACAATATCCCATATCCATGGATTTTCTTAACAGGTCTTAAATTCTCGTTAAAAACCTATCTTCTATCCCCCTGGAGAGGATTGAATTTGCAGGAGATATGGAGTTTTATGAACAGTGTGAACGTAACAGAATATCTACTAAATTTGAGTCATTCTTTTCACGCAGATTTTTCACATCGGCTTATCTTGTTGTCTTGATTCGACTCAGATCCGCGAGTTTGGAGTACGCAGAATCCCAATTCTGCCGATGAAAGCTGCATCCTTCGCAGCAACGACCGTTCCAATCACCGATGTTGAAATTCCGGCCAATCTATGCGTGCTCCAGTTTGGGGCGTTTTGGTCAATGGCATTGCAATCTAGCTTTTGGCGATCGCTATCGGAATTCAGTCAGTGATTTCAACACATATCTTCAATCCATCGCGACTCGATATTCTGTTTCATCTATTCGGAGATTTTCATGAAAAGACAGTTTTTCGCAAGAACGGGGATAGCGTTGGTTATGGCGGCTGGTCTCGTGCAGGCTTGTACGGCCTCGACCACGCCTCAAGCAGACTCTTCTGCTGAGACGGAGTCTACGGAAAACACCACAGCCTCGACCGACTCAACCGAAACGGGCAATCTCGAAATTCGTGCAAATGGAGAAGACTTTGTGAGACAAGGATTTGTCTCCAAAGATGGTTGGGAAATTAGCTTTGAGCATCTTTATGTCAACGTGGTCGAGCCAACAGCCTACCAAACTGACCCTCCTTTTGATCCCGATGCAGAGGGTGAGCTTCAAGCTCAGACAGAAGCAGGCTTGGATAAGGCTGTGACTGTCGATTTGGCAGAAGGTGACGAAAGCGCTGAACCGATTTTGATTGGAGAAGTGTCAGCTCCACCTGGGCAATACAACGCGCTGTCTTGGAAAATGCAGCCCGCGTCTGAGGGGCCAGCAGCGGGCAGCACCCTAATGCTAGTGGGCACGGCTCAAAAAGACGGTGAGATGGTCAACTTCAACCTCATGCTCGATCCTGAGTATTCCTATACCTGTGGGGACTTTGTTGGCGAGGCTCGCAAGGGAATTTTAGAAGCGGGTGAAACCGCAGAGGTAGAAGCCACGTTCCACTTCGATCACATCTTTGGCGATGGCGAAGCTCCATCTGATGATCCGATCAATACAGGCGCGCTGGGCTTTGAGCCTTTGGCTGCCTTGGCCGAGAGCGGGCAACTTGAAGCTGACATGGCGATGCTCAAAGAGCAGCTCTCCCCTGAAGAGTACAGCACCCTGGAAGAAACCGTAGCCGGGCTCGGCCATGTAGGAGAAGGACATTGTGCCGAAAGTGGGGATCATTCCCACGGCTCAGCCGAAGAATAGAAGAATCTGGGTGTAAGGGTTTCGCTGCCCTGCACCGATTTCGCAATCGAGACTCACACCTGGGTCTGCTCTCGCTCACATGTTGACGAGATTTCTGCGAACAGGATTTCTGCGAACAGCAATGACGGATGGTTTTTAATCTAGTGACTCTCGATCGAAAACGGTTTACTTTTATTCGCTGGCTAAAACCGGAAATGATTCTGATCTTAGCCATTATATTTGTGCTGGTGACTGCACAGCGATCGCTCGCTCACGGTGCAGTGATTGAATATCGAACAACCCAGGCGTTGGAGGTGCAAGCCGTTTACGATACTGGCGAACCCTTGGCGAATGCCCAGGTCACAGTTTATTCTCCTGAAAACCTGTCAGACCCTTGGCTCACGGGCACAACTGATCCGCAGGGACGATTTCTGTTTACCCCTGACCCCAGCATCAGCGGCAACTGGGATGTCCAGATTCGACAGGCTGGACACGGTGATATCGTCAGCATTCCGATCGGTGAAGGGAATGAGGCGATCGCCACCACTAGCGATGCCTCAGATAGCGATTCCGGTAACGCGTTATTCAGCTCCTCCAGCAACGGCTCAACGGCAACCCTCAACCCTCTCCAAAAATGGATCATGGCTGGGTCTGTCGTGTGGGGACTTTTTGGTACAGCTATGTTTTTCGCGGCGAGGTCAAAACAGAATGCACATTCCTGATGGAATTCTCCCAGCCCAGGTTTGCGCAGCAGGATATGCGATCGCCACTCCTGTAGCCTGGTATTCCTTGCGCAAAATCAATCGCCAACCTGATCCCACAGTTGGAATACCCAAAGCCGCGCTGTTGACGGCTACTTTTTTTGTAGCGTCTTCGATCCATATTCCTGTGCCTCCGGTTAGCGTTCATCTAGTGCTTAACGGGCTACTCGGAGCCATTTTGGGCTATTACGCTTTTCCAGCGATTCTGATTGGTCTCTTTTTTCAGGCTGTCATTATTGGGCATGGTGGCTTAACAACGCTAGGGGTAGATGCTGCCATGATGGGCATCCCAGCCATATTGGCTTATCAAGTTTTCCGGCTACGTCACCCCCTAGCAAAACGGTTTAACCGACGATTTGCAGACGGTATGGCTGGCTTTTTGGCTGGCATGGTGGGACTGGGGCTTGCTGCCGTTATTTTCATGACCCTCATCATCACCACGCTGCCACCGGGCTTGGATGCGGCGACAGAAAAATCTGCCATCTATGGGCTGAGCTTAGCCCACGTCCCTCTCGCTGTTCTGGAAGGGGCGTTTACAGCCATGTTGGTGCTATTTTTTCAGCGCGTGAAGCCAGAACTGTTGGAGGATCACTGGCAAAAAAAGCCATCTAAGGCGTCTGACTTGACAACAGAACAAGCCGAGCGCGTTTAATCGAGGAGGCCATGTGAACCTAAAAATTGATCAATACGCTCATCTTGATTCGCTGATCCATCGCTGGAATCCTCGGCTGAAGTTGATTGGTCTGACAACTCTGATCTTTGCGTTTGCCAGCACCGAATCATTGAAGATTGCGGTACCTATGGTGATGGTGACTGGAGGGTTCTTTTGGCTCTCCAATCTACCGCTGAAATTTTTGCGCCATCGTCTGCACTATCCGGGCTATCTGCTGTTGGGCATTGTGGCACTGTTGCCTTGGCTCTTGGGTGAAACCGTGCTTTGGCAATGGGGTTTTCTCAGTTTGCGCCTGGAAGGCTTAGTGGCTGTCGGGCTGATTGCATCTCGATTTTTATGCATTCTGACTCTCGCCCTCGTTCTGTTAGGTACGATGCCTTTTTTGACCACTGTGAAGGCGATGCGATCGCTCGGTCTGCCCTCTTTGCTGGCCGATATGACGTTGCTCAGCTACCGTTATCTTTACGAGGTGACGGACAATCTCACCACCATGCGACGAGCCATGAAGCTACGAGGGTTCGGGCAAGGCCATCGACACCATCATTCTTCTTCCGGTCATTCTTCGCGGCGACGCTTCGCTTTTGTGCCCGACTCCCACGAGCTAAATCGACTCGCATCGTTAACGGGCAGCCTCTTTATTCGCAGCTACGAGCAAGCCGAGCACATTTACAAGGCGATGCGTCTGCGAGGCTATGGGCGATCGCCCTCACCGCAATTCAATGCAGCCCATCTTTGCCCTCCTGCTCCACCATTATCTACAAGGCACGATAGAGTCTTGCTGGTCGCGACATTGGCGATCGCCTTGCTTTTTATTCTCGCCAAATGGCTGCTCTAAATGGGCAGGTCTTCTGCCGAGCTTTTCGGCTCTGGTGTATGTCATATTCGGCACTGATTCAACTTCTGCTCCTACCATTGTTTGAAATCTCAGCATGACTCAGACTCAATCCTATTCTTCGACTCCTTCAACTTCTGATGTATCAGCTTCAGCCTCGGCATTGAATTCTTTCTCTTCCATCACTGACACTGACGAAGTGGCGATCGCGATTTCAAAGCTGTCCTTTGCCTACCCTCAAGGGGAAGCGATCTTGGATCAGCTCGATCTGCAGGTTAGTGTCGGCGAACGTGTCGGCGTTGTTGGCCCTAATGGAGCTGGAAAAACAACGCTGTTTATGGCGCTCTGTGGAGTGCTCAAACCAACAGCAGGGCAGATTGCTGTATTTGGAGAGAAGATTGTAGCGAACCAGTTTCGTTCTGATATTGGCCTCGTGTTTCAAAACCCGGACGATCAGCTTTTTGCGGCCTCCGTTCGAGACGATGTCGCCTTTGGCCCCGAAAATATGGGTCTGTCATCCGAAGAAATTGAGGCGCGAGTGAGAGAGGCGCTTACTCTCACAGGTATGGACGATCGCATCGACCGGGTGCCCCACCACCTCTCAGGCGGAGAAAAACGAATGGTGGCGATCGCCGGAGTGATCGCCATGCTGCCTCGCCTCGTTATTTACGATGAGCCGTCCGCCAATTTGGACATGCGGGCTCGTCGCAGGCTGATTCAATTTCTGCAAAAGTCCCAGGAAACAATGCTGATTTCTTCCCACGACCTAGAGTTCGTGCTAGAAGTGTGCGATCGGGTAGTAGTGCTCGACCATGGCCGCATTATTGTCGATGGCCTCCCCTACGAAATCATGAGCGATGAAGCACTGATGTTTGAGCATGGTCTTGAAAAACCACACTCATTGATCCCCCATGCGGAGCCTCACCACAAAAGACGGGACTGACTCGTTTTGGATATCACTCACAAATCCAAAACGAGTCAGTAACTCACTATTACAAGAAGCAGGTTTCAGCCTTCGGGATTTAGAATGAAATGCTTGCTAAGCAAGGGGTTCAACCTTTCAGACTGCCGCAATCTAACTGCGATTTGCTATAAAGCATTCGTTTGACTGACCGCAGAATGTTTCTTGCGGATTAGAGTCTTCGTTCGCAAACTAGCGATCCCTTTAGATAACGCTCGGCGATCGCCACAGCCTATCGCAAAAAGCTACTAATTACCCAAAAGATAAACAGCGTGACGAAGGAGACGAAATTTGGCACTTCTTCTGGTCTAAGAGCCCGGAGTTGCTCGACCGCTGTTCCGCCCAACAACTGACCGAAAATTACTCCGACGACCAAGCCAGCCATCGTTAACAAAAAAGCTCGAAGGAACTTGTTTTCTTTGCGATTAACGAAAAACAGTGTCACAAGAACACCGACTGCAATCCCTACTGTCGGCGCACCGCCAATGATACTGAGCATCGCAGTCGCACTCAGCGCTATAGCCGGCCACAAAATATCGTTGCGGCTTGGAGTGTCGAGCAGTCTCGTCATCCAGTCAGGCGTTTTGCGGGAAGTCGTTGTCGAAGGCTTCGCAGGTGTTTCCACGACTCGCTCAGGAAAGCGAATCCGATCAGGAACCTTGATCTTGCCTTCTTGACGCATTCTCAAACGGTCCATCAAGATAGCATCATAAGCAGCTTCAACCGCTTCTGCCTGTGCTTTATCTTCCTTGTAGTCTTCCAAAATGCGATCGCGCGCATCTCGAATTTCTTCGAAGGATGAGTTGTCGTCAACCCCTAGTGTCTCATAGTGATTTTCAGCACTCATCGGCGTACCTCGACCCCTCTTAACATCGTGTTCCAGTAACGATAGCTCAGACTTAAATATAGATCGTCTGACCCTAATGGCTCATTACTTTCAGTTTAACTGGCGAACTCGCGATCGCGTAGCGAGACTTGATACAAGATTTAGGAGATCAACGAGAGGATCTGGGATTGAGCGATTTTGTATCTCCCTTAATTCGTATCGATAGCGAAAAACAGGCAGTCTGGGTAAAGACAGAGGCCAACGCAGGGGTAGTAGCAGAAGCGATCGCTGCTCAGTGGCTTGTCAATCAGGGCTGGACGATTTTGCATCACCGTTGGCACTGTCGCTGGGGTGAGATCGATCTAGTCGCGCACCCATCTCAACTCACCCTCTCTCCTGTTCAACCGAAGATTAGAACCTTCAATCAATCTGATTTGGATGTCACAGAATCACTCGTCTTTGTGGAAGTGAAAGCTCGTAGTCGCGGCAACTGGGATGCCGACGGTTTGCTATCCATTACTCCAGCGAAGCAAGCAAAGCTCTGGAAAGCAGCAGAACTGTTTTTATCGAAATTCCCTGACTTTGCCCAGTGCCCTTGTCGATTTGATGTGATTTTAATTCAACAAAGGCGATCGCCCCATTCTTCATCTCTTCCATCTGCTCAGGCTCTCCTCACTACCCCAAACCTTGAGAACTCAATGATCCCCGTTCCATCTGCTATTCAACTTGGAAGCTGGACTTCTGTAGGTCAGTCTACGTTTCGCCTCGAACGTCATCTTCACCATGCCTTTGAACACAATGAATAGTCCACCAACATTTCATCCGGCAGCGATTTCAGCAGAACTGAATAACCTAGAAATGATTTGCCAAGAATTCCTATGTCAGATCTAGCTTTTCGCAAATTTCGTCTTCCTTAGCCCGAAACCCCACCAGCACAGCCTTTCCATCCTTCAAAAAAAGCGGTCGTTTCAACAGCATGGCGTCACGAGAAAAGGCATCAACCCACTGCTGGTCAGACCAGCTTTTCTTCTCCTCGCCCAGTGCTCGATAGGATTGTCCAGAGGTATTACGCATGGGCTTAGCTCCCAAAACCTCAACCCAGTCGGCAATCATATCTGAGGTAGGGGGGTATTCTTTTGTGTTGATGAACTCATAGTCAACGCCTTGCTGCTCCAGCCATTGGAATGCCTTTTTGCAGGTGCCGCAGTTGGGAATTCCGTACACTTGGATAGTTTTGGTCATAGGTTTGAACGCAGTCCGATAACGTTTGCGAAGCTCATCGTATCGGGTTTTGATGCCCAGTTGTCAACAGATCAACCGTTGTCAACAGTCGAATCAATAGCCGATCGCCCGCAGCATTTTTCGATGCTGGTCAACAGGAGCGAGAGTATTGGCAGCAATCATGCCGCTGGCCGCAACAGCGGGCAAACCAATACCAGGAAATGTCGAATCTCCGCAGCACAACAGACCCGGAAAGGGGGTCTTTGCTCCAGGGAAAAGCCCATCCCCCGCAGAGATTGCTGGCCCGTAGCTCCCACGATGGCGACGGAGAAACCGCTCGTGGGTCAAAGGTGTTCCCACGAGAGAGACTTTTAGGCGATCGCGCACATCGGGGATGACTCGTTCCAGCCCTTTCCACATCACTTCTGAGCGCTCGGCTTTGAGGCGAGCGTAGGCATCACTCTTGCGATCGAGTCCGGCCCAGAGATCGTAGGGTTCGTTGCCTGGGGTATAGACATGGATAGCGTGATGTCCCGCTGGAGCTAGAGAAGCGTCTAGGACTGACGGGATTGAAATCAGAATGACATTTTGGGGAGCCGTAACGCCTGCATCCCAGTCATTCACAACAATATGATGACAAGCCAAATCGGCTGGCAAACCAACGGCATCAATACCCAGGTGCAGATGCATGAAACTGTCACATTCTGGAGTCTGCGATCGCTCCGTCACAAACCGCTGAGGCAGCGATCCTTGAGGCATCAGCTTCAACGTATCCCACACAGAAGCATTAGAAATCACTGCCTTGCGAGCCCGCAGGGTTTCGCCTCCCCGTAACCGCACCCCCACAGCGCGATCGCCCTCCACCAAAATTTCGTCTACGTGAGCTTTGAGCCGCAGTTCTCCTCCAAATTTCTGCAATCCCGTGACCAGGGTATCCACCAAGGCTCCACTCCCGCCAACTGGGTAGTCGAGCTTCACACCAGGTCGATACCATTCTGCAAACATGAAGGCCATCTCTGCGGCGCTCGTGCCGCTGGCAGGCAATCCTGAGAGCAAAAAACATAGCAAACCGAGCCAGTTCCGAATAAAGGAATCCTGCACAACGCCATTCATGATCTGGCTGAATGGCCCGGTCAATTTCATCACTGCCGGCAGATGCTTCAGCAAGGACGGTGCAAAGCTTCCTGCGGTTTGAATCGCGCCCCAGTCAAGCCGCAACGCTGCTGGAGGAATGGCGATCGCCGCTTCTTTTAGGGGTGCCATCACGTCCTGGAGTTGTCGCCACTCCTCTACCGCTTCCGTTCCCCGCAGTTCGGCTAAAGTTTTGCAGAAAGAATCGGCCCCGACCGTGGTGTCAAACTGTCCCTCAGGCAGACAACAGCCCCAGGTATCGTAGGTGTAGCAAGGCAGATCAACATCGAGAGCATCGAGTACCTGCTTCAGAGGATTCGACGAAGGACTGTAGGACAAACCGGAATGGAGCGATGGCCCTGAGTCAAAGTGATACCCCTGATATTCGAAGGCATGAGCCGCACCGCCTGGAATGTTGTGGCTTTCACAAACGACGGTTTCAAATCCATAGCGAGCCAGCAGACCCGCGCAGCACAGGCCGCCAACGCCGCTGCCAATGATGATGCAATCTGCTGACGAATCGAGCTGTCCCATATGCCGCGATTAATTCTGAGGGTTTCGCCTATTATCTCTTGTGGCGATCGCTCATTTTCTATCTAAAAATGGATGGCGATCGCCACGACTAGACGCGAGACTTAGGTTATTCAGGTATCTAAACTGATATGATAAATCCGTTGCACAGTCTAGACCACATACAGGATTGGCGGCATTAGACCAAGATTTTGGTCAGTGTGCGGTTCAGTGAGTTGACTCTCCAGTCAAGAGAATAGTTTACGATTACTGGAGTAAGCAGATTGTGCAATTCATGACACCACACATTTTTCGTGTGCAGAGAAAGAATTTGGAGAGGAATTTAATGTTTACAGCAAAACTGTCTCAAAAGATTGGGTTGATCCTATCTACTGTCCTGTTGGCGATCGCCACATTTGCAATTTCTGCGGCTCCTGCATCCGCATCGACAGTAGAAGTCAAAATGGGTGCTGACAGCGGCCTGCTTCAGTTTGTACCCAGCGAAGTCACTGTCAGCCCTGGCGACACTGTTAAGTTTGTGATGAACAAGCTTGGCCCCCACAACGTTGTGTTTGACCAAACTCCTGGTGGGGCTGATCTCGCCAAGTCTTTGTCTTACGACAAGTTGCTGTTTGCTCCTGGCGAATCTGCGAATGTAGACATCCCTTCTGATGCTCCCACCGGAACCTACAGCTACTACTGCACACCTCACCGTGGTGCTGGTATGGCTGGCAAAATCATTGTTCAGTAATCCACTTGAATCCTCAGAATTTCGATCATCGGAATCTTAGCGAATTCAACATCTAGAGCATTGTCTTGGACGCAATTCGAGACAGGCCACAATGTTTCAAACAATATTTCAAAGAGGTTGCCGTGCAGCCTCTTTTTTTTAATTAGTCTTGTTCAGATAGAGCTATTCGGGCACAGATACAACTACAGTGTCGGCGATCGCCTCACCATTGTGAGTCAGCGCTTCATGACCATTGGCATTGAGCGTAACCATCACTTCATTTGTCCCTGGTTCAAGAGAAGGCAGATGATGCCAAGAGCTGTAGATGCGCATAATTTTCTCGCCATTGATGTAGAGGTGAGCATGTCCCTCTGATGCAGAGCTACTCTGGTTCACCTGTTCTGGCGCAAACTGAAAATTTTCTATATCCAAAACGAGATTCCAGCCATTGACAGGATCATCCAACACCGATAGCTGAACAGATGGTACTGGTTGTCCCTCAGGAACTTCCATCGGCATGTGATGATGATCGTCCCCATGAGACATCTCTTCAGGGGGCATATTCATGCTGTCATGAGACTCTGTTGCTGACTCGGAAGTCGGAGCATCATCGTGGGAATGATGCATTTCTGCATCAGCCCAAGCCATCTCTGGCGCAGCAAGAACGCCGAGGGCGATCGCCAATCCCCAAGTCGTTTTCTTCAGAGAGCTACCGTTGAACCTGTTGAGTTCCAGATTCAGTTTTGTTCGTGAACGGAATGAGTCGCGAGAAAAAAATGTCATCGGGTAATACGAGCATTAAATTTCAAGACTATGAAAAAATAGAACTTGCCTTAGCAAAATTCGATTTTTTCCATGTCTAGGCTCCATCGTGAACATTCTGCTGAACGAAGTCAAAAGACACCATGTCAAACTTTGAGTATTGTTGCAGTGTTGGCCATGGGAAATTTTTCCTCGTGGCTTCAGGCTAAACTAACCCCAAAAACTGTCCCATGGCTCCTCTCCCCGATCACTGTCCTCAATCCACCTCCCTCGGCCCGCTCGAATCCGAGGTTCTAGCCTTGCTGTGGGAAATGAATCATATTGCTCCACAAACAGTGACAGCAAGCCAGATTCACGAAAGAATGTTGATCGATCCCGATCGAGAAATTGCCTACGGTTCCGTGATGACGGTACTGCGACGGTTGGAGAAAAAGGGCTGGGTTGCCAGCGAGAAGCAGCGACGAGTGGTTTGCTGGCATCCTCTCGTGTCGCAGCAGGATGCCCACATTCTCCAAGCCCATCACCAGCTTCAGCAATTTCTATCCGTAGGTAATCCGGATGTGGTGGCAGCATTTGCAGATAGCTTGGATGCTGCGAGTTTAGACCAGCTAGAGGCGATCGCCCAACGCATTCAAGCCGTACGAAAAGCAAGGGAGGGTGGCGAATGCACTTCGGAATGATTGTGATAGCCATTGGCCTCGGTTTGTTCCTCCGCTTCCTGTGGCTTCGGGCTTCTTCCTCTTCCCAAACTCCCTTGTGGACGCCAACCCTAGCGATCTTTTTGTGTCCGCCTTTGCTGCTTTGGATGACAGCGATCGCCATTCTCTGCATGGGTCACCACGGTCGCATGATGGGGAATTCAGTTGGCTGGGTTAGCTGTGTCATTGCTGCCGGGTGGTGTCTGTATGGCTTAGGGCTATTGATCCAAGCGGGCTGGCAAACCTGGCGATCGCACCTCTCTCTCCGTCAGTGGCCTCTGCTTACGCTCCTCCCGACCGTTCTGTCGCACGGAACCGCTGAAGATAGCATTCAGGTTCAGAAATCCGAAACACGCTCTTCCACGGCCCGACTTCTGGATACTTCTATTCCTTTCGCGGCTCAGGTTGGCTTTTGGCGATCGCACTTAATCGTCAGTGATGGAATTCTCTCCCATTTGCCCCACGAACAGTCTCAGGCGATCGTCTGTCACGAGCAAGCTCATGCCCATTATCGCGATTGTTTTTGGTTTTTCTGGTTGGGCTGGATACGACGAATGATGAGCTGGATGCCCGCAACTGATGCTCTGTGGCAAGACCTGATTTTGCTCCGCGAACTGCGTGCAGACCAGTGGGCAGCACGACGAGTTGATCGACTGGACTTAGCCGAAGCGCTGCTACAGGTCTCGGCTCAGCAGCTGATGGCAAATGTATCGGCTACCGTTGCAGTCCCAGATTTTCTTAAGACATGGTTTGAGGACCATCCTGAGTCAAAAAGTGCGATCGCCGCCTGTACTGCGGCTCAAAACCGCCTAGAAGTGCGCATCGACGCTCTCTTAACCGTGCCTTCTCCGTCTACCGCTCATTCGTACGTTCAAGGATTTTCGTGGCTGACGCTTGCGAGTTCGTGTGTACCACTGCTGACGCTGCCCTTACATCATTAACCCTTAGCTCCATCTCTAGGTCACTCCACTTGAAACTCCTTGCCCACGAGCGTCACTCAACACCGCCTCCGGCAAAACAATCATCGCGTCGCCAAAGGAATAAAAGCGATAGTGGTGGGCGATCGCCTCTTCGTAAAGCTGAAGCAGCCGCTGGCGACCAATCAGCGCACTCACCAGCATCAGCAAACTTGACTTGGGCAGATGGAAATTGGTAATGAGGCCATCCACGACTTGCCACCGATAGCCGGGATAAATAAAGAGATTGGTTTTGCCTCGCATTGCTGTTAGTTCATGGCCTTGAGCGGCTCCCTCCAGCGCTCGCACGGCGGTTGTCCCCACAGCAATAATTCGCCCCCCCTGCTCCTGGGTCTGACGAATCTGATCTACCGTTTGCTGCGGCACATCAATCCACTCGCTATGCATCTCGTGGGCAGTGATGTCTTCTCGTTCAACCGGGCGGAATGTTCCTACACCCACATGCAAGGTGATGAAGGTATGATTCACCCCCATAGCTTGCAGCGTCTGCAACAACTCAGGCGTGAAATGCAGCCCTGCCGTGGGCGCAGCGATCGCCCCTAGCTGTTCGCCGTACACCGTTTGATAGCGTTCTGCATCGATCGTCGTGTTGGTGACATAGGGAGGCAGCGGCACCTGACCGAGTCGAGGCAACACATTCCACACATCCCCACCATCAGGCGGCGAAAACTGGAGAACACGACCACTCGTTTCAGCATCCGTCGATAAGACCTTGGCTGTAATCGGCACCTCTGAATCGTCCGGATTAGGAAACTCGATATCGGCTCCCGGCTTCAATCGCCGTCCTGGTTTGACAAGAGCAAGCCACTGATTGCGCTGTTGTTCTTCGATCAGTAGCACTTCAACTTCTGCCCCACTGGGTTTGCGCCCGTAGATTCGCGCTGGAATCACCCGTGTATTATTCATCACCAGCAAATCGTCCGGACGAAGCAGTGTTGGGAGGTCTCGAAAAATCCGATGCTGATGTTCCGTTGGAGAAGTCAGTGCCAACAAACGAGAACTATCTCGTGGAGAAACAGGTTCTTGAGCGATCGCCTCTTCAGGCAGGTCGTAGGTGTAGGCGCTCAGGTGGCGATCGTCTGCTGTCGCGTGCTCTGATATTGCGTCTGACGATGATGGTTGTGAAGGGGTCATAAATCTGTGGTGTTTGCAGGATAGATTTTAATATTCAATCTTTAATATTTTCTCAATAGACAAGTTCCTTTTTCTATGGGGTATTGGGGAACATCCCCTATGCCACGCAACAGATCGCGGGTGGACTTCCCCTTACAGGAGTTGAAATTTAGAGAGATTATAAAGAAGTAGCATTTGCTTGAGGTCTCGAACCGATGGAACACACCTTTTACCTCGCGAATGCCAGTTTAACTTTAAGAGTTGTGGAGTATCTCCACTCCATTCCCTGGGTTCCTGTTCGCTTCATGACAGTGATTCATCAAATTGATGGATGGGTCGTTCGAGTAAAACTCGCTTATGAAATGACGCCAGAGCAGGATGGAGACTTTAGAGCTTTTTTGAATGAACTGGGAATTCCGTATGAGCCCGAAATCAGGGTTCGCATGGCATTTTGGGGTCTAGAAACGGGTCAATCCCCCATTGATGTTATGCGCCGATATCAAGTTGCAGTTGTTTCTCATGGTGCGCCCGATCGAGAGGAAATCGAAGCGTTCCGCAAACAATTTGTGCAAGGACTAGGCTACTGTCCAGAAACTCTAGCTTAGCAAGCTCAAATACAGGTATATAGTCAGCGTGAATGCACTGCTTTGCTTTGACCACGCAGTCGTCAACACCAGTTGCATTCGAATCACTATTTTTTGTTCAAGATTGAGCCATATTGTTGAGTTGGGTTAATCAGCCTCAATGACCTTGTTTGTGAGATACGTCTGTTCTCAACGCAAACAAGGTCGACGTAACCCCAAAGACAAACAATGCACTAGACGAAAACGACTGAGAAATTCAAGGGCCTGGAGTGTCAGAAAGAGCCTGTCACCTTTTGCCCTCACGTCATGTCTCTTTCCCATATCGGGAGAGGGATTTTATTTGTGCTTTCCTTTTTCGGTGTTGCACATTCGAAGAATGATTTTGGTAGGGGCATCGCAATGCGATGCCCCTACAGCAGGTCATCCATGAGTTGAATCTTTCCGCATCATTCCATGCTGTGCAACGCCCCTTTTTCCCAAAATGCCCCAGCCAGTCGCACACGTCCGATTCAGCAATTGTGTACCTAATCCCCTTTAATTTTCGCTGAAAAAAAGCGGAGATTGGATTCGGACGTTCCTATTTTCTGGGTACAGCTTGCCCAAAAGAGGTTGGAAAAATCAAGACGATCGAAGCGACAACTCAATGTTGATTCGCTCAATGTCAGCAGATAGGAACATGAGCTGTTAGTCTCTGACTCAAAAAAGGTGACTCGTACTGTCGCACTAGTATTTTTGCGGAACGAAAAACTGCTCATTCAGGGGGGGGCGCACATAGCCAGAAGGAGCACTTTTGCGCGGAGGTAATTCCAATGGCTCTGGCGTCATATCAACATACGGAATTTTGCTCAGAAAATGGCTGATGCAGTTGAGGCGCGCGCGTTTTTTGTCATCCGCTTCTACCGTAAACCAAGGGGCTTCTGGAATATTGGTACGAGCAAACATCACGTCTTTCGCTTTTGAGTATTCAACCCAGCGATCGCGCGATTCTAAATCCATCGGGCTGAGCTTCCAGCGTCGAGCGGGATCAGTGGTTCGAGCTTGAAACCGCCGCTCTTGCTCTTCATCGCTGACCGAAAACCAATATTTCAGTAGAATGATGCCTGATCTGACCAGCATTCGTTCAAATTCTGGACAGGTTTGCATAAATTCTTCGTACTGTTCATCCGTACAGAATCCCATCACATGCTCGACTCCGGCTCGGTTGTACCAACTGCGGTCAAAACACACAATTTCCCCAGCAGCAGGCAGATGGGCAACGTAGCGCTGAAAATACCATTCTGTCTTCTCGCGATCGCTCGGGGTACCTAATGCAACGATTCGACAGCCCCGTGGATTCAGCGGTTCGGTGATGCGCTTGATCGTACCGCCCTTGCCTGCGGCATCACGACCCTCGAACAAAATGACAATACGAGTCCCCGTATGCTTGACCCAATATTGCATTTTGACTAGCTCGATCTGTAGACGCGCCAGTTCATTTTCATAGAACTTTTTGGAGAATTTTGAGCTGCCTTTTGATTCAGACGTGTGGTACAAGGCTTTTCGATCTGAGTCGGAAGACTTGTGTTTTCCGTGCTTCTTTTTATGCTTGTGTTTTTTAGATTTTTTCTTGCTTTTAGTCTTATCTTTTTTTTCAGTCTTGGACTCTAAAAGAGAATTCTCTACAGTTCCGGATGTGGCGTCGTCGTTCATACTCATACTGTTCCCCGGAGAGTTAGAAGATATTTTTGACAGAATATTTCTAGCTTTTGCCTGAAGCTTTTATCTATCTCTAATCATAGAAATAAGAGATGAGTCCGATGTATTGAATTTCACTTAATACTGGATCTAGCGCTGGTCTAAGAAGCCTTCGACCCAAAATTCTTTTAACCAGTTTTGAATAATCAGCGTCAGCGGCAAAGCTAAGAATAGCCCCAAGATACCAAAAAAGACCGCAAACACCACCTGAGAAAGCAATGTCATGGCGGGCAATAAGGATACTTGCTTTTTCATCACCATCGGAGTCAAGATATTGCTCTCGGCTTGTTGAATTATGATGTAGAGAATAATGACAGCGACCGCCAGCCAGGGCTTCTCCAGAAGGGCGATCGCCGCTGGTGGAACAACGCTGAGGGCAGGGCCAATATTAGGAATAAATGCCAGCAATCCTGCCAGTAACCCATTTGCTAAGGCTAAGGGAACACCTAAGATGAGCAACCCAACTGTACTCAGAGTGGCAATGATAAGCATGTTGAACAAAATGCCGATAAACCAACCGGCGATGACTGACTCACATTCATCCATTACATGCCAGACTCTTTGCCGAATCGAGGAAGGAAACAAACGTACAAAAAGGTGGCGATAGGGAGATGGGTTGATCAGCATCATCAGGGTCAACACCACGACAAGCAGAATATTCAGCGTGATCGTTAGCGTGTTGGAAAACAGTTTATAAAATCGCCCAAAAACCATTTCAAAATCAATGGATTGAAGCTGCTGAGTGATGCTGGTGAGGCTGCCACCATCGGCGAACAAAAAACTAGGAAGAGACCGTTGTAGAAGATCAATCAGGTTTTGAACTCGATCAAGAATATCGGGTGTCAGATTGATCAGGTCTTGCAATTGACTGATGAAAGGTGGCGCAATCACCGCACCAAAGACCCCAACCACCAAAATGACGAAGGCTAATAAGATTAAAATGGCAAGCTTGCGAGAATCTACCCATTTTTGCAGAAACCCGACAGCTCGATTCATTACGATGGCGAATACGATAGCGGTTAAGCCTAACAGCACTATCGTCTGGATTCTCCAGAGGATATATAGGCAAACTGCCAAAACGATTAGGCTTAACCACTGTCCATATTTCACTGTATGTGCCTCTTATCTTGTAGATAGCTTAGCTTCACGTCTTCCTGACAAGAAGATTCGGCATCGGCTTAGCTAGGTGAAGAAAACGCATTGACGCCTTCTGTCGGGCCGCTCACAGCTTTCCACGCTGACAAACCGCCTTCGACTTCAGCTACATTCTGATAGCCGTTCTGGCGCAATTGATTTGCGGCTTCTGCGACCGCGCCTTCGTCGTCACCATAAATGTAGATATCGCGCTTGTACTCCAGCGAAGACTCAACAGCGTCGGGTAGCTGAGACATTGGCATGGGAACCGCACCTGTGATGCGCTCTCCGTTGAACGACTCGCGATCGCGAATGTCAACGATCGTTAGTGCGGGTTCGCCCCACTGTAAGCGTCGGAGAAGCTCTTCGGGCTTCACAGTCTGACCCGTCGGTGTATTTTGAGTTGTTGGCAGCGGCTCTGTAATCGTTTCTTTTGCAGATTCGACTTGGTCGGAAATAGTAGACATAGATGATCTCTCCTTTGTGTAGTACTCAGTCAACAGTACGGAGTTAACCCACACAAATTCATCCATCAGCAGAGATAATCACTCGCTGTTAGAGGTTCCCTCAACAGACATAACTTTGGCGAGAATTTAGAAGAATTGCGTGCTGCGATCGCACGAGACACAGCATGTTGACCAGCAATTTCCGGTTTGGCAAGTTAAAGCGAATCATTCAATCGCCTCTTCAGGCTGAATGCTGGTGACTGAGATAAGATTTAAGGAACCTGCGCCCGTTTTCAACTCAAAGCCTAATCTCTGCGAAATTCGGTTTTATTTTTATGACTCTTTCAGAACGCTCGGCGTCATCTCACTCGATTGATGTTCATTCTGCCCAGGCTCATTCTCATCTCAGCGATGCAGATCATGAGGGTTCTTTGCTTCAAAATCACGACGCTTCAACGCACCCTCATGTCCACAGTGAAGAGTCCATGCGGCGAATAATCAATCGTTTGTCGAGGATAGAAGGCCATGTTCGGGGCATCAAGTCGATGGTGCAGGAAAGCCGACCTTGTCCAGAAGTGCTGGTACAGGTTGCTGCCGTTCGAGGGGCTCTTAATCGCGTATCCCGCATCATCCTAGACGAGCATCTGACAGAATGTGTCGGACGGGCAGCTCGTGAAGGCAATATTGAAGAAGAACTAGAAGAACTGAAATCAGCCCTAGATCGGTTTTTGCCCTAGGGCTAACTTGCTTTTTTCCAAAATAGAATAGCCTGATACTTGATTGTGTCTATTGCGCCGTCGTCTATTGCGCCGTCAATGATTCGCTTGAGGGCATGTTGTTGTTGGCGATCGCCAACTCTTCTTCCAAAATCCGCTGATAAATTTTGGGCAGTCGCGATGACACCGAATTTGTTTCTATCCCATACCCAAGGCTTGTCCACGTTCCTGACAGTCGTTCTAATACAGCGTGGATTCTGTCTTGTCGCAATAGGATTGACAAATCCGTACCCCAAGCATTGGGATCGCTGAGCCACTCATAAACCACCTCGTCTTGGTACTCAGGTTCAAAATTATATTCACCCGTCAGCCACAGTTGCGATCGCTGAGGATGATATTGCTCTGCTTTTTCTTCCCAAGTTGAGGTCAAAAATTGGTAACGTCCCGCTGCGGTCGTGCAGTCGCCCCGGTTAGGCCCAGTAGTAATAGTCACACACTGATCCGGATGCTGTCTCAAGTTTGAGAAATGCTGCCCGCCATAAAGCAGGGAATAGGGACGCTTCCCATTAGCCTCGCTAGCCGAAATCGTTCTCATCAGTGCTCGAATGTAAGGATCTCCACCTCGCATCACGAGCGGAGCCGGATCGTAAGCCCAAGATGGCCTCAAGTCGCTGAGTGACCGACGCTCTAGAACAGGGACACCGCGCATCAAAACAAGGACGAGTCCAACTGCGAGCCAAAACGGCCCCCAAGCCTGTGGAGCAGACCGAGCAGTTTTTTTTCGAGACGATGACGAAGCAGGAGTAGAGGAAGACACAGGCGAAACTCAAACCAATGTTCAAGACAATATCATCACACATCTGGACAGAATGCTTAGGAAGTGAATGAAGAATTCAGATCTAAGCTGCTTAGATCACTTCGGAAGCGATCGCAGGAGTTCAGCTAAAGAAAGAGACAAATTCCAAAATAAATTCTCGTCGCTGTTCGTGTCAGAGCAAATACGATTTGACGAAAACTTTGGCACTATCGTTCGATTTCTTCGTGAAATAGAGGATAAAGACGAAAGTCTATACAAATCCCTCTGAACTTGCCCCTTTGAGCACCATTCTAAGAAATGCGATTTTGTCTCCTAAGTAACTATGCGCTGGCGACTTGCTCAAACCAATCTTCGAGCGATCGCTCAGGGGCATCAGGTGGAGCGATGATCTCCACGATTTGGTTCTGGGCGGCGGGCTGAAAGAGAGCCTCTACACAAACACTCGCAACCTTTGCCCGAGGAATATTGCCCTCGAAAAGCGTATCGGGCTGTTTCATCAGAACGTTGTTATCGTTGTCTTCGTTTTTGAGTCCACCAGGACGCACAATGGTGTAAGGCACTCCGCTACGAGTGATGTAGTCTTCTGCCTTTTTCTTCCAGTACAAGACTAACCAAAACAAGTTGAGAGGATGGAAAAATTTAGAAACGCAGAGAGACGACACCAAGACTAAACGGTCGATGCCTTTTTCTCTCGCAACATCGGTAAGATTTGTTGTGCCCTCATAGTCCACTTTATATGGCCCTGTGAAGTCAAAACTAGGTGTTGCTCCAGTTGCACACAAAATGACAGACGAGTCGGCGATCGCCTCCCGCAAGCTCTCGACATCAAGCACGTCTCCGACGACCAAATCGACTCCACTTGGAAAAAGCTGCTTTCCCTTCTCCAAATCTCTAACCATTGCCCTCGTTGGGATGCCGCGATTGGTCAGTTCTTGAACAATTCTGCGTCCTGTCTCTCCGGTGGCCCCTGCTACAAATGCTTTCATACGCTTTGATACCTTATCGTTTATGGGCACTGTCAAATGACTATGCTCACACACCTTCAATTTTAAAGGGGTTTTTAAGAGATCGAGTTTTGATTAAAGATTCTGCGACAGACATCAATCTTTTACCGAAACAGCTTATCTTTCCTAGAAGCGATTAGCTAGGCTCGGTTCAAGAGTTTTCTCATCTTCCTAGGCCAATCTGATCCATCTGATCCATTGTTGACTAATTTTCGTGGTCTCAGAAGTACTAGACAGAGCGATATCGAGGCTCTAAGATTCTCACTGCAATCTTCGGAAATGGTGGATCGGCTCGGTGTAGTTTGAGAAGGAAATAAGCTCAGAAAATCAAACCAGTGAAGCGAGGCAAGAATATGGAGCGAGGCGGGACATGAGAAGTAACTGTAAGACATGACCTCGAAAAGACCTGAATGCAAGGCACAAGCCCTTCCCATCACCCAATTGGAAAGCATCTAAATCCACTCTGTGGTGGCAGAAGTAGATGCTCTAAATTTTGGCTAAAATACTCTTAAATGTTTGATGGGTTGGGAACCAAAACTGCTCTCCGTAGATTAAGGGAGATGCAATGGGATCAACGCCTGCATCTGGTATCAGTTTCCGTAGATTGAGGGTAGTCTCATAACGATCTCAGTCAATAGACTAGATCCGTACGGTCAAAAAGGCTGCGTCTCCTTCCTCATGCTGGGTTCACTTCTGCACTCGTTCGACAGACAACGTGCAGACACGGGCTGTAAACAGAGGCACTAAACATTTTCGCAACCACGGTGGGATTTATGCAGGCAAATTCGGCAAATCATTTTTATGGCACTTCTGACTCTGCTTTAGACATGACTGCTTTAGACATGACTACTAGTTTGGTTCAAACTGAGCGGTATATTCCGGAAGAGTCGTCTCAGGATGAGGTCGGGGATGCGGTGGCAGAAGAGACTTGTTTTCGGGGGCATTTCGAAAATTCGATGGAAATGTACGCTGATGCTGCCCTTGTCGCTCAATATCTAGATAACCATCCTGCTTGGTTTAAGCGTTGCGCTCAGCCTATGACTGTTGAACCTATCGGAGCGACAGGATATACGCTGACTATTGGAAAGTTTGGTTCCTTCGGGTACGAGGTTGAGCCAAAGGTCGGGCTGGATCTACTGCCTTCAGAGGAAGGTGTTTATCGGATTCGAACGATTGAGGTGCCGGGCTATCAGGCCATAGGCTACGATGTCGATTTTCGCGCCTCTTTAGGGCTAGTGGAGCGCAAAATCAATCCTGAAGATGAAAAGTTGACTGATGGCTTCGCACGAGGACAGATGGCTCCCACGTTCACAAGTGTTGAGTGGGAACTCGATCTCACGGTAACGCTCCATTTCCCCCGATTTATTCAGGCACTGCCTCAGACGTTGGTTCAGAGTACGGGCGATCGCCTCTTACAGAAAATTGTTCAACAAGTTTCAAAGCGTCTGACCTACAAAGTTCAAGAAGACTTCCATGCAACGATGGGAATTCCGTTTGCTAAAAAGCGTCGGCGATCGCTGTGGACATAGTCTGAATGCTCAAGACTTCGGGCGCTTAGACCCAAAGAGGCTCAACGGTTCTGACAACTTACGCTATATTGAGTTTTGTAAAGAATAGCCATGCTTGACCGTGAGCTTCTCGATAGAGCTTGCTAAACAGCGTGCTTTAACGGCATAGCGTTGAATCGTCATGACTCAAACCACCATGCAGACGGCTTTGATTACTGGGGCATCATCAGGAATCGGGCTTACCTTCGCAGAGCAGTTAGCAGAACAGCATACAAATTTGGTACTGGTGGCTCGCTCTGAGGATAAGCTTCAAGCTTTAGCCCAACGACTCGCCCAAAACCATGGCATCAAAACTTGGGTGCTTCCCTATGATCTGACCGAAACTGATGCTGGCGCACAGGTCGCAAAGACAGTGGATGAGTGGGGGTTAACCATTGATTTGCTGGTGAATAATGCTGGGTTTGGTGAATATGGCTCATTTAGCGATCGCCCTCGGGAACGCCACCTCAATATGGTGCAACTCAACATTGCCGCTCTCGTCGATCTGACCTACCAATTTTTACCAAGGATGCGCGCAAAGCGTTCTGGAGCAATTGTTAATGTATCATCCATTGCGGGATTTCAGCCCATGCCTTACCTCGCAACCTATGCAGCATCTAAAGCCTTTGTTTTGAGCTTTAGCGAGGCTCTATGGGCAGAAGTTCAAGACGACAATGTGCGAGTCGTTGCCCTGTGTCCGGGGCCAACAGAAACTTCTTTTTTCGAAGAGGCGAATTTCCCAGACTCTATGGGCGATAGCATGAAAAGCTCCTTGGCTGATCCTGAAGAGATTGTACGTGATGCTCTAAAAGCCATTGAATCAAACACTCCAACTGTCGTTAGCGGAGGGTTTCTCAATCAAGTCATCGTCAATATCAGTCGATTTCTACCCCGCCCTGTTCTCGTCAGTGCAGTCGAAAAGCAGTTTCGACCTCCTAGCTCATCGACTTAGCTCCAATCTTCTCCACCACGCCCACTAACATTGCGATAGATGTCAGTAGTCTGGTGCAGTTCGCGTGTTTTTTCGAATAGAGCATCTTCTGTAAGGTTCCAGCGCTTCATCGCTTTGTCTAGATCAGATTGAATATCATATGCTCCAGGAAAGTCCTGATATCGCATTTTCAGCCGTGCTAGCTCCGCGATGTTGTAGTCAGTCGGCTCACCCGCGAGTAGGTTCATTGCGACTTGCTTGTCGGTGTTGTATTGGGGATGCTGTTGTTCTGAGTTCGAGCGGGAGCTAGAAGGCATAGGGCACAAACATTTTGTGAATTGATCAATAATGCTCAGAGACAATCCTTATTCAAGAAGAACTCTGAGACCCACTAAAACTCTAAGGATAATGTTCAGATGCCTATTCCAACGATTTAGTCATCCACATCGATTGCGGCTGATATCCTAGCTTGTTGTAGAGAGCTAAGGCGCGATTGTTATGGTGAAAGACCTGTAGAGCAATTTGGCGATCGCCCCGATTCTTTGCCCATGTTTCAGTCCATTTCATCAGAGCCGTTCCAATGCCTTGATGTCGGTAATCTGGCATGACATAAAGGAGAAAAATGTAGGCGTGGCGATCGCCCTGTACTTGGTCAATCGCATTACCCACCCATAGACAAGCCACTGGAGAATTGACAGTGGGATTGGGCGCTGGCGGCGAAAAGCTTGACGTTTTTGAGGTTGGGCAGGGTTTCTCCGGTTCGACCCACCATAGCCGAGTTTCTCCCGAAAGATACTGCTCAACTGTTTCTGCCAGATGGGAGAAATGCTGCTCTGGATGCAATTCTCGATAGGTTCGCTGCATAAACTTCACCAAGGTGGCTCGGTCAAGAGATGATCCCGCGCGTATCCAGTAGCCTGGGATCAGAAGAGCAGTCGTCACTAAACTTGAGCAGAAGAGGAATGCTGCGAAGGTTCTGGGGTCGGGTTCCAGAACTGGGCGATCGCTCCCGAATTCACTGGAGCTGTCAGTGATTGAGCTTCAGGCTCCTCAATCGGTGCAGGTGCAGCCAAGTCATTGGGTAAAAAGATGCGCGCGCTCACCGCCAGCATGGCGATCGCAAAGATGAGCACGATTAGCAAAGGTGCAATGTAGGAGCGGAAAAAAGACATGATGTTGGTGTCGATACCGTTGACTGAAATCGATTGTAACTGGAAAACAGTGAGGTAAGATTCTGGAAATCAGCGGCAAAGTTGAACCTAAAAGTCTGTCAGCCTAATAGTTCAAGTTTAAGTGAAATAGTATCTCAACGCTTGACCATTAAGGACTATGCAGAGAGAACAAAATTTTTACCAAGTAAGAGCAAATTTCAGAATGCTGCATTTCAAGCTGCTTTTGCTGCAATCTCATTCTGGTGACTGTGTGTCTTGTAAAGACTGCTGAGTGGCGATCGCCATCATATACCGCTTGTTCAAACGCCGGAGCCAAACATATCCCAGCACAGCAACAATTAAACTGACCCAACCTGTGACCGATTGGAATAGCAAAAACCCCCCAATCGCAAACATGGCTCCAAACAGTATGCCAAGAGACGCAACCACTTGCTGCATCTGCAAAATCAGATCTTGACTCGGTGCGATGAAAGAAACGTGGTCTGTAGCCTCCGTGTCACTACTGTTTTGAGAGCGGTTGGCTCGAAAGAAGTGAATAGTAGACTCTCCAGCACGCTGTCGCTGAATATTCCAACCGGGGCCTCCCGGATGCACTCGCTGATAAAACTGATCCAACGTTTCATCCGATTCGGGGGAAGTGAGATACATCACTGAAACCCAAACGAGAGTCGTAATTGTCGCTGTCACGAGCAGTCTCAGTCCGAAATCAGAGATATTCAAGAAATTCTGCCCCGTTAGAAAACCAACCAAAAATCCTGCCAACATTGATGACAATTCTGCTGCGGCATTGATGCGCCACCAAAACCAGCGCAGAATCAGCACTAATCCAGGCCCGGTGCCAATTGCAATGACGAGACGAAACACGTCAGTGACATTCTCTGACGAGAATGCTGCTGCTGCTCCAATAATTGTCACGATGACCGAAGCAATACGTCCTGCGAAGACAAGTTCAGTTTGAGTCGCGCTCGGTTTAATAAATCGCCCGTACAAATCATTGGTTAGATACGAGGCTCCCCAGTTGATCAAAGTTGACACGGTGCTCATAAAAGCAGCAACTAAGGAAGCAACCACTAATCCCAAAAGCACTGGAGGGAGAAAGTCTAGCATCAACAACGGATAGCCCAGTTCCCGATCTTCCAGATCTGGATACACAACAATCGCCGCAAGCGCGACGATGACCCACGGCCATGTGCGAACGACGTAGTGCAAGATGTTGAAAAACCAAGCGGACTTTGCGGCTTCATTTTCATCCTTTGCAGCCGCAAGTCGTTGGATAAATTCCCCTCCTCCATCACTGCGCCGAAAGGCCCACCATTGCAGAAAAACATAGGCAAAAAAAGTACTGCTGGTAATGCCAGCCGCTTTGCTCCATTGCAGCCATCCAGACGAACCTCCGGCTGAGACTGGCACCAAGGACAGTACGTCTACATCTGTCATGGACTGCACTTGAGTGACTAGCTCGCGCATCCCGCCTACATGATTAACAGCGGCGATCGCCACCACAATCGCTCCAAATAGAGCCAAAAAAAACTGGAAGAAGTCCGTAACGACGACTCCCCACAACCCCGAAAATCCAGCGTATAAAAGCACTAAAACACTGACGCCAATCACACTCCAGAGCTTACCCGCTTCACCTGGCTCAAACCCAAGACTTTGCCAAATTTGAAGAGCGTCGATTACCTTCACCATCGCTAGCATGGCATAACCGATGCCAATACAGTTGATGGGCACAGCAAACAAAAATGCTTTGATTCCGCGTAGCACGGCAGCCATGCGTCCGCCATATCGGATTTCTGTCAACTCTGCATCCGTGACAATTTCTGAGCGTCGCCACAAACGAGCAAAGACGTAGATCATCACCACGTGGGCAATGCCAAAGCTCCACCATTCCCAATTGCCTGCAATACCCCGTGTGCCAACAACTCCAGCGATATAAAGAGGAGTATCGATGGAAAAAGTTGTTGCCGCCATACTTGTCCCTGCCAACCACCATGGAAGGGATCGGCCAGACACGAAAAAATCTACAACACTACGAGATGCTTTACGCGATACGTAAAGCCCCAGAAGCATGGTGAAGACAAGGTACGCAATAACAATGAACCAGTCAATTTGTTGCATGGATGCCCGTTTTTGTACGGTAAGCTACGAGCCATCATCCTACACTGGGAACCATTGTTTTATTGGTGCGGAATTAGTTTCTAATGATAGTCGCGCCAGACTCCAATCAGACGACCCTGAACCATGACCTGCTCTGAGGCTGCCTCGATCGGCCCATATTTAGGATTTGCTGCCTTCAGGGTAACGTTCCCTTTGTCTCGGTAGAAGTACTTCAATGTATTGCCATGGCCTTCTACCCGTGCCGCAACGATCACGCCATTTTTGAGACGATCGGGCTCGGGAACTGGACGCATGATGACGATGTCTCCACTCATAATCATGGCATCGACCATACTGTCACCATTAACACGCAGTGCATAGTCCTGGGGACGCAACTCAATCCCCCCTAAGTTGAGTCGTTCTGCCTCATCAGTGAAAGGTTCAATCAAGCCTCCAGCAGCGATCTCTCCTTGTAGAGGCACACCTTGATGAACAGATTCAAGCAGGCGAATTGTGCGAGCACGTCCTTCAGTCCAGTCGATATACTCTTTCGTACGTAGGTGCTCTAATCGACTCTGGATAGGAGCAGGCGATCTCAGGCCCATAGCCCGCATCATTTGACGGATAGAAGGAGAGTGTTGGTGCTCATGGATGTAATCAACGAGCCAATCGTAGAGTTCTCGCTGAGCGGTGGTAAGTGGTTGCATGGCAGATCCTCTAAAAATTACTTGTAGTGGTTAGTGGTTGATCTGGAAGGAGATGCGAAACCCTAAGCGCCTCGTGGAAAAATCCTGTGGGGCGATTGAGAGCTTACATCAAAAACTACTGGTTTTCAGTCATTTAGTTTTCAGCCCTATGTTTTTTAAGCCACAGATTGAAAAACGGATTTAAAGACCATATCGAAGATAATTCAGGGAGCTACACAGGCTTTTTTTGATGGTTTTTCAGGCTTCAATCCGAAATCTACGCTGTATCACTGACTTCACACTTTGAGTCGCCAATCGTATATAAAACCATATGTACGATAGAACAAGAATACCACATTCATGCAGCGTATGCATCAGAGGCGAACAGAGGTCAGCTTTTTTTTGTAAATTTGTCTCTGATGTCTGCCAGCGACACGCATTATACAAAAAAGGTGTGAAGTTTTTACTTCACACCTACACCTAATAGTTGGACTTTAAGTTCTTTCGAGAAAATAGCCCAGCTATTCAATAGAACTTGCCCACTCTTTGGCCCAGTTGAGATTGCGGCGAACGTCTTCAGGGGCGATCGCCTCCGAGTAGAGTCGCAGCACGGGTTCTGTGCCACTAAAGCGAATCAAGAGCCAGCTATCGTCTGCGAGCTGAAACTTATAGCCATCAATGGTTAGTACATCGTTGACGGCTTGACCTGCAACCTCTTTGGGAGCGTTTGTCTCAAGGGCATTGAGCAAGCGCGATCGCACTTCCATATTGGCTAGGGGTAGGTCAATGCGGTCATAGTGAGAAGAGTAGTGAGTTTTTTGCTGAAGTTGGCGATAGATATCACTTAGATCTTGTCCAGACTGGACGATCGCCTCTAGCACGTAGAGAGCGGACAGGAGCGCATCCCGCTCAGGAATGTGGTGTCCATAGCCAATGCCTCCCGATTCTTCTCCACCTAGCAATACCTCTGACTCCAACATCCGATCGGCAATATATTTGTAGCCGATCGGAGTTTCGTGAACTGGGAGATCATAGAGTTGAGCAATGCGAGGAAAGAGATTAGACCCGCTAATAGTTTTCACGATCTCTCCGCTATAGTTGCGACGAGTTGCAAGATGCTCAATCAGGATAGGAATGAGGATCTGAGAGCTGAGAAACTCACCGCTACCATCGACAGCAGCGATGCGATCGCTGTCTCCATCAAAGACAAGCCCGACCGTCAGACCTCCTGATTCTTTGCCGTGGGTTTTGATGGCTTGAAAAAGCTTTGGCAGGTAGCGGGGCAGAGGTTCAGGAGCGCCGCCTTCGAATAAAGGATCGCGATCGCTGTTAAGTTCGTGGATGGGCTGTTCTAGAAGGCGCTCCAGTCCCGTCGCGGCTGCTCCGTGCATCACATCGGCGAAAACGGTCAGATCGCCTTTTGCGACGGCATGTTTGATCGAGGCAACATCGACTCGGCTTCGGAGTACCTGACAGTAACTGGGCCATGGGTCAAATGTGCTGAAAGAACCAGGAACCGGATCTTTGGGTAACACGCTAGCTTCGTCAGCCAAAAACTCTTCTACTTTTTGAGTAACTTCAGGTGGAACTGAACCCCCGAATCCACCTTTGACCTTTAGGCCAGAATACCCACCGGGATTGTGACTCGCTGTGATGACGATTGCTCCGAGAGCCTTTTTGTCATAAGCGGCCCAGCTAAATGCTGGGGTTGGGGCATAAGACTCGGAAAGAAGAACATCAAAACCGATGGCTTGAATCGATTCGGCTGCAACCCTGGCAAACTCTTCTGATAGAAAGCGACGGTCATACCCTACGATCACCGTTTTTCCGGAGTCGGTTCCGTAACTTTTTTCGAGGGCGATCGCCGCCAGTGGTGCGACCTGAGCGACCCGTTCGAAGGTGAAGTCAGCAGCAATTAACCCTCGCCAGCCATCGGTACCAAACTTAATCGGCTTAGAAATAAAAGAAGATGGAGACGGATGAACAGCCATAAATTTTTTACCTTAAGAGAAATGCTTTAGAAATAAGAACAACGGGTTCCCTCTGCGCCTGTTGAAATCTGTGCCTGACAAAACGCTTGATTCAGCACCACGTAGAAGGTACTCCATTGAACCGCAAAAACACTGCTCCCAGTCTATCCGTGCAGATGGCCTCGTCAACAGGGGACTTCAGACCTGAGACTGTAAAGATTATGTAAGCAACATTGCGTAAGTATAGTGCTATGCGCTGATATAAAACCAATAGTTTATGGAGAAGCCGCGCGGTGCGCGGCTTCTCCATCAATATCTGTCCTCACCTATCT
>CAKZMO010000690.1 GCA_937128595.1 uncultured cyanobacterium | reverse complement strand
AGTCAGCTTGGGCACTCACGGCCACAGGAAGGCAGTGAGCAGTATTTTGCCTATGCCATCGAACCGAAATTAGCCCGCACCAGCGGCCTGACCTCGGTCCCATATGCGGATTTGATCGGTCCGGGTATTATCATCGCATCGGCGTTGCATGGCCAGGATATCAACCCTATCCGTGCTACGCTGAGTTCAGCGGGTATTCGCCTGGGTCAGTTGAAAACGGATGACATCGCCGATACGCTGCGTATGCTGCCGCAATATGTGAAGCAACATAATCTACCGTATAGCATCCTTAATGACCTTGATCTGACCTCTGAGCGGGCACAAGAGCTGCTGTCTCAAACGGGGTTGGATGTTACAGGTGTGCGTCCATTGTAGTTGGTCGGCAGTTGGCTAAACCGGGTAAATTGTGCCCGAAGAACGGAAATTTTTTGCGTATAGTATTCCCCCCACTAAGGCGACTTTGGATATAGTCGCCTTAGGTGCTTATTAGGCATTTATGGAGTATTTGACGTCATGATTGAATTTGGTACTGATGGCTGGCGTGCCGTTATTGCGGATACGTTCACCTTTGAGAATTTACGACTGGTTTCACAGGCTGTCGCGGATTGGGTCAATAAGAAACACAGCGGCAGCAACGCTCCGGAAGTGGTGGTGGGCTACGATACACGTTTCCTATCTGATCGTTTTGCAATGGATACCGCCCGTGTGATGGCGGCAAATGGCATCGTCACCTGGTTGACGCGAACTGATGCCCCCACGCCTGCGGTCTCGTTCAATGTCAAGCATAAAGCGGCCAATGCGGGTATTGTGATCACCGCCAGCCATAATGCACCACGTTACAATGGCTTCAAGATCAAAGCGGCCTATGGTGGTGCGGCGACCCCGGCCCAGCATGCGGAAATTGAAGTTGAGTTGGCGCGTATTCAGAACAGTGGCAACCAGGTCAACATCATGAATTACGATGAGGCCGTCAAGCAAGACCTGATCATCCGTTTTGACCCGGCCTGGATGTACTATCAACATCTCTCCGAGTTGATTGATATGGACACCATCTCTCGTGCTGAATTAACCGTTGTCGCGGATGCCATGTGGGGTTCAGGGCGTGGGTCGTTCACTGGTATTTTGTCGCGCACGCGCACCCACATCACCGAAATTCGTGGTCTGCTTAACCCAGGGTTTGGTGGCATCCACCCGGAGCCGATCCTAATGCATCTGAACGAACTGGTGGCCGCCGTGCAACGGACTCAAGCGGGTGTTGGCCTGGCCACGGACGGCGATGCGGACCGCATCGGTGCGATTGACGCTGACGGTACCTTTATTGATCCGCATCACATCTTCGCACTGACGTTGCGTCATCTGGTGGAAAATAAGGACATGCGTGGTGATGTCGTCAAGACGGTTTCCACCACATTGATGATCGACACATTGGCGGAAAAATACGGCTTGAACCTGCACGAGACGCCGGTTGGCTTTAACCATATCTCCGACCTGATGATAACCAATGATGTCCTCATCGGTGGTGAGGAGAGTGGCGGTATCAGCGTGCGCGGGCACATCCCAGAAGGTGACGGTATTCTGATGGGCTTACTGTTGCTCGAAGTGATGGCCCACGCCCGTGCGCCACTGCATGAGATCGTCGCTGACCTGCAAGCGAATTTTGGCCCGGCAGTTTACGCCCGTCATGATGCCAAGCTCGCACATAAATTGCCGAAGAAAGAAGTTGTGCGTCGGCTGGTAAATGCGGCCCCATCGCACATCAATGGTGAGACCGTGGCCCGTGTGGATACCCTCGATGGGGTGAAGTTCTACATGGAGGACAATAGCTGGCTGCTGATCCGTCCTAGTGGTACAGAGCCAGTGCTGCGCATCTATTCAGAGGCGCATTCGCATGACGCCGTGAAATCCATGTTGGAGGTGGGCAGCGAACTCGGCCATCGCATCATGAATGGTGCAGGCTAATTATAGAGTTTCGCGGAGACAATAGTCAGAAAGTCTTAGCGTCCTGGCGGTTCCTATTCTCTAAAAACTATGCAGCCGCTATCACGTAGATAGCGGCTTTTTTAATTGTTAGGACGTACGCAGTTGACTGATTATTTTCGGGAGCGCACACAGGCACTCCTCTACACTGTGCTACATAAGAGCGTGACCCCTAATGGTATTAACTCCGGCGAGTCAGGCGGTTGAGTAGATCAAACCAGAAGGGCGCACCTTGTGATGCGGCAATCGTCGTCAGGATGATGCCGATGATTTTTTGCACCCATAACAACAACCAATCACTGGAATTACCGGGTATCAGATTATAGATATTATTGACGTTGTCCCTGGGGTCACGTAAGCCAAGTTCACGGGCCTGTGTGACCATCTCATCGGTCACGGTGACGTATTGCCAGCCAATGGGCAGGTTGAGGTCGAGTAGCGTTTGTAGTGTTTCCTGTGTGGCTTCGGCCTGTTCCTGTACATCTTCGAGGGTGGTCCCATCATCAGCTTCGGTGTTGTTTTCGCCCTCTGTGCCGTCCTGTGCTTCCTCGACAATGGGGATCATCATGGCTGAACCATCCGCATAGACGTCCACAGTTTCAGATGGCAGGCTCACGCCCTCCTGCGAGGTATCGAATTCTCTGGCGGCTTCAGCGACGTTGCTACGTAAGTCATCATCTTCCCACAGTACAATACCGAGGTGCAGTGTATCCACATTCAGCACAACGGTGAGCGTCAGGGCGACGACAATCGAGTAGCGTTTGATGATCGTAGCAAAACGAGCAGAGACACGGTCCATCTTATCACCAAACCACGCTTTGACTTGTTTCTTGGCTTCTTCCAGATTCTGTGCGGAAACCAGAATGGTCCTCATGGCAGATTGAAAGGCTTCATCACCAATTTTGCTGACGCCGTCAAGCAGGGGCACCATGTCATCACTGCGACCTAGCACATTTTGCAGCGAGTTCTCAAACTCTTCGAGTTGGGCGAGGATTTCTTTACGGCCTTTTTCATCGGTGAGGTTTTGTGCGACGGAATAGATTTGGCGCAGCGTGGTTTCGTCAAATACAGAACGTAATTGACGGGATAGCTCACGCAATTGGGATTTTTCCGAGCCGTTGGGCAGTCGCTGGATGGCACGCTGAAAGGGTACAAATAACTCCTGATCGGACTCCGCGATTAAAATGGCGATCAAGGCTTCGGCGAACGTCTCCGGTGGGATGTAACTGACGTCGGTTTCTTCAATACGGTTGATATTCTTTGCTTGCTCATCGCTGAGGTTGGCATCAGCGACCACAGTGGCCTGGACCATATCAATGATTGGATGGGCGAGGACTTTGGCCTGTATCCGTTGATCGGTGATCATCTCCTGAATGCCTTGTTTGAGTTGCTTGGCACGCAGGTTGAGGGCTGTGCTAATAAGGCCGTTGATCTGCGTGACGAGAATGGCCAGCAGACTAAAGACGAAGATCAGGCCGATAACAACTTCCAGGATATTGCCGCCAAACATAGCCCCCCCTTTGGGTATGCGAGTATGTTGCGTGTATTGTATGCCGTTGTATTAGACTGCACAAACGGTGTTAGATGCTTTCAAGCGGAATAGTCGGTGTGGTGGAAGGTGTGGGTGTAAAGGTGTTGGTCGCGTCCGGGTCCGGGGTGCGTGTAGGTGCCGGGGTCGGTGATAGCGTCGGCGTGGCGGAAGGCGCAGGCGTCACTGTGG
>CAKZMO010000689.1 GCA_937128595.1 uncultured cyanobacterium | reverse complement strand
GGGCGAGCGGCCCCCGACTCGGTACGGGCGAGCGGCCGCTCGCCCCAACAGGGCATCCTTCCTTCCGGGTACCAAAATTCTCGAAGAACCCATCGTCGAACCCGTCAAACAGCAAAAATGGCCTATCCAGCCCAAAGCCCAACTCGCCGCCATTCACGACTTCCTCCGCATCACCCCCGACGCTGGATAACTAAACCAATTGCCGCCTAGTTCAAAGGCTGCACCACCCAGCAAAAACTCCAAGACATCACCGACAAACCTCGAACGCATGGAGTTTTTTGGCATAGACATTTCAACCACCGACGACAACGGCATGACCTACTGGCACTATGCTGACTCAGCCAAAGCAGCATAAGCGATGAAGAGTAATCTGACCCCCCATTCGCTCTGCGGGTATCATCAATCGCTGCCAAGCTACGCAGTCAGCAGTAAACTATGTGAACGGCGTATGTAGCGATGACTATGGCAACGATTAACGACAACTATCTCAAGCTCAAAGCAGGGTATCTATTTCCTGAAATAGCACGGCGCGTCGGCGCATTTGCAGAGGCCAATCCAGACGCACCGATTATCAAACTCGGCATTGGTGATGTGACGGAGCCGCTGCCCCAAGCCTGTCGCGTGGCAATACTCAAGGCGGTCGAAGAAATGGGCGATCGCTCATCCTTCAAGGGCTATGGCCCAGAGCAAGGCTATCTGTGGCTGCGTGAAAAAATTGCAGCTCACGACTTTCATTCTCGCGGGTGCGACATCGACGCCTCCGAAATTTTTGTCTCTGATGGTTCCAAGTGCGATACGGGTAACATTCTCGACATCTTCGGCAAAGACAACTCCATCGCCGTCACCGATCCGGTCTATCCAGTGTATGTCGATACCAACGTCATGGCGGGTCACACAGGCTCTGTGAACGACGATGGCAAATATGAAGGGCTGGTCTATCTGCCGATGACCGCAGATAACAACTTCACAGCTCCCATTCCCGATGCGAAAGTCGATCTGATCTATTTGTGTTTTCCTAATAACCCCACTGGAGCAACTGCGACGAAGACAGACCTAAAAAAATGGGTAGACTATGCCAAGTCCAATGGCTCGATCATCTTATTCGATGCGGCCTACGAAGCCTTCATCACCGATCCGGATTTGCCCCACTCCATCTACGAAATCGAGGGAGCCAAGGACTGTGCAATCGAGTTTCGATCTTTCTCTAAAAATGCGGGATTTACAGGCACCCGCTGCGCGCTCACGGTTGTCCCTAAGTCTTTAACTGCAAAAGCTTCCGATGGTTCAGATGTAGAGCTTCACAAACTCTGGAATCGTCGCCAATCGACCAAATTCAACGGAGTCTCTTACATCGTACAGCGAGGAGCTGAAGCCGTTTACTCCGAAGAAGGTCAAGCTCAAATTCAAGAACTCATTCGCTTCTATCTCGATAATGCTTCCATTATCTGCACGAAGCTGCAAGAAGCGAGCATCTCCGTCTATGGCGGTGTCAATGCTCCCTACGTCTGGGTAAAGACTCCAGATGGGCTGACTAGCTGGGACTTTTTCGACAAGCTCTTGCAGGCGTGCAATGTTGTTGGCACACCAGGTTCTGGATTTGGTGCAGCAGGAGAAGGATATTTCCGGATCTCTGCTTTCAATAGTCGCGAGAATGTCGAAGAAGCCATGAACCGCATTACAGCAACCTTTAAAGGCTAGACAAGTAAAGGCTAGACAAGTTGCCACATGCAATCCCACGATGCGGATAGACGCGGATACGGCAAATTGCTCTGTACTTTGATTTTCGAGAAATAACCGCCTTGATCAGGATCAATTGAGGCGGGAAAAGGTTAAAACATAGATGGCTAGATTGAGGGGGAGGGCAATGCACGGCAGATGTTTTTAAGCACAGTTTCCTCCGAAAACGAACAATCAGGAGCCATGTTCAATCCGGATTGCACTGCTAGCCATCCGTTGTCGTCGGGGCACATTTTCTCAAGTCCAGGGGGGCACTTTACCTATCGGGTGATTGGCCCCTGCTGTCGACTGTTTGACCGCGAAGAACTTCCTTGGCCTTGCTGTCGCATTCAGTGGCACAGCAAAGAACCGAGTTGGCGGCGAGTTGGGCGCAGGTTTGTAGCCGATATCGCAGCAAAACGATGTCCGTCGTATTCCGTTGAAATTCTCAATGCAGAATATTCACCAGAGACTACAATTTTGACGCTGTATTGGATTCGGCTTCAACCGGAAACTCGCGACTGGTGGTATGCCAAAGTTCGATCGGGAGAGCCAGGCATGGAGATCAATCCCCCTGACTTACCTTGACGACGCCTACAGATTGTCGTCACAACCTCAGCAAGAAAAGTGAATTATGGGTCATTACCAAGATGCCTTTATTTCCTATGGCCGTGCCGACAGCAAAAGTTTCGCCATTCATCTGAATGAGCGCCTCGTTGCTGAAGGATTTCAAGTCTGGTTTGACTTTGACGATATTCCGGTTGGCGTTGACTTTCAGAATCAAATCAACGATGGCATAGAGGAATCCCATAATTTTCTCTTTTTGATTTCGCCTCACGCTGTCAACTCGGCTTATTGCCTTAAAGAAATTGAGCTAGCCCTCAAGCTCAACAAGCACGTCATCCCTTTGATGCATGTTGAAGAAGTTAGCCGTGATACCTGGCAGCAGCGAAATCCTCAAGGTACGGACACAGACTGGGAAGCCTATCGAGAAAAAGGACTGCACTCTAGCTATCAGAACTTGCATCCGGTGATTGGCAAAATCAACTGGGTCATGTTTCGAGAAAGTATTGACGATTTTGAAGAATGGTTTAAAAAGCTGTGTGACTTGCTGAAGCAGCATCAGAGCTATGTTGGGCAGCATACTGATTTGCTCAATAAAGCCCTGCACTGGCAACGAAATCAACGGCGATCGCCCCTTCTACTGTCCCCAGAAGATTGTCCTGCGGCTCAAGTCTGGCTCAATACTCGATTTTATGAAGAGCAGCCGCCCTGTGTCCCCACTGATCTCCATTGTGAATATATTGGCGAAAGCCTGAAACATACCTCCAACGGGATGACTCAGGTTTTTCTCTCTTATTCTGAAGATGATGCCGTTGTTCAGCAGGAGGTGCAGCGCCAACTCCGTCGCGAAGGCATCACCCTCTGGAGCAATGATATTGATATTCGCACAGGCGAAGACTTTCAGGAGGCGATCAATCGAGGGATCGAGCGCGCCGACAACGTCGTGTTCTTGATGTCTCAGCAATCGTTAGACTCACCGTTTTGTCAGCAAGAGCTTCGCCACGCCCAGCTCTACCACAAGCGAATTGTCCCTGTGCTGGTAGAGCCGATTGATCTTCAGAGTCTCCCGATCGGTTTGCAAACCGTTCAATTTGTCGATTTTGCACATTACAACAATCCCGAGACGTTCGAGGCTGATGTGTCTCAAGCGATGGCGATGTTGCTGCGAGTTTTACAAGATCATGCAGACTATTTCGCGCAGCACAAGCAACTCCTGGTCAAAGCTCTAAAGTGGGAACAATCTGACCGCGACAAAAGCTTGCTGTTGTCGGGAAATCAGTTTGTAGATGCCGAAAACTGGTTGGCGATCGCCAACCAAACTCGAATTCAGCCTCCGCCCCTGCGTCTCCACGAGGACTTCATTGCCGCAAGCAAGGAAATGAACCGCTATTTCGACGCGTTCATTTCCTATGGACGGGCCGACAGCCTAAACTTTGCCTTCCGATTAGAAGAACAATTGAGACAGCAGGGTATCAATGTTTGGTTTGACAAAAACGATATTCCCCTAGGGGTCGATTTTCAGCAACAAATCGACGATGGCATCACAAAAGCTCACAACTTCATATTTATCATTGCGCCCCATGCGGTCAACTCTCCCTATTGCCTCAAGGAGATTGAGCTAGCACTACGACTCAACAAGCGGGTGATTCCACTCCTTCATATCGAGCAGATCAGCCGCGACACTTGGCAACAGCGCAATCCTCATGGCACCGACGCAGATTGGCAAACCTATCAAGAGCAGGGACTGCATTCCAGCTTTTCCCACATGCATCCCACCGTCAGCAAAATCAACTGGGTCTACTTTCGAGAAGAACTTGATGATTTTGACGCCTCTCTGAAAGGATTGGTCGAACTGTTTCACCGCCATCAAAGCTACGTGCAGCAGCATACTTTGTTGTTGACCCAAGCCCTCGATTGGGAAGAGCATCAGCGCCGCACCGAATATCTGCTCGTAGGGAGCGATCGCACAGAGGCCGAGACCTGGCTCAAAACTCGCTTTAAGGACGAGCAGCCTCCCTGCATCCCGACCGACACCCACTGTGAATACATCTGCGAGAGCATCAAAAACGCGAATTATTTGATGACTCATGTGTTCATTAGCCATGCCGAGGTTGATCATGTCGAGCGCGAAAATATTCGCTTTTTGCTGATGCGTGAAAGCATCACCGTTTGGATTAATCGCACCGACATCAAAACGGGCACAGAATTTCAAGACGAGATTAATGCAGGCATTGAAGAAGCAGACAATATTGTTTGGATGATTTCCCCTGCCTCTCTCCAATCAGACTATTGTCGCCAAGAGCTGGAATACGCCCAGTATCTCAACAAGCGCATCATTCCTGTGTTGATTCATTCGATTGAGATGGACGATGTCCCCTCAGGTTTTCGCAACCTCCAATTCATCGACTTTAGGCAATATTTCAGTGAGAGCGGTGATCCGTCAGCACCCAGCAAGTTGCTGAATATCTTGGCGGAAGATGCTGGGTATCACAATCAGCACAAGTTGTTGCTAGCGAAGGCGATGAAGTGGAAGCAGCAGAAAAAAAACCCTAGCATCCTCATGCGAGGGCATGAGCTACGGCATTTTCAAAACTGGTTTCGAGCCGCGCACAATACTCCCCAATACAGCCCAATTCCGCTTCAGGAAGTCTTTTTGCAGGTCAGCGCTGAACTCCCACCCAATGCCACCGTTAATGTCTTCATCGCTTATTCTCGTGCAGATGCGGATTTTGCCCGCAAGCTCAATGAGACGCTTCAGATTCAAGGTATGACGACCTGGTTTGATCAAGAAAATATTGAGTCTGGAGTCGATTTTCAACAAGAGGTCTTTAACGGCATTGAGAATTCTGAAAACTTTCTCTTTATTATCTCTCCTAGTGCCGTAACCTCTCCTTTTTGTTGGGAAGAAGTGGATTGTGCTCAGAAGTTGGGCAAACGTATTGTGACGGTGCTCTATCGAGAAGTGGCATCGACGCTGCTGCATCCTGCCGTAGCCAATGTTCAGTGGATGGACTTTC
>CAKZMO010000688.1 GCA_937128595.1 uncultured cyanobacterium | reverse complement strand
GATGGAGAAGCCGCGCGGTGCGCGGCTTCTCCATCAATATCTGTCCTAACCTATCCGCGCATTGCTATAGATGAAAGGGGCTAAAAGAATCGCTGAGCAGTATGCTTCACAGGTTGGCAATATCCACAGGCTCAATATCATCAGCGAGTTCGAACCCAAAGACTTGAGCATAGAAATAAAGTTCGGCGTCTAGGGCACGCTTGATGTTTTCGGCTTTGCGAAATCCGTGTTGTTCTCCTTCAAATAAGACATAAGCTACAGGAAGTCCCTTCTCCTTGAGAGCATCGACCATCATTTCTGCTTGATTGGGCGGCACGATTTTGTCTTCATCACCTTGGAGAAAGATCACCGGGCACGAGAGATTATCTGTCGCATGAATGGGCGATCGCTCAACGTATTTCTCCTTCTCAGCAGGGTAAGCTCCGATAAGGCTGTCGAGATAGCGCGACTCAAACTTGTGGGTATCTTGAGCCAACGCTTCGGCATCGCTGACGCCATAGTAGCTAGCTCCGGCTTTGAAGGTATCGCGAAAAGTCAGCGCCGCTAGAGTGGTGTAACCGCCAGCACTACCTCCGTCAATCATGAGGCGATCGCCATCAGCTTTACCCTGATTGACGAGATATTGGGCTCCGTTGACGCAGTCGTCAACGTCAACAATGCCCCAGTTGCCATTGAGCCGCTGACGATACTCTCGTCCATAGCCTGTGCTGCCTCCGTAGTTGACATCTAGAATGGCGATGCCTCGGCTTGTCCAATATTGCAAGCGCAGGTCAAGGCTAGTAGAAGTTGATGCCGTCGGCCCGCCGTGAATTTTGACGAGTAATGGCGGCTTTTCACCTTCTGGAGCGGTGAAGTCCTGATTTTTTGGGGCGTAGTAAAAGCCGTAAGCGGTGAGACCATTTTCGGTTGGGAATTCCACGACTTCAGGAGCGGATAAATAGCCTTCATCCATGTCTACCGTGCTGGAACGTCGCAGTTCATCAACCTGACCTGTGGACAACCCCAACATGGCGATCGCCCCTGGCACCGTTGGAGAACCCGCGCCGAAAGCCGCGATCCCTGGCTGCACCTGTAATCCATTAATGCTGGTATAAGGAGTATCAAAGACAGTCAGTTCTTGAGTTTTGGTGTTGAGACGCGCAAAATTTTGAATGCCATCTTCGTTGTAGGTACAAATGATAGATTCTGCGGACTCAAAACCGTAGGTTGACATGCCGAAGACCCACTGAGGCAAACCAAATTCGGCATCCTTGGGACAGATAGGTTCCACATCACCAGATTGTGGCGACCAGCGATATAGGTTCCACCAGTTTGTGCGATCGCTCACAAAATAAAGTACGCTATCTGGCGACCATTCTGGCTGGAAGATCGATTGACGAGTCTTTCCTGCCAATTTTTGAGGGGTATTGAGCACGCCATCCAAGTTAACTGGAGCAACCCACAGTTCAGTTGCATCCCAAGGCATATCGGGATGGTTCCAAGAGATCCAGCTCAGCATAGAGCCGTCGGGACTGAGACGCGGCGAGGCATAGAAATCGCTGCCCGAAACTAGCACCTCTCCTTCAGACGGCTCCCTTCCACCAATCGGGATAGCAACGATGGTATTGACTGCTTCCCCGTCGCCCCGATGGTCTTCGCGAACACAGATAAGGCGATCGCGCGTCTCATCCACTACAGCATCAGCATAGCGAAAGGCAGCGTCAGGACTGAGCGGTGTCGGCGCTTGTCCTGGAACCTGCTGGTATAAACGCTGGTCAGAAAAGTTGGAGAAGTAGATCGTTCCGTTGTGAACGATGTAGGCTCCTCCGCCATACTCATGAACCCGCGTCCGCACGTTGAATTTCGGCGGCGTGATGTCAATCGTAGAACCATCGGGCGATCGCTTCACCACTACATAACGGCCTCCTTCTTTAGGGCGACCTTCGAGCCAATACACGGCATCGCCATCGAGTCGAATTTCACCCAAGCGGATAGTTCCGGCCACAATTAAGTCAGAGGTGATGGGAGATTGCCAGCTTCCGAAGGGAGCAACTTGGGATGTAGTCATGAGTAAAGAATCTAAACGCTCACAGCTTATAGGGACAGAGAAATCTCAGTGGTTTATTTTAGGGTAGGGCTAATAACAGCTATGCGATGATGACAGAAACTCTCCATTCGCTCCCCAACCTCAAGATATCGATTGATGCTGAGTCAATCAAGATGAGGATCTCAGCTCTGAGCCAGATTCAAAACCTCAATCTACGAGATCCCCACGTTTTTTAGTATTCAGACGATAAGGACTCAACCGACATTTATGCTGTCCCGAATCTCATCCGCTCCAGCAAGAATCGCAAAAAAAATTACGGCAAGTCTGTTGTCCTTGGGCCTACTCGGATCAGGAG
>CAKZMO010000687.1 GCA_937128595.1 uncultured cyanobacterium | reverse complement strand
TGGGCTTCGGCTCGCTGGCTACCGATGGGTTACGATCCATCGGTCTTTTAGTATTTGGGCGTAGTCAGGGAACAAGGTGAGAGTCAGTTTTTTAGTCGATGGCTTTAATCTCTATCATTCTCTTCGCACGGCCCAAAAGGATTTAAACGGGCAATCGACTAAATGGCTCAACCTTAAAAGTCTTTGCCAAAGTTATTTATATCGGTTCGGTAAAGAAGCCGTATTAAGCGATATCTACTATTTCTCAGCACTAGCTAAGCATCGAGAATCTGTGGATGCTCAAGTCACTCAGCGACATAAGTTATTTATCCAGTGCTTAAAGGCTGAAGGTATTATTGTTAATCTGAGTAGATTTAAATCTAAGAAGAGCAAATGCCAGTATTGCAAGGCTACCGACAAGAGATACGAAGAAAAAGAAACAGATGTCAAGCTAGCATTACAACTGATTGAAATATTTATTCAAGACACCTGTGATGTAGCTGTTCTAGTAACTGGAGATACTGATTTGTCACCTGCGCTTACGACAGCAAACAGACTATTTCCAGACAAAGACGTTTATTTTGCATTCCCTTACAAAAGAAAAAACAAGGAATTGAACCAGCTAGCTCCTCGTTCATTTTCAATTAGCAAAGAGCAATACGTCAATCACCAATTTCCTGATTATTATCTATTATCAAACGGACAGACAGTCACTAAGCCAGCCCAGTGGTAATTATCCCCCTTTTGTGGCTTAGCTAAAGCGTTTGGTTATGCAGACCACTTTTGCTGTTAGACGAAAAAGCATCATCACAGAAAATAGTGCATTCATTTAAAATTATCCGTCTTTGTCAAGTTTTAACAGATAGATTCCTAACTTAGAAAGCGACCACTTTCTAACTTCTCAGAACCGGTAACGTTATGTTGAACATATCAGGTGAACCTATCAAAGGTAGGGTTTTAAGGGTCGTCCATAATATTGGTGCCCTATTTCAATTAGGTGGTAGCCTGATCACGATCGCCAATGTGTAGTGTTATAAAAAACAGGCCACGTAAAGTCAATCTTACGTTAGGCTTTGGTTCAAAAAAAAAAGCATAAATAAAGCGATCGCCAGTTTAACAAGGAAACCAACGATCGCAATGAGAGACGGTTAAAAGGTTTAGACCCGATTCAGTCAGCGTTCACACAGATAAAGAAAGAAAATCACCGAAGAGTGTGCGATCGCGTCGAACGATCACTCGATCGCACCATACTGATTCAATACAGAGAGGTGTTCAGACGTAATTCAGAAATGTTCAGAGGTGTTCAGACGTAGATGATCCGTTAGCTAAGTTGAATCACAAAACTTAGCGGTTGGTCGAGGCCAGTCAACGTCAGAGTGAGGGCGTAGGGCTGTCCTGGAACGACATCAAACAGTTCAGCACCCAATCGTCCGTGGTCACCCCGCTGGGCGATCGTTTGGGATGAATCACCCTGCAACGACAGCGTCCCGGCGTTAGGAACCTGACCTTGCACTCGCAGTTGCCCCAACTCCGATTGATATTCGGTGCTGAGGGTCAAGGCTCCGGCGGGCGTTAACCACTGACGGGTTGCGATCGGTTGATCTGCCGAAACATGCAGCGTCAACAGACCCATAATTTCACGAGCCGCCAACAGCGATAGCGCCATCTGTTGCGGCTGAGTTGCCGCCTCGTAGCTGCCCGGCAATCCAGGTTGATTAACCAGGGTGGATGAGCCAGACCGAGTAGGCGGCGTCAATACCAGCCCAGCCAATTGGTTCAGGGTATGGCCTTCGCCGGGAAATAGCTCTTCAACAGCTTTGACTAGCTTGGCTCCTTCCCGCAGCGAGGACTGCGCCACCGTCTGACATTTTTCGAGAATGGTTGCCAGAACCCCCTCTGGCATGGAAACTGGAACATTGAGACGCTTAAGCTGCTCTTCCCAAAATCCAGCCATCGCTAGGGCAGGGATCGCAGGCTCCGTCTCAGGAGCGTAATCAGTAAGCTCGGACTCCCAGGGGAACAGTGGGGGATTCTGTTCAATTTCTGTCTGGAGTCGACGCTTCAACAGAGCATGGAAACGGTCTTGCACGACAGGTATATCTCCCAGTTCAAATGAAGTTTGCTCAAACGAACGGTAGCTTGATTCGCGGAGAGACTGAAATGAGGGACCAATATCCTCGGAATCAAGGGGGTCTAAATGACTTGACGACTGTTCTTCCAGCCCGGATGACGGATCGGAGTTAACCCCGTCACTCGTCTCCATCTCAGATAGCATCATCGTGTCTGGGTCTGGATCTTGTGACAGCCATGCCAGTAGATGTTTTATGGCTTCTGCGTCTCTATTCATAGGTCAACCCCCTTGCTCCGGATACTGAATTCGCGATCGCACCAAACTTTTTCAAACTGCGACGACACCACTATTACCGATCACAATCAATCTCTCCCCTACCTCAACGCTATTAGTAGTTATTCCCTGCTCCATAATTGGAGTACGTTGAGACTCAGGTAGATACTGCCCTCGTGCCATACAATACGGGAACTGGAGCCGTTTTGTGCAGCACTGGCTGTCTTCATCAACATTAAAGCTTCTCCGTTGAGTTTAACCGTTGCGAATCTCCCAAGCCAGTTCTAAGATTTTTGACCATTGTTTATTCATCTGGGTAACCGTGCAGCCAAGCGTCTGCGCGATCGCCCGATCCTCCACTTTGTCCATCTTCAATCTCAATAATTCTTGTTGCGACGGCGTCAGCTTTTCATGAAGTAAATCCCATTGCTGCGGCGTCAGCCCCAAATTGCGTTCCAAATCAGCCTCTAGCCATTGATGCACCAGTTCCCAATGGTGAGACAGGGCAAACCGGATCAGATGGTACTTAAAGCGCTGTTGCAAATAATCACGCTGGCGGGGCGTTAGTCCCAAAATTGATTCGATTTCGCTGGCGGGCAAATCCTGCAGCCGCAAGGCAAAATAATCAGCACAATCTTCCTGGTTGCGGGCTTCTAGATATTCCATCAGTTCTTTAACAACCACTTTTCGCAGCGAACTTTCGTCATTGTCTGGCTCTTGGGCCACCATTTTGTCGCGGACTTGCTGAAGTGGCGCCGTATTCCAGGTGCGATCGCCATCATTAGTCGCCCCCTCCGCCGCCTGCTCCATATCCACCATCGTTTCAGGCGGTTGTTGCTGCGAGAAAGTTTGCGCCCGCAAAATGATTAACTGCTGACTGCGCCGACCGGGTAACGGAATCCGACGTTTGCCATAGCGCTCCGTAAATGCCATGTATTCCGACAGTTCGAGCAAACTGCGCGGACGATAATCCCTGGGCATCTGGTTTTCGCGCCGAAAGGCATC
>CAKZMO010000686.1 GCA_937128595.1 uncultured cyanobacterium | reverse complement strand
CGAGTTTGATTTCGACGAGCGTTGTTTCTTGTGGAGTGAGAGCTAAAAATTCTGAGACAGTGCTAAAGGTACTATCGAAAGGCTTCTGGCTGCGTTGTTTTCCCGCTCCGCAAATCAATTGCGGGCGTTGCTGTGGTCGAGGTGAAGCCTTTTGATACAAATCTATCTGCATCAGATGCCAGTCTTCTTTTACAAGGAACAACGCTGATACCCATGATGTGTCCGCTCTGATTAACTGTGTAATCCGCAAATAATCAAAGACCTGTAACTCCTGTAATAAAATAGTTTTAGAGTCTGTCAATCAAAAATGGACTAAAAATGGACTAAATTTTAGGCTACTTTTCTCCCTGAAAATCCGTTCATTAGGAGGCGATCGCCCCCAGTCCTTTCTCTCCACTCCCGCTCCCACCAGGACTATTCTCCTTCTAGAGTGACGAACAAAATCGCTTTCTCAATTAGTCTTATGTGTAGACTCAAAACGTGCAGCAAAAGACTAAATCCAATATCTTGAGTCCAGAGATGAGACTCGGGGCGATCGCCCATTTCGTTCCCATTGCGATCGCCAAAACTCTGCTTTAGCGTGAATAGGTATCCCTTCGTAAACTCAAACCTATGGTTCAAATCTTGATGGGCATCGCCGCCCTACTTGGAGGGCTTGCCGTCGCAGGTGGAGCCTTTGCCTCCCATGCACTCAAAGACAAGCTGAGCGATCGCGCCCTCGAAATTTTTGAAACCGGAACCCGCTACCAGATGTACCACGCTCTGGCCTTGCTCTTAGTCGTTGTGCTGTTGACCCAGAGCCAAGCCGCCCAGACCTGGCTCAACAGTGCAGGCATCGCCTTCATCGTCGGCACGATCATTTTTTCCGGGAGCCTCTATGCCCTCAGTCTTTCCGGTATCAAATGGCTCGGAGCCATCACTCCCATTGGAGGCGCAGCCTACCTGATTGGCTGGGGCTGCTTGGCGATCGCCGCTTTCTCCTTCAAATCCTAGCTCTGGCGACCATACTCATGCAGCACCGGAGCCTGTCCCGGCTTCCACAGCCAAACGCTTTCCATCCCTTCCGCATCTCGACTCCACGGGTCAACCCCCTCTCGACTCCAGCCGTAGGGGTCAACTAATATCTTTTCTGAGCGCCCCACAAAGCGTCGTACCCCAAAATGCAGGTGTGGCCCCGTGCTACATCCTGTATTTCCCGATAGGCCAATCACCTGCCCAGCCGTCACCCGTTCTCCCGATCGCACATCAATACGGCTCAAATGAATATACTCCGTCTCATAGCGATCGCCCGTTTCAGTCTCATGCTCCAAATACACATAGAGTCCTGTTGTCATTTGGTCTAATGGGGGGCAGAAAAATTCGTCTCCCTCGCCCGCAAACTTCACCACTCCATCCGCAACCGCCAAGAGTGGAGTTCCTTCAGGCGTACCCCAGTCATATCCCGCATGACCATCAATGCCCGCCCCCGGACTCCCCACCGATAGGCGATCGCCCTGCCAGTTCACCACATAGCCATTCGCATCCACAAACTGGCGTGGCGTATCGTGGTCAAAGTAGTTCGTCATCAAAAACTCTTGTTCAAAAGGCTTTTGCAACAGAGCAACAGCAGGCATTTTGACAGGTTTGCGCGGAGATGGGAGCTGGGTTAACCGAAACTCTCCCGATCGCCGACGGCAAATACCACCGGCCTTAGCCTGCCCAGAAAACTCATTCACCCCAGCTTTCCGACCTTGGTATGAAATTTCAAATCCCTGCTGATTAGGAGGCACAAGTTCCAAAGAAATACGACCATTCTCTAACTCACCGTCAAAGCTTGCTCTTGTGTGCTCACCATCCCAAATCCAGGGCATGGTTCCCGTTAGGCGATCGCCATATTGAACTAGCAAGGTTGAACTTGTCCCTCGCACCTCACATCGCCCCTGAGTTGACCAATATTGGGGGAACTCAAGCAGCCAAGTCTGACGCTCGGCCATACCCCCAACCTGCACATCAGGCTCAAGCGTGCCCTGCCAGAGAGGGCCAGACGAAGTAATATCAGGGTGAAAAAGACAGCTAACCAGCGCCGCCACGCCAATCATTACCCACCATCGCATCACCCGCTGCAAAGACCGCATCTCTCCCTTAATCTCCGTATCGCCGTCCAGACTTCCAAGCTCAAACTACAATTTGCTACCAATTTCTGATTATCCCAACCGATGCTCTCGACACCTCAATCGATTCCCGACCACACTCTTCAACCTCTATCCAGTTGGATAGACACAACAGCCTTTGAAACGCTGTGGGCTATCTCGAGTCAGGCCAATACTATCCAAAACAATGGTGCCAGCCCTTATTACTCGTACAGCGGTTTTTGTCCAGAAACCGGAGTTCTCCTGGGTTTGCCACGCACCCCGCTTGCTGAAGCGATCGCCCAACACCTCATGCAGCAGCTCGCCCAAAATTCGTTCTACAACCAAGAAGGGAAAATGTACGGCGTTCTCATCGTGCGATCGCCCCAGATTCCCTTCACTAAAGATTCCCAAACCTCACTCCATGGTGCACGTTCAATCTGCGACCGTAACCCTGTTCATCCCCCCAACCTCGACGAACTCTACGTCCTCAAAGCCTTCTCCGGTTTGCTCGATCGCCAGAGTCATCACAGCGGGTGGGTTCCCCCCATTCCCGGACGCGGACAAGTTGCCCTCGCAGAAGCTCAGACCCTCACCCAACTCAACACCATCAAACAGCAGCGACTGACGCTGCAATCTCTCCCCGAACGATCGCAATACACCACCCTCCAACAACAACAACAACAAGAGCGGCAGCAGTTGCGCGATCGCCACCAGCAACAAAAGCGCGATCGCCATCAGCGCCGCCATCAGCTTCATCAATCTTTCTCTGGAGAAGAACTTCAGCACGCTCTCCAAAATCTCAACCGAGCCAGCCAGCAAGACGGCATCGAGCAACGCAACCTCAAACGTGCGCACGAAAAAGCGATCGCCCCCTTACATCAACGCATCCAACAGGCAGAACAGAACCTTCGCACCCTCAAGCAGCAACGAAAGTCTCTGTCTCGAAAGCTTCAAGCCCAAATGCACGCCGCCTACCAACTCACCAATTTTGCTGGAAAGTCCACCTCCCTTGAAGCCATGTCCGACCAGCCACTCCCCACCGGAACGGGAGACTGCTGCGCCCCTAAGCTGCTCCACTACGCTGCCACCCACCACCTCATCCCAGTCAGCATGGCCGAATTCTGGTGGGGAGGCACAGCAGCCAAATCCTCCGATTCATCAGAGTTCAGCTCCAAAATTCCAGGAACATTCTACGGAGCTTGTGCCGAACGCTGCCAGCCCATTATGGGCTTCCTGCTCTCCGGGCTTGTATCTCAGATCGACTCAGGACAACTTGACAAACCTCAACCGCCAGCCGGATTTGAACTACCGATCCTCTATCAAGACGAATGGCTCATCGCCATCAACAAACCCGCCAATCTCCTCTCCGTTCCCGGACGCCACCTCACCACCCAAGACAGCGTCCTCACTCGCCTCCGTCAGCAGTTTCCCAAGACAAATTTCACCCCAGTCCACCGCCTCGACCAGCCCACCTCTGGCATCCTTTTGTTTTCGAAAACTCCAGAACTCCATCGCCATCTCAGCAACCAGTTTCAGCAGCGCCAAGTTCACAAAGTCTACGAAGCCTTACTGCCTCAAATGCCTCACCACTCTCAAGGAACCATTGATCTACCCCTCTGGGGCGACCCTAGCGATCGCCCTCGTCAATGCGTTCACCCGACCCATGGAAAACCCAGCATCACCCACTATCGAGTCCTCAATCCAAAAAACCAACCTGAAACTCAAGAGACTTACACCCGTATCGAGTTCACACCCATCACCGGACGCACTCATCAGATTCGAGTTCACGCCGCCAGTCCCCAAGGACTAGGCCAGCCTATCGTGGGCGATCGCCTCTATGGATGCACCCGAAATGCACCCCGCCTCTATCTCCACGCTCAAACTTTACACCTCACTCATCCCCATACTCACAGGCCACTTCGGATTAAAGCCATCTCTCCCTTCTGACTTGCCTATAGAAATCGCAGTTAGGTTGAGGCAACCTCAAGGGTTAACCCTCTTGCGCAGCAAGCATTTCATTCTGAATCCCGAATGCTGAATTCTACCTCTTGCTATATAGTGCTACGCGCTGATATAAAACCAATAGTTGATGGAGAAGCCGCGCACTGCGCGGCTTCTCCATCAATATCTGTCCTAACCTATCTGCGCATTGCTATACCTCT
>CAKZMO010000685.1 GCA_937128595.1 uncultured cyanobacterium | reverse complement strand
TTAGCGTTTTAGAGGATGTTTGAGAAGTCGTCAATGCGACTTCAGATCCCCCCTACCCCCCTTAAAAAGGGGGGAATCGGAATCAAAGTCCCTCTTAAAAAGGGGGAATCGGAATCAAAGTCCCCCTTAAAAGGGGGGAATCGGAATCAAAGTCCCCCTTTTTTAAGGGGGATTTAGGGGGATCAGTCTTGTTCCAGCGTGTTGGTTAATACGTTTCAAACATCCTCTTAGCTAATGTCAAAGGGCAGAGCCGTTCTGTTTCTCGGAAATCGCTGTTGATAACCTTATGATTGTCACGCCTCATCGAGAAGATCCATTTTTAAGCATCCGCAACTTTGATGATTTTTTTGTCGCTGTTCAACAGTCGCTTCGAGATCGGTTAGACGAGCAACCCTATGCAACATCGCAGTTGATTCGCACGACAGATTTAGGAACGAATGCGGGAACTGCCGGATTCATCGGCTCGGCTGCGATCGCCCAAGTGGCTCAGATCGTGAGTCTATCGGTGCCGCTCTATGGTGTCGATCCGCTGAAGGCACTGGATGCGATCGCAACGGCAAATGAAGAATATTTTTATTGGGAAAATGGGCGTCGGGGCGAAGCGATCGCAGCAATTGGGAATGTCGCAAGCCTACATGTGAGCGGAAGCGATCGGATGGTGCAAGCGAAGCGATTTATTCGCCAATGTTTTGCTCAAACCTTGACGATTGGCGATGTCGATTGTCCATTTGCAGGGGCTCGGTTTTTCTGTCGCTTTACGTTTTTTGATCAGCCATCGTCGTCTGATACATCTAATCTGACCCAAGAGGAAATCGAAGTCCCCTCTCGCATGGGTAATCGACTCAGCCACGCAGAACAGTTAACGGTGGATCGTTCGGGTTCAGACACGTCAGATGGTGAATCTTTAGATCCGGCGTCCTGCTCACTCCCCAGCTCAAGCAGTCCTGAATTTGCGTTTGCTCCAGCCAGTCTAATTTTGCCCCAGTGGCAGATTGCCAGTCAGGGGGAACTGGGCAGTTTCGTTGCTAATTTACCGCTGACCTCAAAAACCGACCTGCGATCTGCCTGTACTCAGATTTGGACGGCCTTTAACCAAGTGCGATCGCTCACTGAACGACGGCGATCGCACCGATCGCCCTCACCAATTCAGCCACTGAGAGACTGGCATTCGAGCGATCGCTTGAGCGGACAAGACGAACCGTCGAACCACTCCCCAGACGAGTCCCACATATCCGATCAGATTCCTCAGATTCCTCATCTCTCAAACCAAGAGCGGAATCAGGTTGAACAGTCTGTTCGAGCAGTGCTGGATGCCATTCAAACCCATGAGTTGAGCAAGGCCGTCATGGCTCACAAGCTCGACGTTTCCCTCGCGACGCCGCTGCACATTCCAACAGTGCTTCAAACTCTTCGCCAGATTCATTCCGACTGCTATGTGTTTGCGACCCAAAACCAGCACGGACAGACGTTTTTGGGAGCCAGTCCCGAACGTTTGTTGAGCATCCATCGGGGAAAGTTGACCACAGAGGCGATCGCGGGTTCTGCGCCACGGGGCGACACCCCATCTGAGGATGCCCGTTTTGCCAACGGACTCTTATCGAGCCTCAAGGAGCAGCATGAGCATCAACTGGTGGTGGACTTTATCAGCCAACAGCTCGAAGCCCTCGGCATCTCGACTCAGCGATCGCCTTTCCCCTGTCTGCTCCAGCTTTCCAACATTCAGCATCTGCAAACGCCGATTTATGCCCAACTATCAGAGGATTTGCATCCGTTAGATTTGGTCGCTGCCCTGCATCCGACGCCAGCGGTGGCAGGTGTGCCTCGCCAAACAGCCTGTGACTACATTCGTCACTATGAGTCCTTTGAGCGATCGCTCTACGCGGCTCCCTTTGGCTGGATCGATGCTCAAGACAACAGCGAGTTTTTGGTCGGTATCCGATCCGCTCTTCTCGACGGCAATCGCGCTCGGCTCTACGCCGGAGCCGGAATCGTTCAGGGGTCAGATCCCGCTCAAGAGCTGGCCGAAATCGAATTGAAGCTGAGAGCGCTGTTTAGCACGCTGATTCGTCCCAACTTGTGAGGCTCTTCGCTTAAGGAACTTCACTTGAGCATGAGTTGAGAATGGGCGATCGCAGTATAGCAATGCGCAGATAGGTTAGACAGGTATTGATGGAGAAGCCACGCGGTGCGTGGCTTCTCCATCAACTATTAGTTTTATATCAGCGCGTAGCACTATATTTCATCACAATTCTTCTTAGGAATTTTAAAAAAGATAACAGAACGAACCTCTTCCCCATGTCATTTGAGACGATGGAAAAGGAGAGGTTCCTCTCACTTGCAAAATTGACATCCTGCGAATGGGTGAGCCAAAGAGGTGAGATCAATGAATTTTAAGTGCATCCTGTGTTCAAGCCTTGTGACCTGCGTGCTTGGAGCGGTTTTGGGTTTGAGTCTTGCAGAAGTCAATCGGGATGATCCCAATCCCAATTCAGGGCTTCACTACGCTCTGATTGGCTCTGCAATGGGACTTGTCGTAGGTGGCGGCCAAGAAGCTTTGCGGCAGATAGAGCGCGATCGCATTCGGGGATAGGCTGTTCACGTCGGCTCATCCGTCTTTTCTGTTTCTGAATGCTCTTCTTCTGAATTGGTGCTTCCCGAATCAGCTGCATTCCATGCTCCTGGTTGTTCCGCTGCCCGTGGGAGCGATCGCTCTTTTTCTTTTGGATAGGGCTCTTTTGGATAAGGTTTCTGAGGCGAGGGAGTCGCCGGAGACACTAACTCTAGCTGCCCCGGTGAAGGTCGCTGAGCTGCTACAAAGTCAGGGCGTTTAGGCGATTTTCTGCGGCGTCGCGACACGTTTTCTTCGGCAGTTTCTTCCGCCACTACCTCATATAATTTTGCCTGTTTTTGACCAGAACCTTTTCGCAAAATGCGCCCTAGCCGCTGAATATATTCGCGGGCTGAGCCTGTGCCTGAGAGCAAAACCGCAATGCTAGCAGCGGGGACATCCACACCTTCGTTGAGCACATGGGATGCCACCAAGACTCGATAGGTTCCAGCTCGAAACTGTTGCAGAATGTCGTGGCGCTCTTTCACCGGAGTCTGGTGAGTAATGGCTGGAATCAGGAAATCCTGCGAAATTCGATAAACAGTGGCATTGTCATTAGTAAAAACCAGCGTCTGTTCAGGGTAATGCTCAGTCAGCAGATCCGCCAATATTCGCAGCTTCCCTTCAGTGCCAAGGGCGATCGCCCGTGATTCGCGGTGAGCCAGCATGGCTCGTCGGCCTGATTTGGAACGAGCACTGGCTTTGACGAAGCGCTGCCACCCTTGCAAGCTGCCCAGCCAGATATTGGCCTCTTGTAAAAATGCGTTGCGAGTTTGGATGAGGCGATCGTAGCGATCGCGCTCCTGCTCAGACAGTTTGACTTTAATTTGTACGATCGTATGGTCGGCTAGAGTGTGACCGGCCAGATCTTCCGCTGTGCGGTGATAGACCACTGACCCCAGCAGCGTATCCAAATCGGCATGGCGACCGTCAGAGCGATCGGGGGTTGCTGTCAGTCCTAAGCGGTAAGGGGCGATCGCATATTCGGCAATCACACGGTTAAAGTCGCTCGGTAAGTGATGACACTCATCACAAATGAGTAGACCGTAGCGATTGCCAATCTTCTCAGCATGAATCGCCGCGCTGTCGTAAGTCGCCACCAAAATAGAGCTTTTGTCTCGCGAGCCGCCGCCCAACAGCCCAACATCAGCATCGGGGAAGGCTGCCGTCAGGTGGGCATACCACTGGTGCATTAAATCCAGTGTTGGCACGGTGATCAAGGTGCTGCGGGGGGTGGCCTGCATCGCCATCTGAGCCAGATAGGTTTTCCCGGCAGCAGTGGGCAAAACCACCACCCCCTGACGGCCAGCAACCACCCAAGCATCTAGAGCCTCTTGCTGATGAGGATACGGACTCATCTCCAGACTCGGCTTCAGCTCCAGTGCGTCAAAGGCTTTGGCATTATCTTCAAACGGACTCGATTCGGCCTGAAGCGTTTCGATCAGCTTGCGATACTGAATGGCCGGAATTCGAAAGCGCCCAATCCGATCATCCCAAGTGGCGTAATCAATCCACTCTTTGCCACGGGGAGGCGGATGCAAAATGAGCGTGCCCCGGTCAAATTTTAGTTTTGAGGTTCGCGCCATAGCCCTGATTCTGACAGCGGGTGCAAGGATTAACTCTGAAACTATTCTCTAGGCCTATTAATTTACGGCTTCAGCCGTCTTCTGATGAACATTGTAGAGAATAGAGAGATTCGCTTATGCTCAGATGAGTTGCCGATACGATTTGATTTCAGGTGTTGAGGAGAGATAGCGTGACGAAAAATCGGATTTTTGGCGTTTTACTAATATTCATCCCCATCTCGATTGCCTCCCACTATTTGGGCTGGAGCGAATTAGCCATCTTTGCCACCGCCGCTCTCGCCATTGTGCCTTTAGCCGCATGGATGGGCACCGCAACGGAGGAAATTGCCGTTGTTTCTGGCCCCAGCTTAGGCGGACTCCTCAACGCTACTTTCGGCAACGCAACAGAACTGATCATTGCCCTGATTGCTCTGCGCGCCGGACTGGTGGGGGTCGTCAAAGCCAGTATCACCGGGTCGATCATCGGCAACCTGCTGCTCGTCATGGGCTTATCCATGCTGCTGGGCGGCATTCGCTATAAAGAGCAAGATTTTCAGCCCGTGGTGGCGCGGGTCAACGCTTCAGCCATGAACTTGGCCGTGGTTGCGATGCTGCTACCCACAGCGGTCAACTACACCTCCGACGGCATCCCAGAGACCACGCTTCAGAATCTATCCGTTGCGGTCGCGGTGGTGCTGATTACGGTCTACGGCCTCACCCTGCTCTTTTCGATGAAGACTCACAGCTATCTCTGCGATGTGGTCGAAGCAGAGCATGAGGGAGAAGAGGGGCAAGGGGAAGGCGGCGAGCCTAGCAAACCAAACATACGGCTCTGGATTGGAGTGTTGTTCGCAGCTACGGTGCTGGTGGCGATCGAGTCAGAGTTTCTTGTCAGCTCTCTCGAAACAGCGACAGAGGAGATTGGCCTGACCAGTCTGTTTACCGGAGTTATCATATTGCCGATTATTGGCAACGCGGCAGAACACGCTACCGCCGTCACCGTGGCGATGAAAAACAAGATGGATCTGTCTTTTTCGGTGGCGGTCGGTTCGACCATGCAGATTGCTCTGTTTGTCGCGCCTCTGCTGGTGATTGTGGGCTGGGTGATTGGTCAGCCCATGGATCTCGACTTCAACCCGTTTGAGTTAGTGTGCGTCGCTGTCGCGGTGCTGGTGGCCAACTCGGTCAGCTCAGACGGTCGCTCAAACTGGCTAGAAGGCGCATTGTTGCTGGCGACCTATGCCGTCATTGGACTGGCCTTTTTCTATCATCCGGCGATCGCAGGCATCTAGCTCTCTTAAACCACTCGATTTTGGCGGATGCACTCGGCGTACCAGTGGAAGCTGGCCTTGGGAATGCGGCGCTGAGTCGCGTAGTCGATGTAGGTGAGGCCAAAGCGGCGATCGTAGCCATAGGCCCACTCGAAGTTATCCATAAAACTCCAGGCAAAGTAGCCGCGTAATGGATAGCCTTCGGCGATCGCCCGATGAGCGGCCCGCAAGTATTCGCGCATGAAGAAAATGCGATCGCAATCCAGAACTTCACCTGAAACAGTGACCTCATCCTGCACGGCACAACCATTTTCAGTGATGAGTATGGGCAGGTCGGAGCGGTGAAGCGTGTCGCTAATATGGCGAATGCCCCAATAAAGCGCGTCAGGAGTGACATGCAGCCACGGCATATGGAGTCGAGGGTAGCTTTTAGGAATTGAGAGCAGTTCATAGCCTTGAGCATTGTCTGCGGCTCGCACATATTGTCCAGAGTAGATGTTGAAGCCCAGAGCATCGAGCGGTTGAGCAATGGTCTCAAGATCGCCGGGTTTGATATTAGGCGCATCTTCGCCTAGGGTCTCCAGCAACGCAGGACTATAGGCTCCAGTGAGTGCGGGAACAATGATCCCTCCATTCGTCCACAGATTTGGGAACGCCTTCTGAGCCGCTTTGATATCTACCTCGGATTCTGTGAGCGGGATCGGCACGGCAAAATTATCGACCCAGCTGACTGAACAGGGCACAGGAGATGCTGCCCGAATCGCCTGACAGCCTAACCCATGAGCCAGCAAGGCATGATGAGAGGTTTGCCAGATGTCTCTGATGCGACTGACACGCTTGCCGGGAGCGTGGGCAGGCTGACCGCCAACGCTATAGCTGAGATGAGTGAAGCAAGAAATTTCGTTGAGGGTAAACCAGTGAGTGACGCGATCGCCCAAATGCTTCACGACAACAGAGACATAGTCTGCAAAGTCTTGAGCAATCTCGCGACTTTGCCATGAGCCATAGGCATCCTCTAGCGCCTGAGGAGTGTCCCAGTGGTAGAGGGTGGCGTGGGGAGTGATGCCATGAGCCAATAGCTCATCGACTAATCGACTGTAGAAACCTAGCCCTTCAGCATTCACCGATCCACGCCCTTCAGGAACAATCCGAGGCCACGCGAGGCTAAACCGATAGTGCTTGATCCCCAACTCCGCCATCAGCTTCACATCGTCTCGATAGCGATGGTAATGGTCGCAGGCGATCGCCCCCGTATCACCATTGAGCACCTTTCCCTCAGTCGCGCTAAAGGTATCCCACACGCTGGGTTTGCGGCCATCTTCCTGGCTTGCTCCTTCAATCTGATAAGAGGCTGTCGCCGCACCCCATTGAAAATTAGCTGGAAATGAGTAACTGGTCATTGGGATTCTAAAGACTCTCAACGCATCGTCAGTAAACTAAAAGCTGTGGCAGAATGCTCGGCAGCACTCCACAATCATCCTTCCACGACCATCATAAAAGCGCGATGACATGATGAGCTGTCATCGTGATGCGTACAGTGATGCGTCCCTTTCGTCATCTCCAGAACCACTATGAGTAGCGATCGCATGGGCATCAACAAGACCTTCGACATCTACGATCTCACGCCTGAGATGCTGCACCAACAGATTCAGGAGCAGTTGGCGATCGCCCGTCGTCACTTTCACGCGGATCAGTTTTCAGCATCAGAACAGCGCTGTTTGGCCGTGACAGAGCGTCTGGAAAGCTGGATCGCGGAGATGCAAGCGAGAGAGGAGATCGAGGTTGAAGCCGATGACAAACGCTCTGAGGCTCCCGAACCCACAGAAGATTTTGGCGATGGGGAAGATTCTGGTCATCAGAATTCCGATAGTAACGATCCTGATGACCAGGATTCCGATGACCAGAATTCCGATAGCAGGGATTCCGATAGTAACGATTCCGATGAGCCTGACACCGACAACCATGAATCAGAGAGAATTACTCCAGATCTGATCTACTCAGAACTAACGGAAGTTTGGCTGTCTTTAGGCATGGCGCTTCACCAGCAAGGCCGAATCGAAGAGGCTCAACATTGGTATCAGCGGATTCTTGACCATCAGCCTGACTATGCCCCCGCCTACAACAACCTAGCGGTCGTCCTCCGGCGTCTGGGGCGAGACTCTGAAGCAGAAGCCGTTTTTGAACGAGCGATCGCCCTCAATCCCAATTCCCCTGAAGCCTACAACAATTTCGGCAATCTCTTGATGCGGCAGGGCAAGTTAGAGGCGGCTCAATCAACCTATGAAAAAGCCGTAACCCTGGCTCCCGATAGTTTGGATGCACGGCTCAATTGGGCCAATTCTCTACGAGACGGCGGCAAGCTGCGGGAGGCGATCGCCCAATATCAAGAGATTTTGCAGCAAGACCCCACCTTTGTTGATGTCTACAACAATCTCGGCAATTTGCTCCAGAGCGTCCAGAAATATGAACCCGCGATCGCCTGTTATCAAGCGGGACTCCAACATGACTCAACACCCAGTCTCTACAACAACTTGGCCGCCGCTTACCAGTCTTTGGGACGCAATGCTGAGGCGATCGCCAATTATCAACGCGCTTTAGAACTGCGCCCCGACTATGCCGACGCTTATTACAATCTAGGCAATGCCTTGCAGGCAATGGATCGGATGGAAGAGGCGATCGCCGCCTATCGCAAAGCGATCGAACTCAATCCGAACGTTCCCGAAACCTACAACAATCTAGGATTGGTGTTCCACGATGTGCGCCAGATTCCCCAGGCGATCGCTTGCTATGAACAGGCGATCGCTCTCCGCTCCGACTATCCTGATGCCGTTCTCAATCGAGGACTCTCTTATCTCATTTTGGGAGAGATCAAACAGGGCTTTGCAGACTATGAGCAACGTTGGCGCGTCAAAGGGCGCGACTTCAAGCCTCCCCGCGAACTGGATGCACCACTTTGGAACGGCAGCGAAATGCCGCAGGGCACCCTCCTGCTCCATGCGGAACAAGGGCTAGGAGACACTTTGCAGTTTGTTCGTTACGCGTCCCTCGTTGCTGAGCGAGCCGGACAAGTTATTTTGGAGTGTCAGACTCCGCTCGTGAAGCTGTTGCGATCGGTGCCAGGAGTAGATCAGGTCGTTGCCAAAGGCGATCCTCTTCCCAACTTTGACGCCCATGCACCGTTGATGAGTCTGCCTTCCCTGCTGGGTACGACCATCGCAACTCTCCCCGCAGACGTTCCTTATGTGCATCCTCTGGGAGCATCTCCTGACAATGCTTTAGAAGAAACGGAGGAATCCGAAGACTCCTTTCCTTCGCCTCAGCTCCAGTCCCTCGTGAAGCAGGATGGCGATCGCCTCAATATTGGTTTTGTGTGGGCGGGCAGTCCCACTCACCTCAACGATCGCCATCGGTCTTGCTCGATAGCAGGATTCAGGCGACTTGCAGCCCTCACTGGAGTGCAGCTTTACAGCTTACAAAAAGGAGCGCGCGAAGCCGATCTTCAACCCGATTCAGAGTCTGCTTTAGAGTCGGAACCGTCGCAGATTGTCAATCTCGCGCCTGCAATTCAGGATTTCACCGATACAGCTTGGGCGATCGCTCATCTCGACCTGGTGATTACGGTCGATACCTCTGTGGCGCATCTGGCGGGGGCATTGGGAAAACCCGTGTGGGTGCTGCTGGGGTTTGCGTCCGATTGGCGCTGGCTGTTGGATCGCAACGACAGTCCTTGGTATCCCACCGCTCGGCTCTTTCGCCAAAAGCAGCCTGGAGACTGGGCAGACGTTTTTTTGGGCGTTGAAACAGCTCTGCGAGAACTGCTCAAACCTGCTCAGCCAGAGGAACAGCGATCGCCCGCTCCTGCTGCCACTAAACCTTCTGAACCCTCAGATGATTCCCCAGAGACAAATGCACTGGAAATCTGGGAGGCAGAATTTTTAGAAGAGGAAACGGCGGAAACCTCGAATATTCCTGACGAGGAGGGAGAAGAGTCAGAGTCGGGCGATCGCCAACCGCTAGGCATCGGGATTGAACTCAGTACCTCAACAGGCTGGGGCGTTTTTGGCACCAACCTCACTCTGCAATTGCTAAAAACCTCGGAATGGATTCCGGTTCCCTTGCTGCCACCTTTAGCAGACAGCCAGTTTAGTCCTCTGCATCAAGAGTTCTTAGAGCCGTTGTTTGGCGAACAGCAGCGGGTCGAACAGATCTTGGCTGAACACCCAGGTCAAACTCTCTCGATGCCGTCCGTCGTTCTCAAAGCATTGGGCAACCACTTTGTAACAGTTCCTACCCTGCAACGCATTTCGGGACAGCGGGATATTGGGCTGATCTTTTTCGAAGACTCTCACTTCACTGCCCACGAAATTGACAAGGCGCTCTCTTACGATCTCATCGTTGCAGGATCAAGCTGGAATGCTGAAATCTTGAAATCTTATGGATTAGAGAACGTCATCCCGATTTGTCAGGGCATTGATCCGACGCTGTCTCATCCAGCACCTCGGTCAGGCTTTTTGGGCGATCGCTTTGTCGTTTTTTCGGGCGGCAAATTGGAGTATCGCAAAGGTCAAGATCTCGTTGTTCAAGCCTTTCGCAAATTTCAACAGCGTCATCCCAACGCTCTGCTGATCACGGCGTGGCACAATCGATGGCCTGCAACCTTACAGAGTCTTGGGCGATCGCCCCATATCAACGGAATTCCTCAGCTCAATGCCAACCACCGTCTCCAAGTCAAACCCTGGCTGATGGAGCAGGGAATCCCGGCCTCAGCTTGTCTCGATTTGGGTCTCGTCTCCAATGCCATGATGGGGCAAATCATTCGAGAAGCCGATGTGGCGCTGTTTCCCAATCGCTGCGAAGGAGGCACAAATCTAGCAGCAATGGAGTGTTTGGCCTGCGGTGTTCCCACCATTCTGTCTGCCAATACAGGACACCTCGACCTGCTCAATGCAGAGCTAGGCATTGCATTAGAACAGCAAACCGCTCCTAAAGAACTGACGCAGGCTGACTCTACAAAGCCTCGTTTCTCGATGGAGGGTTGGGGCGAATCTGATGTTGATGAAATAGTGGAAGCCCTCGAAACCGTTTATGGGCAACCAGGTTCGGCAAACAGCAAGGCGTTGCGCGATGCTCGAACGATGATGACAGAGTGGACTTGGGAAGTGCAAGCCCAAAAACTTTTGGAGGTGCTGTAGCTGCGATCGCAGCATGAAGCCAGATGACTAATTCGTAAACCTCAGCCCACCGACCGCAGAAAGCCAGTGGGCTGAGATTCGCTGATGCTAGGAGAGAGTAAGCTTTCGGGTCATGACGCTGATGAATTCGCCATTGCGCCCGGTGGGAATGGGGTCGCTCCAGGCGATGCGCTCGCAGTAGCCGAGGACGGCCATGCGGTTGATCGCCTCAATCACGGCGCTGTAGTCGCCCAGCAAAATAT
>CAKZMO010000684.1 GCA_937128595.1 uncultured cyanobacterium | reverse complement strand
GGGGCTAGGGGGGATCTGAAGTAGCATTGACGACTTCTCAAACATCCTCTAAGAAATCTATGATTCGTCCAGTCAACATTCATGATTGAAGTGATAGATTTCTACTGAAATCACTTTTATATTCTAACGGCAATAGTAATTTCAATCCGTATGCTAAACCCTTTATTCAAACTTAGTGGCACAGTCAAACTGGGTTAACCAATGCTCCCAATGAACCGACTCAAGAACGAGATGCATTGTAGATGTCAGCCAAGAGCAGTTCACTCCCTAATAAGGTAGTTTTCAGCTCTATCAGAGTCTACCCGGTCTTTTTCGAGGAAATATGTATCATTTTATGCAATCTTCTCACAGCAACACTGAATCTGAATCTCGTTAAGTTCTTAATCAATTCCTAACAGAGTTTGGAAAACCAGATCTTGAGCAGCAGGCATCTGCCCATACGTAAAGACCACAGGTAGAGATGGCCGTATCTGAGATCGGAGATGCTCCAACATGTAAGGACTGCCATAAATCGCTATGGCTTGAAGATTAGGACTGTTTAACAGAGATTCAAGCCAAGCACTAAGAATGACCGACAAACCCGCTTGTCCTCTAAACGGGTTGCCCCTGACAAAAATCTGCACCAATATCGGAGACAAATCATCGGGTGAGAGAGTACTCGGTCTCCGGGGTGTCGCGCTATCGATAATGTGGAGTGTGTCGTAGCCAGAGGCTTTGGGTTGAGCGATCGCAGGCGTATGATGTCCCAAAAAATCACTACTCAAACTGTCGTCCAGCAAAATAATATTCCGTCCCGCATTGATAGCAGTGATAGGAAGGTGTCCTGAGCAGACCATAGACTCACGCAGAATGTCATGAGCGATCGCCCGTGTTTCTGGCTGAGCAAGCTGATGCAGATGCACAGGAGGTGGAGACACGTTTTCCCAGGCGTGGGTAGATCCCTTGTCGTGTTCACCGAGCAGATTGTTGCTGGTGCGCTTTTTGGCCCAGCGAATCCGCTCGACTGAAGCCCAAATCCGCTCTGGAGAAATGCGCCCAGACTCGACCGCAGCCACCACTGCGGCAATCGTCCCTTCCGGATCGAGAGGCATCAATAAGATATCGGCTCCTGCTTCTACCGCCATCACAGCGGCTTCATTCTCACCATAGTGATTGGCGATCGCACCCATAACCAGAGCATCAGTCACAATCAGTCCATCAAACCCTAAGTCTTGGCGCAACAGAGTATCTAGGACGTAAGGAGAAAGAGTCGCAGGCAGGTCGGGATCGAGGGTGGGAATCAGCAAATGGGCACTCATCACAGCATCTACACCCGCTGCGATCGCTGCTCTAAAGGGAGGCATTTCAAGAGTTTCAAGTCGCTGGCGATCGTGGGGAATGATCGGAAGTTGCAAATGAGAGTCTGTCGCAGTATCGCCATGACCTGGGAAGTGCTTGGCTGCTGTCAGCACCGGAAATTGGTGAGCACCTTTGATAAAAGCAGTTGCTAACGCCGACACCGTATCAGGATCATCCCCAAAAGCCCGCACATTGATCACCGGGTTGTCAGGATTATTGTTGACATCGACGACGGGAGCCAGTACCCAATTTAAGCCGATCGCCAATGCCTCCTGAGCCGTAGCTGAACCCATCTGAGTCGCATATTGGCAAGCCTGATTCAAGTCTTGACGGGCAATCTGGGCGATCGCCATTGGGGGTGGCAAGGCGATCGCCCCCGAAAACCGTTGTCCGACGCCCTCTTCGATATCAGCAGCCATCAGCAAAGGAATCGAAGCCCAAGACTGGATCTGCTGAGTTCGGAGGCCAATTTCAGCAGCACTACCTCCCAGCAAAATCACGCCGCCAACCCCTAGATCTCGCACACAGTGCTCCAGCACCTGAGCCGGAGGTTCCCAATCGGGATGACGAATTTCATGGTCAAAAAGGTGTCCCGACGCTCGCACCACGACCATCTGAGCCACTTGTTTTTCCAGAGATAGATGACTCAAGTCAGCAAGGGGCGGCATGAGGGGACTGTGCATGTCTATTTCAGAATTGACGGCAGACGCTGCTTTGCAAAAGACGATGCTTTCAAAAGCGCTCTCAATTAGAGCTCGGAGTTGTCGAATTTAGAATCGCTCGAGTCGGAAGCATCTTCGGAAGCATCTTCGGGCGATCGCTGGTCTTCAGTCTCTTTTCGCTCTCGGCTCAGCTGATCGATTAAAGAGATCACTCGACTTCCTTCCTCAATTCCGCGATCCTCGAGGAAAGTAACTTCTGGGGTACGACGCAAGCGCATTCGCTGTCCCAACTCACTACGCACATATCCCGTGGCTGACTTCAGCCCCTGCATGGTTTCTGCCTTTGCCTCTTCCGTACCATAGATACTGACGTAGATTTTGGCGTGTTGCAAATCCCCCGACACATTCACGTTAGTAACACTGATCATGCCTGAACCCACACGGTCATCTTTGATACCAGAAAACAGCATCTGGCTCACTTCCCGCTTAATCAGCTCAGCCACACGGGCAACACGACGGCTTGTAGCCATAGGACTTAACTCCTCACACAGTCAACAGGGTCGAGATGGAAGTCTACCGTCCGCCCAATAGCGAGAGCCGTAAACATCTCAGAATATTCAACCGATAGCATTCAACAACGAAGAACCTACTTTCAAGTCTAAACAAAAAGCCCAGAAAGCAACGTTTTAGCGTTTCATAACTTAGATGAGTCTGGTCAATCGCGAATCATTTGGCATGGATTTTGGAACAAACTCCAAATACAAACCACGTCCACAATCATCGGAATTAATTTGCGATTCATCTACGAGCAGGGGAAAGACGAACATCAATGCCCCAACATTGTTCTACAAAACTCTTGAACTAAGTTTCTTGAACAAAGGCAAACTCAATTCTATTAAACACCTAACCCCAACATAGCTCGCAGAGTGAATGTGACGAACATAAATCCTCCAACCATTGCACCAACTAAGGCAACAGCAGTGGTCGGGCGCTTGAATAGTGGCAGCAGCGGCTCGACAAATGTATATAAAACTCCGAGAGAAATCGCGATGAGATATCGAGGGTAGCGCTGGATGTTGTTAAAAAATTCTTGCATGACTTGAAGATTTAATCGTTCAACTGAAACAACTTAGGATACTATGATTACTAATTTGTTGAGTACGCTTGATCTTGAGAACTTCAGGTTCGATCAAGTTGGGGGTTCAAACTTCTGTTTAAAGTCATTTTGATCCTCACTCAAACAACTCTGGCTCATGAACATTGTCTCTTGTGTTGTCTTGAAGGCATCTGAAGGCAAACGATAGCTAAATTGAAACTTAGCTTTGAATTCAGCATTAGATCTAGGTATTGAATTCAACATTCAGTCTAAAATTCAGGCGAGGAGATCTCTGACAGTTTCTATGGAACACTCACACTGAGCGCGATCGCTCTCTCCGACTCTTTGATTGAAAACAACGTGATGCACACCAATCTGGCATACGAAAAAACAATTCGACCTTTATTGTATAGCGCGAACGATGTATGTTGCCTGACTAATGCCTGTGCTGACCTGTTAAATTTCTGTCTCTCTCAAACTTGGTTGCCTTCCATTCACGTCTTACGCTCAAACGCCTGTGGCTAAATCGAGACACGTTCAATCGAATGGTTCTGCATCTCCGCTGCTGCTACCCCAGCAGCGGGGGGTAGATGTTCATCATGTCAGCACTGACAACGTCCTGCAATTTTGTCCAGAACAGCTCAGTTATCCTCGTCCGTTCGTCAAATGGGCCGGAGGAAAACGACAAGTCTTATCGCAATACGCTCCCTTTTTTCCTAAAAACATTCATACGTATTTCGAACCGTTTTTAGGCGGTGGCGCAATTTTCTTTCATCTTCAGCCGTCCAAGGCGGTGCTGACTGATATTAACGCAGAGTTGGTTAATGTCTACCAGCACGTACGTGACTCGGTAGAAGAGGTTCTTGCTATCTTGCGAGAACACCAAAAACACCACAGCAAAGAATACTACTACTCTGTTCGAGCCAATCTTGAAGTCAGCCCCCTTGAGCGAGCAGCGCGTTTTTTGTATCTCAACAAGACTTGCTTCAACGGTCTCTATCGAGAAAACTCGAAGGGCCACTTTAATGTTCCAATGGGACGATATAAAAAGCCCGCTATTTATAATCCCGAGTTGTTGTGTTCTGCGTCGCGCGCGCTTCAGTCAACGGCGATCGCCCTTGAATCTTTTGAGAATATTCTTAATTACTCGCTACATCCCCATGATTTAGTCTATTTCGATCCGCCCTATCATCCCATTAGCGCGACCAGTCGCTTCACCTCTTACAACCGCTACGCCTTTTGCGCCGACGATCAAATCCGGCTAAAAGAAACGTTTGCTGAGCTGGCTCGACGGGGCATTCAAGTCATGCTCTCCAATTCAGACTGTTTTTTTATTCGTGAACTATACGAAGGATTTAATATTCACACCATTCAAGCTGCGCGATCTATTAATTCTAAAAGTGAGCGGCGCGGCAAGATTACGGAGCTGCTAATCACTAGCTATTAAACCCGTTTCTGAATAGATGAGGGGTCAAGTCTTGAGTCCTCATCTATTCAGATCAATCAACTTCTTGACCCGCTCGACGCCCCAGCTCGTAAACACCGCAGCCGACACAAGCGAGAATTCCAACGCTAACGGCCCAACTTTGACCCAAGCCGATATCGAGCAGATAGTTGCACAAGGCACCTGCAATTAGAAATGGCACGATGCTCAAAAGAGAGGCGAAAAAGGCATTTTTCACTTCTGCCATCTCTCGTGCATTCTCGAATTCTTCTTGAGACGTGTAGAGAGAACGCTCAGCAAAGTTGAGCCAGCGAGTGAGCTGAAAAATGACCCAGTCTGTGACAGGAGAAAATCCTAAGTAGAGCGCCAATGCCCACAAAGCCGCCCCAGCAAGCATCACGGTATCAATTTCAAACCGGAAGGGCAAAAATTCGGTCACGATCGCGGCCATGGCTTAACCTTCTTAACGGATTGCCAATAATCTTAACGTTTTTGCTAGCAGTCCGTAAGGTTAAGTAACGAAACCGAAGAATTTGCAACAGAAGCATTCGTAACATCCGAATTCATAGCCCTATGAATCCGCGCCGATCGCTTGTCGAATGTCTTGCTGTACGCTGTCAATCGGCTGAGCACCGTTTACTTTCACAAGCCGACCCCGATAGTCGTAATAGTCCAGAATCGGCACAGTGCGCTCGTAAAGCAGGTCGATGCGGCGCTGAATAGCTTCGGGAGTATCGTCAGAACGCGATCGCTCCATTGACCGCTGTACCAACACTTCACGGGGCACATCAAGCCAAATCGCCCAGTCTAGTTTTTGATTGATTCGATCGAGCAGAAAACTGAGTTCTTCTGCCTGAAATGCAGTACAGGGATAACCATCGAGCATCCATCCATCAGCAGCGTCCGGCTGGGAAAGACGCTGACTGACCAGCTCGATCATCACTTCATCAGGCACGAGTTCGCCCTGTTTGACACTCGCTGCCACCGTCTTGCCCAAACTGCTGCGACTGGCGATCGCCAGTCGCAGCAGTTCGCCACTGGAAATCCAGGGAGTTTTGAGCGCATCACAGAGAAGTTGACTTTGGGTGCCTCGCCCTGAACCTGATCCACCAAGCATCACCAGTCTCACACTGTTCTCCTCTTATCGAAACGTCTTGCAGATGTCATTGCAAATAAGGGCGATCGCCCTATATTCTCCCTTGATTCTTAAGCTCTACTCTCATCGTCTCATCACAGCGTTCGTCTAAGTTCAGCTTGCCCGTTCCTCACGCTTGCCCAATCAAATCAGCTACGATCCGACCTGAACTCATCACCCCCGGAATTCCTGCTCCAGGATGGGTTCCTGCCCCGACGATGTAGAGATTGGGAATGTCTTCACTGCGATTGTGAGGACGAAACCAAGCCGATTGCATCAAGGTCGGCTCAATCGAGAAAGCACTGCCTCGATAGCTGTTGAGGGTGTCTCGAAAGTGAAGCGGGTCGATATAGTGCTCGGTGACAATGTGCTTGGACAAGTCAGGCAGATAACGCTCTTCGAGATACTGAACAATGCGATTGCGGTAGGGCTTCGCCATTTGTGTCCAGTCAATATCACCTTCCAAATTTGGAACGGGAGCCAGAACGTACCAGCAGTCGCATCCTGGCGGCGCAAGGGAGGGATCGGTCGCTGTTGGTCGGTGCAGATAAAGGGCAAAGTCATCGGCCAGCACTTTTCGATCAAAAATATCGGCCATCAGCTCTTCATAGCGAGGGCCAAGTAGAATTTCGTGATGAGCCACGTTGGGATACTGGCGATCGGTGCCGAAATATAAGACGAAAAGAGACATGGAATAGCTGAGGGACTCTAGCTTGCGATCGCTCCATTTTTTACGAAATTCTTCTGGAATCAGTTTCATGTAGGTGAACGCGACATCAGCATTGCTCACGACTGCATCCGCTGCTATCACACGGTCATCCGCGAGCGCCACACCCGTCGCCCGTTTTGAACTCTGATTCACCTGGATTTGCTGAACCTCGGTGTTGAGTTGCAGCGTTCCCCCCATTTCCTGAAAAAGCTGCACTAAGGCTTGCACCAGCGCTCCTGTGCCGCCGAGAGCATACCAAATACCAAATGCCTGCTCTAGCTTGTGAATCATGACGTAGATCGACGTGCTCTGAAACGGATTGCCGCCGATTAGCAGCGGGTGAAAGCTGAATACCTGCCGCAGGCGCTCGTCTTGAATGTAGTCACCCACAAAACCCGTAACGGTCTTGTTTGCCTGGAGTTTGACCATGTCAGGCGAGACTTTTAGCATGTCGGTGAACTTGATGAAGGGCTTATTCATCATTGGCAGCCCCTTTTCCAAAACCCGTTCAGAAGCTTTGAAGAACGATTGATAGCCTTCCTCATCAGGCGGATTGAACGCGCGAATCTGATTCAGAATTTCCTGTGGCTTGTCTGTGTAGTGAAACACTGAGCCATCTTCAAATCGCACATTATAAAACGGGTCGAGCTTGACTAGAGTGAGATAGTCGTCTAGACGCTTGCCACCTAGCTCAAACAGCTCATACAAATTCTGGGGTGTCGTGATAATCGTAGGGCCACCATCAAAGGTGAACCCATCCTGCTCATAGACATAGGCTCTCCCTCCCGGCTTGTCTCGCTTGTCCAGGATCGTCACGGTATGCCCCTGAGCCTGAAGCCGAATAGCCGCCGCTAGACCGCCAAATCCACATCCAATTACAACGATATTCACAGCTTTCTCCTAAATTCGCTCCACCCATGCCCAGATCGTGCTCACACCCGAATTGTAAGCCTCAAATCAGGGCTTGGGCAGAACTGCATCTTGAAACTGCAACGTGAGCCTCGACCTATCGAATCACCCAAGTTACTAATCCGGGGAAGCGGATAATCAGAAACAGGGCGACGAGTTGAATGATGATGAACGGCATCACACCCCGATAAATGCTGGTGGTCTTGATTTCTGGAGGAGCCACCCCTCTGAGATAGAACAGCGAAAATCCAAAGGGTGGGGTGAGAAATGAGGTTTGTAAATTGACGCCTAGCATCACCCCAAACCAAACCAAAATTGATCCGCCTGGATTTTCTACGTTTGGCAATAGCTCGGTGGCAAACTGCTGTACCACCGGAATCATCAGCGGTACGATAATGAACACAATTTCGAAGTAGTCCAAGAAGAATCCCAAAACAAAGACGAGCAGATTGACAACCACCAGGAACGTGACGACTCCTCCCGGCAAGTTGAGCAGCAGTTCCTCAACCAAATGGTCACCTCCCACGCCTCGGAATACGAGGCTGAAGATGGTGGCTCCAAGAAGCAATACGATCACCATCGTTGTAAGTTCTACGCTCGATTTGACCGCCTCGATGAGAGTGTTCAGATTAAGGCGGCGATTGAGAGCGGCCAACACTAGCGCACCCACAACTCCCATTGCACCTGCTTCGGTCGGAGTTGCGACTCCAGCAAAAATACTACCCAAAACGACCAAAATCAGCACCAGCGGAGGCATCATCACTTTCACCACTCGCACAGCGAGTTGAGCCTTGCTGAGCGTCAACATCTCGGGAGGAAGAGCAGGCAGCATCTTTGGCTGAAAGATGGCGATCGCCACCGTGTACAGCAAGTACATCCCTGCCAAGGCCAAACCGGGCAACAGTGAGCCGAGAAATAAATCCCCCACAGAAACACCCAGCTGATCGCCCAGCACAATCAACACCACACTCGGCGGAATCACCTGCCCCAGGGTTCCTGAAGCGGCAATAATCCCCGTTGCAATGGACGGATTGTACCCATACCGCAGCATGATCGGCAGAGAAATCATGCCCATGGACACAACCGTTGCTCCCACGACTCCGGTGGCCGCAGCCAGCAATGTTCCGACCAAAATTACCCCGATCGCCAATCCGCCCCGCAATCGCCCAAACAAGATACCGAAGGTTTCGAGCAGATCTTCAGCGAGTCCTGATCGCTGGAGCACCGTTCCCATCAGGATAAAGAAAGGAATGGCTAGCAACACATAGTTCGACATAATGCCAAAAATACGCTGGGGCAACGCCGAGAAGAGAATGCCGTCAAACTCTCCAATAGCGACTCCGAGAACAGCGAAGAGAATGCCGCTACCACCCAAAGCAAACGCGACAGGATACCCCGTAAAAATGAGCACCAAAGCTCCCACAAACATCCAGAGACCTAGGTATTCAGCCATCTGTTACCTCCGTGGTGGCGTCGGGAGATAGGGTATCTACGTCGGTTAAAACCGCAAGCTGCTTGGCGATTTGGGAAATGCCCTGCAATCCTAGAAAAAAGAAAGAGACCAAAATCATTGTTTTGAGCGGGTAGCGCGGCAAACCACTGGGATCAGATGACATTTCCAACACTTGCCAAGAGTTGACCACCGCAGGATAGGAAAAGTAAATCACTAGAGCGCACATCGGCAATAGAAACAGTAACCCCCCGAGCAAATCAACCCATGCTTTTCCTTTGCGAGAGAGCTGATTGTAAACAATATCAACTCGCACATGGTTGTCGTGCTTCAGCACGTAGGCCGCACCCAACAGAAAAATGAGGCTAAACAAATACCACTGCACTTCGATGTAGAGGTTAGAGCTGAGATTGATACCAATAAACTGTCCCAGATAGCGGGTAATTGCGTTGTAGGCTCCTACAGCAACCATGATCAACGTCAGGCCGAGCGTGATCCAGCCCAGTATTTCGCTGAACGCATCAATCCACCTCGATATTTTCAATAAGAACCGTACAATGGCTCGCATCCCGCTTCCCTATCCTCCTGCCACCTGATTTGTCTACAGTTCCACTCTTCTGTGGAGGTGCGTTCTGTAGCGTATTTTTAATCACAATACCAGTCCAGGAAAATGATTCGGCAGTTGAATTGACGGGCGATCGCCATCGAAATTGAGTCGGAGAATATACGGGATCGCTCTATCTGTCGGGTCTAGTCCAGCCCCACATCAATAGCTCATCGGTTCTACAATCAACGTATTTGTTTCAGGAAATCGCTATGAAGACAGGGACACTGCTGCAAGTCGAGGTGACTTTGCAAACCTGTGGGCTAGAAGATATTGCATCAAAAATAGGACAAAGCCAGCCTCAATCAGCTCCTTCCCATGATGTAGGGAGCGCGATCGCCCCAGATCAGTTGCTGTCTGAAACCCTCTGGACCGGCCTCTTTCAACAGTGGCTCACCAAGCTCAGTCCCGTGCTTTCCCCTATTGGTAGCTATGAACTGACGCTGCGGCTAACCCACGATGCCGAAATTCAGAGCCTCAACCGAGACTATCGGCAGATCGATCAATCCACCGATGTGCTGGCATTTTCGGCTCTCGATGAAGTGATGGACTTGCCTGAGTCAGCTTACACAGCGATGCCCTTTTACCTAGGAGATGTGATCATTTCAGTGGAAACGGCGATCGCCCAAGCTCAACAACAAGAACATCTTCTTGCCACTGAACTGCTGTGGCTCGCGACCCACGGGCTACTGCACCTGCTGGGGTGGGATCATCCAGATGACAGCAGTCTTGAAGAAATGTTGGCTCAGCAAAGTCACCTGATATCATGCCTGAAGGTTTAGAATTCGCGTCTCTATAGGTTCAGTCCTTAAGTTCAGTCCTTCCTAAAAACTTGACTTCGGCGTCTGAGTTGTTTTGGGTTGAAACAACACGATTCAAAGTACGTCTATCGATAGATACTGGGCTGAATGGACAGAGTTCATAGTCGTAGTCATAGAAACCTGTACCATAGTTTAGTTCTAGAGTGTATTTCCGAAGCAATCTACCTCTACAGATCACGGTGTTGCGTACCGTCATGCCTATAATCAGTCAGTATCTAACCCGTGTTTGGACTGAGGTTTTGAATGGGAGTTTCAGATTTTAGTCCCTTCATGGGATTAATAACTGATGAGTATGAGTTGCAGGCCATGTCTGTTCTCTAACCGCAACGATTCAAAGACTTCCCACTTTAAAATTCCCTAGATGACTCAGGATATGTCCACCGAACGTTCCTCCCAGCCTCAAAAATCTCCAGAATCTCTGCATCGAGAGATGGCTTTGCAGGTGGCATCTAACCTGTTTGTAAGCTTTAAATATGCAGGTGCAGGGCTAACTTACGCCTTCAAAACTCAGCGGAACTTCCGCATTCACGTGATTGTTGGCTCAACGGCGATCGCCCTCAGTATCTATCTCCAGCTTTCGCCAATGGAGATTGCCATTATGGGACTCACTATTGGCGGCGTGTTAACCACAGAGTTGATTAACACAGCTCTAGAATCTGTCGTTGACCTAACAGAGAAGCAGA
>CAKZMO010000683.1 GCA_937128595.1 uncultured cyanobacterium | reverse complement strand
GATGCTCTGGGGAAATTCGCCCAGGATAATATCAAGTCAGCAAAATTTGATGAAAATCTAAAACTTACAGATGAAACGACACGCGGGTTTCGACAAGATTTTGTCAAAGCATTTGCAGAGTGGGTCGATACGATTAACCCTAAATAACTTTGAACATATTTCACCCCGCCTATAAGAAAGTGAGGACATTAAATGCAAGACTATACCAACAAGCTCATGACTTTACGTGGCGGTGAACAACGATCTGCGTTGCCATCTGCCATCTTTGGTTCCGCCAGCACACTCCAGCAAAATCTGGATAACCGCGAACGCATCCGCATTGGTTTATGGCCGATCATCAGTGAGGATTCGCCTAAACTCGCAATGGGATTAGCAACCGTACTAGCGTCATTGCTCGAACGGTCGCGCGATGTACGTGTTTACCGCCTATTCCTACAATTGAATGGCAAACCCGAAGATTACACATGGACTGCGGAAAAATCCCAATTTGAAGTTGAGGATTGGGAACTTGATGGCCTTGACGAAAACGCTGCCGTATGGGGCACACTCGCCAAATCTGCTGATGGATATACCCTCACCATAGAGTTAGAAGACGATCTAATTGAAGATGCGGATGAAGAAAATACGACCATAATCCGCACTACAACAACCCTCAGCGATCTAGTTAATACCGTACCAGAAATCGCCGATGAGATAATGGCAACCGTCGGCGCACGGGAACCGTTTCTGCCACCTTACACCTCTACCCAAGCGCATGACGACACACTCACCAGAGTATTAGAAGCAGCATTTGATTGGCAAGTTAATGTGTTGCTTGACCTGTGGGGTAAGGCGTGGCCCAGCGCAGACTCAGGGAAAGCCCTGAACCGGCTCATTGACGTAGCACAAGCGGCAAATGATGAATTCAGTCCCTGGGTGATGAGCAATGTCTTTGCCCATACCCTACTTCCTGGATATAGCAACCTCCACGAAGTCATCCTGATAAATCAGGAAAACATCACAGCACCTTTTACACACTACCCATTCGTAAACATCCGCATGGCGCAGGGGTTATTCAACGCCAACCAAGCCCGCGCCGCTTATGATATACTGGAACAGACTACAGGAAAACACCCCGAAGATACGACCAGTTGGCTCGTTCTCGGTGAGTTATATCGCCAGGGTGGGCGTTTGCTGGATGCAGTTGATGCTTTCCAACGTGGCTTAGAGGCCGAAGCTACCAGCAAATTATTTTACGTGCGCTATGTTGACCTGCTTTTTGCCCTGGCAACAAACGATCTCACCCTGGATGCATTCGTCCTGATTGATCCAGACGATTATCCAGCGAATGAGCTTGTTGCCCAGGAAGCTATCGCTGGTTATGAAGCAGCACTGGAAATTGACCCAGAGGATATGGAATTATTGCGGCGGCAAATCCTACAAGTGATTGCTGTACGTGATGAGGAATATCTGTGGGACCAGTTGGAAACCTTAGTAGATTTAGACACAACCGGCGAAGCGGTAAGATCAGTCGTTGACACCCTATACATTATTGATGATCTGCAACCAGCAATTGATATTCTGGAATCTGCCATCAAAAAGCACCCAAAACGTGCTGACCTGTTGATTAATCTGGCTGTGGTACTCATCACCGATGAGCAAGAAGATGCAGCCATTGATATGTTAGAAAAAGCCGAAGACCTAACTGACGACGACATTGCACTCAATGACATTGATCGGCTCTATCTCATCGCAGATGACCCGGAATTTGAAGCACGCATCGGTGAAATCACCGCATTGGTCAACGCGGGTTCACGCATCAGTAGTAGTGATTTGGATTACCTTGAGGAGATCATTGAAGAAGCTCCGGGCCTTACGGAAATCCATGTTTTGCTGGGGAAAGCCTATCTGGCGATGAGTCAGGGTCAAGCTGCACTGGAAACACTACTTGACGGCCATGAGCAATCCCCAGAAGATCCAGAACTGATCGC
>CAKZMO010000682.1 GCA_937128595.1 uncultured cyanobacterium | reverse complement strand
GATATGTCAAGCCCACCGGATAAATTGCTAGGCAAGCAACCGTTTCGAAAATTTTTGGCGTCGAGTTTGTCCGTAAAAGAGAAGAAGGGCTGTTGCAATCGCGGTACAAAGTCTTTCGGCAGAGTTTTATCGACTTTGTCACTGGAATCGCTGTCGAAAATTGTTTCGTTCAACGTTCCAGTACCGGCTTTAATTCTCGAATTGAGACTTGTCCGATACTGTGTTGTCAACCCGAACCTGACCACGGCTTCTACGAAATTCTGAAAATAGATATTTAGATTTGGGGGGTGACGCCCCCTCCCCTAACAAGCTGTTGTAAGCAGTTACATTGAAGTATCAGCTCTTATGCATTGCGCATTGCTCCATTCGCGAATTATAGAACTTATGAGCCAGGAGCCGTTTTCGTCGTCTCATTCGTCTTCCGAGAGTTCTCACACCACTCCTCAGCGAAGTCAACAACAGCAGATTCACAACAAAAGTCTGGGCATTAACCATGCCACCATCTCCAATGCCCAGGTGGGTGGCATTGCTGAAGGCGACATTATTCAAAACAAGGGATCGGGCAGCGTTTTCAAAAACGCCATTGTCAATGTTTTTCAAAACGAATCGGCCAATCCCGTTGGACAGCTCACCCGACAAGACTTTCGCAATCGCAAAGCGCTGCTGAGCAAGGTTCAGACCTATTGGATCAAAGGCGTATTAGAACATGCGCTCCAGAGGCGATCGCCTATTCCACTTCAGCTCGATCTGCAACCCGATGCGGTGATGGCTCCCTGGCGCGTGGTAGATGAGGCTCTTGATGCTCATCCCGAAACGCTGCCCCCCGAAAAGCAGCTTATTCACGTCTTAGATGACTTGGGTGACGGGCGATCGCTCCTGATTCTGGGTTCTCCAGGGGCGGGCAAGACGACAGCATTGCTGCGTCTTGCTCAGGCGCTAGTGCATCGAGCAGAGCAAGATCCGACTCACCGCATTCCTGTCGTGTTCAATCTCTCGTCATGGTCGTCGCGCCAGCGCACACTGGTTCAGTGGCTTGAGGACGAACTCAACAGCAAATATCAGGTTCCCAGAAAGGTTGGAAAATCGTGGATTCAGAATCAAGACTTGCTGTTGCTGCTTGATGGGCTTGATGAAGTGCAAGTCGGCCAGCGAGCAGGCTGTCTCGATGCCATCAACTCGTTTTACCAAAACTATGGTGCTGAAATTGTAGTGTGTAGTCGCGATCGCCAATATCGAGAGCTGAATCAGCAGCTTGGCTTTGAGGCTGCGGTGATGTTGCGATCGCTCACCTCTAGTCAGATTTTTGACAGCATCAACCAATCCGATCAAAATCTTCCAGGTCTTTTTACGCTGCTGCAGGGAGATCCAGCTCTGCGTGAAATGGCAACGTCGCCGCTGATGCTCAACATCATGGTCATGTCCTATCAGAGTATCGACAACCAGCAACTGCTTGATACAGGCTTGATGGAGCAAAAGCGCCATCAAATTTTTGAAGCCTATATCGACCGCATGATTCGGCACCGTGATGCTCCCTACAAGCCCCATCAAACGATCCAGTGGTTATCCTGGTTGGCTGAGCAGATGGAGCACTCCTCCCAAAGCATTTTTCTGATCGAAGATCTTCAACCCAGCTGGATTCGAGATCCCGCGCGCAATCTGATCTACAACATCGGGATCAAACTTGTGTTTATGAGCCTTTGGGGTGGGCTACATGTGGGTCTAATTTCTGGATTAGGAACCGACTTTGCCACCCTCGACGTTTCTCGATCTGCCCAAGGCGTGCTATGGGGTGTCCTCGGTGGCATTTTGTATGGGGTAATCGGTGGGCTGCTTAGCAATTGGGTGAACCCTGACACCAAATTCCGGGACGGTAGCATCATCAATGGAGTCCTGCTTGGCAGCATCTTTGGAGTTGTCTTTGGGCTATCTATGCTGGATTCAGGATTGGCGCTCACCTATGGCATCGCCTATGGAGTGGTGTACTTCATTCTGGGTGTCTACATCTACGGCTTGATTCATGAAATCAGAGGGTTCAAACCGATTGACAATATTCGGTGGTCACCTAGAAAGACGATGATGTACTTGCCTCTCGGCATTTTGATGGCGATCGCCATTAAGCTAGGAACCAGTGTTGGTCTAATTGATAGCATTGCCGTTGGGCTAATGTTTCAGGTGATTATGGGATTCGAAAGCGCTCGCACAGTTGATCAAAACGCATGTCCCAATTACAAAGTATGGC
>CAKZMO010000681.1 GCA_937128595.1 uncultured cyanobacterium | reverse complement strand
GTGCCGATGCCTGTCGTGGTGCGGACACGACCGTATGATGAAACGTTCTATGCCGAAATTGGCGATCTAGATTGGCAAACTGAACCGACGGATCGGGTGCTGGCGATGGCTGAAGCGGCGAAAGCTGATCTCGGATTCTAAACCATCAGTTTTGCAAGGGTGCTAAACCGGGATTGCAACCGCGAACCGCAAATGTCCATGACACAATTGAGCGAATTTAACGATGCGATCGCCGATTTGCATGAATTAGGGTGTGGGAATACCGATGAGTGTTTATGAAATGCGGCATGGCTAAAGCGACTCTCCTCGCTCATTCATTGCATCGCGTTTGAGAGACGACGTTGACCGACTCATCTCAAGGGTTCGCAGTACGGTTATTGCTGTGGGATCCCCGTACCCCCAGCGATGTCGGGATCCGCCATGATAAGGATATCGACGACTCTGCTCTCTCAATAGTAGATTGGCTGATCTGACCCATTGATGTCCATGACTGCTCTAGCGCGAGCCTTCTCAATAGTGCAGATTGAACGATCAGATTGGTTCGCTTCGTACCTTTGAAATACCGTTGCTCACCTGAAGTTCACCCATTTGGATGACCCAATTCTCCTTTACGTCACCCTAAACTTGTAATACGATTAATGTAAGTCAAAGTCGTAACGAATCCGTTTAGTGATTGTTTGCTAGAGGCTGATGTGAGTTGTGCGATCGCACTGTCAGGTACTTAGTCAGGTTTTCTGAGGGCAGAAGTGCGCTGCATCTGCTATCTGTGCCAGAAACGAAAACCCCCTGTTAGACCCATGCAAGCTTTCGATCTCGTTTCCCAGTGTCCCGATTGATCACGTCCAGTCTGGTGATGTTTATAGAGTTGGACAAACGGTTCCGAATCAGTGTAACGGAACGTTTGCACCTAAACCGCAGTCACTAATGATTCACCTGTTGACTTAATCTCCACGTCATTCTTGCCTGACTACCAAAGTCTATTTTGCAAGTTTGTTCATCCCAAATTTGTTCATTCGCCTCATCTTTTGAATCGGTTCTAGAGCTTTCTGAACCTGAGTCTATTTCTACTTCATAGCTATTGAGGATCGGCAAATGTCTTGATCTTCATTCTGTTTCCCTTCAGTTGTCCTGTAGTTAGACGCTTTAGCCCCTATCCAACGTAATCGATCTCGACGGAGCTTACAGATCCCCATGCCAACTGCCAATATCAACGCTAATCAATCAAAGTCTAAAGCGAATTCACCCGTGTACACAGCTGACATGGTTCGCACCTATCTGCATGAGATCGGTCGTGTTCCGCTGCTAACTCACGAGCAAGAGATTGTGCTGGGTAAGCAGGTTCAGCGCATGATGAATGCGTTAGGTAAGCAAAAAGAGTTGTCTGAGTCTTTGGATCGTCAGCCAACCGATGCTGAACTTGCGGAGGCATTAGATGTTTCAGAAGATGACCTGCAAGAACTCATGCAGAAAGGGCATCGGGCGAAGCAGAAAATGATCGAAGCCAACCTGCGCCTTGTTGTTGCGATCGCCAAAAAATATCAGAAGCGCAACCTTGAGTTTTTGGATCTCATTCAGGAAGGAACCCTAGGTCTAGAACGGGGTGTCGAAAAATTTGATCCCATGAAGGGGTATAAGTTTTCGACCTATGCCTACTGGTGGATTCGTCAGGCGATCACTCGTGCGATCGCTCAGCAAGCTCGTACTATCCGTCTGCCGATTCATATCACCGAAAAACTCAACAAGATCAAAAAAGTTCAGCGTGAATTGACTCAGCGCTTGGGGCACAGCCCAACGCCTACAGAAATCGCCCAAGAGCTAGAGCTGGAGCCGGAGCAAATTCGAGAATATCTGACGATCGCCCGTCAGCCAGTTTCCTTGGATCTGCGTATTGGTGACAACCAAGACACCGAACTGCAAGACCTGTTAGAAGACGAAAGCGCATCGCCAGAAAATTACACCACCCATGAACTGCTGCGTCAAGACATCGCGGGCTTGTTGAATGAACTGACGCCCCAGCAGCGTGAAGTGTTAAGTTTGCGATTTGGCTTGAGCGACGGTAACGAACTGTCTTTGGCCAAAGTTGGGCAGCGGATGAATATCAGCCGTGAGCGTGTTCGTCAGCTTGAGCGCCAAGCCTTGAATCATCTGCGGCGTCGCACGCATAGTATGCGAGGATATTTGGCTAGCTAGCCACGGTTCATCTGACGCATTGAAGCGTCTGAATCGTCTACCCAGCCCATCGCACCATTTATTATCAACCTCCTCATTGTTCAACCGTTACAGGTGTGTACCGATGAGGAGGTCTTTTAATGGCAAGATTAGGAAATGGGGCGATCGAAGCAATGAATGGAACGGCAGATCCTACACAAAATGGTGACTGCCTGTAGCGTTGAGGTCTGCTAGCGAGGATGACAACTCAGGCAGGGGATCGCTGCCAGGCAACCTACTGCTCCCCTACATTTTGTGATGATCTCCTGAAACGATTGAACTGCGGGTCAGCTTGTGCAGTAGAATTTGGTGACTTTCGGATCAACATGGTGGGCCAATTAAGCTGCCATTGCGTCAGTATATGCAGTATGTGCAAAGGTTTGCGGTGTTTTTGCGAGAATCGTCCGCTCATTAGCTGCGAGCGGAGTGATGATTAGAAGGAATTGAGCATGATGGAATTTGCAGCACGAGTTGGAGAAGTGACCCCGTCGATTACCTTGGCGATCACTGCAACCGCCAAGGCCCTAAAGGCTGACGGAATCGACGTATGCAGCTTTACCGCAGGCGAACCGGATTTTGATACCCCTGTTCATATTCGTGCGGCGGCCAAGCAAGCATTGGATGATGGCAAAACGCGCTACGGCCCGGCGGCGGGCGAACCTAAACTGCGAGAAGCGATCGCCAATACCCTCCAAAATGTAGATGGGCTATGCTACGGAGCCAATAACATCATTGTGACGAACGGCGGCAAGCACTCGCTGTTTAATCTCATGCTTGCCATGATTCAGCCGGGAGATGAGGTTATTATTCCGGCTCCGTTTTGGCTCAGCTATCCCGAAATGGTAAAACTAGCGGGCGGAACGCCCGTCATCGTATCCACCGATGCGAGTACGAATCTCAAGATTACGCCCGACCAACTCAAAGCCGCTATCACGCCTAAAACAAAACTGCTGGTGCTAAATTCTCCGGCGAACCCAACCGGAATGGTATATTCTCCGGATGAAGTTCGGGCGATCGCGGCGGTGGTGGTGGAGCACAACCTATACGTAGTGTCGGATGAAATCTACAGTCGAATTTTGTACGATGGCGCTACTCACCTCAGCATTGGTGCCGTTGGTCCCGAAGCCTTTGAACGTACCATCGTCAGCAGTGGATTTGCCAAAGCCTATGCCATGACAGGATGGCGAATTGACTTTTTGGCTGGCCCAGAAGAGTTGATTAAAACCTGTGCAACAATTC
>CAKZMO010000680.1 GCA_937128595.1 uncultured cyanobacterium | reverse complement strand
GGCAGGGGCATCGCCAGAAGAAGTGGCAGCGGAAATAGGGGCAGACGCTGTGCATCCAATGCAGGCGATCGCCCCTTGGGTTAAATCAATGGAGCAGGTGGCAACGATTGCGGCTCAGGATGCAGCAACGCTTCGATATCAGTCCAAGGTATTGCAGCGAACAATCAGTCCAAAACCACCTCAATCCCAACTCGATCAGGAGCTGATTGAAGCCGTTGTGACGCTGCGACTGAAGCAGGACGAGGGGGCGATCGCCGAAATTCGAAAGGCGGTGGCTGTATCAGTCGAAGCTCACACAGCTGGTATGGCCGCGACTCTCAATGCCGAGACAGAAGCCCAAGTTCGAGCTGCGATTGAGGCTGTCATGATAGCTCACAACATGTCCTGCGCTTACAACAGCATCGTTACCGTTCATGGCGAAGTGTTGCACAATGAGCACTATCATCATTCGCTGCGCCCCGGAGATTTACTATTGGCAGATGCAGGGGCAGAGTCAGAAATGGGTTGGGCCTCTGACATTACTCGCACCTGGCCTGTGTCAGGACGGTTTTCGCCAACCCAACGGGATCTATATGATGTGGTCTTGGCAGCTCATGACGTTTGTATTGAGCAGGCACGCCCTGGAGTGGAATATCGAGATGTTCATCTTTTGGCGGCTCGTGTCCTGACGGAAGGATTGCTTCACTTAGGAATTTTGTCAGGCGATCGCGACACTCTGGTTGAACGCGATGCCTATGCCCTTTTCTTCCCTCACGGAATCGGGCATGTGTTGGGGCTAGATGTTCACGATATGGAAGATTTAGGTGATGTGGCTGGTTATGCGCCCGGACGGCAACGGAGCGATCGCTTTGGACTTTGCTATTTGCGCCTCGACCGACCGATTGAGGCGGGCATGGTGTTTACGATTGAGCCTGGGTTCTACCAGGTTCCAGCTATTTTGAACGACCCAGAACGGCGATCGCGCTATGGCGACTGTGTGAATTGGGATCGTCTGGCTCAGTTTGGCGATGTACGGGGCATTCGCATCGAAGACGATGTTGTGGTGACGGAGACTGGGGTAGATGTGCTGACCCAAGCCTTGCCTACCGCTCCAGAAGACATCGAAACAATGGTAGGGAGTCGATGACATAAAGTTTTCGAGAAAATCTAAAACCAGACTTACTTCTCATGAGTATCGATAAAATGCCGTGATAGAGTCTTTGCAGCTACGCTAATGGTGCTCTTGCTAAAAGAGGCGATCGTCATATGTGTTCAGACGTTCGTCCACTCTACAGTCTTCAACTTCTGGCTCTCCTAACCCCTAGTGTTGAGAGGTTTGAAGTATCGTGAGATTGCGTTAACGTCACAGATGTTGTTCGTAGGATCGTCAGGTTTTATGCCATTTAAAGGTCGAGTCAGCGGAATTTTATTACATCCAACCTCATTGCCCGGACATTACGGCATCGGAAACATTGGTCACGCGGCCTATCAATTTATCGACTTTCTGACCGCTGGTAAGCAAAAAGTCTGGCAAGTGCTACCTCTTGGCCCGACAGGACACGGCAATTCGCCCTACATGTCCTATTCTTCGATGGCAGGCAACCCCATGCTGATCAGTGTGGAAACGCTTCGAGATAAGGGACTTGTGACCAACGAAGACCTGTCCGGAGCCCCTGATTTCCCTGCCGATTCGACTGATTACAACGCAGTCATTGAGTTCAAGGCTCCACTCCTGATCAAGGCCGCAGAACAGTTCAAAGTACAAGCATCTGAGGAACAACGACAGGCGTTTCAGGAGTTTAGCAACGCCCGCCATTTTTGGTTGGAAGACTATGCCTTTTTCATGGCGCTCAAAGATGCCCACGGTGGTAAGAGCTGGACAGATTGGGATCATGCGATCGCCAAGCGAGAGCCAGAAGCCCTAGAGCTGTGGCGGCAGAAGCTGGCAGATCAGATCGAACATCACAAATATTGGCAGTTTGAGTTTCATCAACAGTGGGCTGATTTGCGCCGCTACGCAAACGAGCGGGGCATTTCGATCATGGGTGATATGCCGTTTTACGTTGCTCACGACAGTGCCGATGTCTGGTCGCAGCCCCACATTTTTTGCCTTGACCCAGAAACAGGAGCTCCTACACTAATGGCAGGTGTTCCCCCTGATTACTTTAGTGAAACAGGACAGCTTTGGGGCAACCCTATTTACAACTGGGACGAGATGAGAAGCTGGGGTTTCAAATGGTGGATGCAGCGGTTTCAGGCGTTGCTGGACTATATGGACTTGATTCGCATTGATCATTTCCGAGGGTTTCAAGCCTATTGGGAAGTGAATCAGGGCGAAACAACGGCCATGAACGGTCACTGGGTCGAAGCTCCCGGAATCGAGCTATTTGAGACACTGAAGAACGAGCTGGGGACACTGCCCATCATTGCCGAAGATTTGGGCGTGATTACTCCAGACGTAGAGGCACTGCGCGATCGCTTCGGCTTTCCTGGTATGAAGATTTTGCACTTTGCCTTTGGCTCAGGCCCTGACAATCCTTATCTGCCGTTTAACTTCACGCGCAACTGTTTGGCCTACACAGGAACCCACGACAACAACACAACCGTTGGCTGGTATGAGGGACTGCAAGACTGGGAACGCGAAAGCCTGATCCAATACATTGGAGGCATCAGTTCGGATGGCATCCATTGGGATCTGATTCGAATGGCGCTGAGCTCCATCGCAGATGCTGCGATTTTTCCCATGCAAGATGTCTTAGGGTTGGGAACGAATGCTCGCATGAACAGCCCAGGGCAAGCTGCGGGTAACTGGGGCTGGCGTTTTCGGGAAGAGGCTTTGAACACTGGCGTGAGCGATCGCATCAGACAGTTGACCGAGACGTTTGGACGAGCTGGCAATTAATCGTTGTCTAATCTTCCGAGAGAGTGATTGATAAGTCTCAACTTGGACTCATAGTGAATCAAAGAGTGCTAACAGTGCCAGTCGAACGGTGCAAGCAGGTTCATTTCTTTCCAAACGTGAAGGAAATTTGAGCGATTGACCCCAAGGTGCTTACATATCCTATATAGATCTCTTGTTGACAAAAGATCTATATAGAACTCAGCCAAGATTGACTGAGCCCCCCTACTCAGACAATCGGCTCAGCCAAAAAGCGACTGGCTTCTGCTTATCCCTTTCAAGTCTTTTAATTTATACAAGCACCCATCATGAAACCCATTAATTGCCGTCTTGGATTGCCTCAACTAGGTGGAGCGATCGCTCTGGGCCTAGGCAGCGCATTAGTTTTGGGAGCTGGAGAAGCTCATGCCGCTGATGAAGTCATCTTGATCTACAACGAGCAAACCTTCAACATTAGCGCTAGCGAAATTCGCCAGTTTGCGGAAACAGGTGAAGTTCCGGATGATCTTCAGACTTTCTTCGACGATGTAGATCAGGTTCCCGAGTTTATCAAAGACATTTTGGTTGACGACATTCGGATTCCACGAGTGGTTGAAGAGTTTCTCGAAAGCCCTACTGGAGAGTTTGTGCTGATTCAACTGGATCAGGTGATTAGCAATCCCGCCACAAGCGGAGATCTAGCATCTATCCGTACAGCAGTGAGTGACGCTGGAAGCGATCGCTCTATTTCGGTGCTTGAGCTGCTCGATTCCTACCCTACGGAAGAAGTCTCTCTCAACATCAGTGACTTAGAAGACGTCTATTTTGAAGTCAGCAATTTTGTTGAGCGCATCGAACCCGCGATCGCCACTGCGGTCGAGTTTCTCCAAGGTGTGGTCTGTGATTGTGAAGAACCTCCTACCGTTGAAGCTTTCGGCGAAGAGTTTGAGGTTGAGATCGATGCAGAAGATGATGAAATCGAAGTCGAGGTAGATGAAACTAGCGAAGAGGATGACGTTGAGGTCGAGGTAGACGAATCTAGCTTCGTACCCACCACTGGAGTCTTGGTCTCTAGCCCCAACAGAGTACCCTGCAACACAACCGCTCAGAATGAGTCGGTTCATGAAAATGCGGTGCAAGCATCTGTGATGGAACAGCAGTAATCAATGCTCGTGCTTGATCTGGATTTTCTGTTGTTATTTCTGAGGCTGGTATAGATCATCATGATTCATGCAGTTCGGCGTGGGCTTATTCCGCGCTTTATTCGACGGGTGCTGCTCGGTACTGGGTTGATGGCGGGGCTTGGCATTAGTACCCTTGCTAGTGCGCCTCAGGCGATCGCAGCCGAGCGAGTTATCATTACCCTGGGAGGACTCTCCCGGTCGTTTGATGTCGCTGACTTGCGAAACTTCGCAGAAACAGGAGAACAAACCCCAAACCTCCGATTCATCTTCAATGTCGCCGATCAAAATCCTGACGACGTGCAGGCTATCTTCAACGAAGAGCTACCCGTTAGCTTGCGAACCATCGATAGCATTACTTACTCTCTGCCAGGGGAATATGCGCTATTTCAGCTCGGACGTCGTTTTAGCACGCGATCGGGCGACGCTAACATCCAGGCTCTTCGAGCAGGGCTAATTCTATCGGCTAGCGATGACAATCAGGTTTCTCTGATCGAGTTTCTAGAGAATTATCCAACCGATGCGCTCTACGTCGATGGTCTCCAGTTGCTGGATGACGTTCGCGAACTTGGTGACGTATTAGAAGTCGTCAACGATCGCATTGTGCCTTATGTGGTAGCGGCTCAGGAGTTTTTGGAAGGTCTCGTCTGCGAGTGCGAAGACGCGACTTCAGCATCCACTCAAGGAGCTGGTGAAGCAGGTTTAGAACCGTCTGACTCAGAGATGGAAATGCCTGAGGACGCTTCAGAAGATGAGAGTGCTGACGAAACTGAAGAAGAGCTAGAGGTCTTTGACGAGTTACCGTCAGAGGCATTTGATTTAGAGTCAGACTCGGAAATGGATTCGGAAATGGAGATGCCTGAAAGCTCCTCAGACGATGAAGCGACCGAGTCTACTGAAATGACTGATGAGATGACTGAGGAATCCGAGTCGGACGTTGAAGAACTGGAAGTTTTCGACTAACTGCCTTCAGAGGCATCGGATGAGTCTCGATAGATCGCTCTAGCTTGTTTTCAGATCCAAGCTAGAGCTAGGGCGATCGCTCTGGCTCTAGTTTGGAGTTGGTCAGCTTTTGGCGATCGCCCCTCTCCCTCCTTCGATAGGTGGATCTGCTTACCTGCAAAGGGTAGGCTCCAGTTATGGTTCTCTATTGACTCGTTATGCCCCCTCACCGCCGTCGTTCCGACCGTCGTTTTTATCGCCGCTCTGCGGTACAGGAAGAAATCAATGATTTGATTCGGGGCATGTCGGGAGGGTTTTTGTTTGGAATACCGCTGATCTACACCATGGAAGTGTGGTGGATTGGGTCATCGGTCAATCCTGCCATCATGTTGATTACAATCGCAGTCACTCTTGTTGTTGTCTTTGCCCTCAACCTCACGGAAGGTTTTCGTAAAAGCCGAGGCTCTACTTTTCGACAGGCCATTGATGACACTGTTGATGCGATCGCCATCGGGATGCTGAGCGCGACTCTCATGCTAGTGCTGCTGCGCGAAGTGACTTGGGACACTCAGCTCAGGGAAACCTTGGGCAAGATTATTTTCGAGGGAGTACCTTTTGCGTTGGGGGTGGCGTTGTCGAGCCAGTTTTTGCGCCCGTCGGCTCAACGAACGGCTGTAGATGATGACGACAGCCAGAACCCGTCTCAAGCATTGCAGCGCTTTTTTCCAGAAAACAATCTGAATGAAACGCTTGCCGATATCGGAGCCGCTCTAGTTGGATCTCTGATTGTCGCTTTTAGCATTGCGCCAACTGAGGAAGTTCCGAAGCTCGTCGGTGCGGTGCATGGGCCGTGGCTAGTGGGGATGGTGCTGGTGTCAGTCGTGATTTCCTACATGATTGTGTTTCAGGCTAATTTTGCAGGTCAGAACGAGCGGCAGATGCAGTCTGGCCTTTTCCAAAGCCCTTTGAGTGAGACAATTGTGGCTTATCTGGTGTCGCTGGGCACGGCTGCTTTGATGCTGCTCTTTTTCCAAACCATTAGCTGGCATACACCTTGGGATGTCGCCTTTCGACATGTCTTGATTTTGGGGCTTCCAGCTTCTATTGGGGGTGCGGCTGGGAGATTAGCCCTGTGAGTCAGCTTCAGAATGAATCCTCTTCATCTTCAGTGGATGAAATGGCCCATGAAGATGAATCCAACGATTCGTTTTCAGAATCACAGTCGTCTCCGTCTATAGTTCAGTGGATCAGCTTATCCCTATCTTCACTGGTGCTCGTCACTATCTTGGGCTTAGCGAGCTATCTTTGGATGAGCGATCGCCAACAACAGCCACCGATTTTGCAGGTTGAATCTAACGAAGTTCGTCAAACAAACAGTCAATTCTATGTTTCGTTTGAGGTCAGCAATCAGGGCGGCAAAACCGCCGAATCGGTGCAGGTGGTGGCTGAGCTGCGAATCAATGGGGTTGTGGTGGAATCAGGCGAGCAAATTTTCGATTTTCTTTCTAGCCAGGAAAGAGCCAGCGGAACGTTTATCTTTACCCAAAACCCTGCTCAGGGAGAGCTGACGATTCGTGTGGCGAGCTATCAGGAACCCTAGGGAAATTCGGGATTTTAGAGTAGGGATTGTGGAAGGGCGTAGTGTTAGCGTCATAAACCTGTAGGTCGGGTTAAGCGAAGCGAACCCGACAAAATGGTTTTACATGGGTATGCGCTCAAGCTGCATCGCTCATCGCTTAGACTGAGAGGCAATAAGCTTTGACTCTGCCTCAAGAGTGTGGGTGATGCCAGATAAGGTTCTTGAAAAACTCTTCGAATATGTTTTCAGCTTTGGCCCTGCTGCTGTTTTCTTTGTTGTCGCGTTCAATGAATGTCGGCTTTATCTAGATCCGAATGAAACAGGGAATTTGTGGAAAGCTTTTGGGTTTGCTGTGGGCGGTGCAGCGTGGGGATTTCTTGTCAAAACGCTGAAAGAATTTTGGGATGAAGTTTGGCAATCGCAGCGCTCGTCTCTGGCAGGGTCGCTAATCAAGCAGATTGAGGGCTTTAATCAGCGTGTGCGCTGGAAGCTGTCGCGGTTTGATCGTAACTATCTGGAGTGCCAAGGATACGAATGCTACGACTATCGCGTTGAAGGCTATCAGCCCTTTGGCATCAAGATGTTAATGCTGGAAGAGGTGTTTGTGCCGCTGGAGTTGGTGGGGCAGCAGGCCGAGGATCTCGCGCGACGCATGGTGTTGCGGTATCAGCGCAAGCCGAAGCAAAACCCGGATGAGTTAGACCCATTGTCTTTGCTTGAAGAGGAAAAATTTGGAGAAAAGAACCACTGGAAGATTTGGGATTTTTTGGCACAGACAAACGACTCACCCACTTATCGACGTATGGCGATTTTGGCGTCAGTGGGATATGTCAAAACCACACTTCTAAAGCATGTTGCTCTCAGCTATGCAAAACAGTCTTCCATCATAGAGAAGTACAATGCACCCAAATTAGTTCCAATTCTGATTTATCTGCGGGATTTGCGGAAGTTGTTTGACGATGACAAAGAAAACTTTCCGAGTTTGCCAGAGCTAATTCACACTCACCATATTCCAGGTTTGCCCGCCCCCGAAGTGGGTGAGTTGTCACCTCCTGAAAATTGGGCTGCTGATCTTTTACAGAGGGGCAAAGCC
>CAKZMO010000679.1 GCA_937128595.1 uncultured cyanobacterium | reverse complement strand
CAATTAGATTTACCCATTGACCTTGAGCGGCGATCGCTGGGGCGGATTTGGTCCCGCCTGGCATCTCTCCGGTTGGAACCGCGAGATCATCCTGTACCCTCAGACCAAGTGACGCAGCTAGTTGGCTGGGGGCTGACTGCGCTCTGGAAGTACTCCAACCACAACTTACCCAAGCGTGTTATCTACAGCCTGCTGTTTTTATGGGTCGGATTTACGCCCGTGCCCCTAGCCAAGCAGGGAATCACCTATCTGTATGCGCCCCATCTGCGCCCGAAACTCGTGGATACTACCTTGAAGCGGCTTCGGGCGATCGCCAGTTAGAGATTGCCAAATCGTGAGTCTTGACCATTATTGTGGAATGTCGTCATGCGTATAGCTATCCTTCGCAGAGCCCCTCAAGTTTCAGTCAGCATGGATGTCTATGCTGACCGGTTAGTGCAAGGACTTAAAGCAGTACGTCCTGACTGGACTATTCTGGAATGCTATCCCCAGTTTCAGGAAAGAGGAGGTGCTTCAAGCAAAGCCTTAGCGGGTATCCAAAAGTACTACGAACGCTATTGGTGTTATCCCAATCGGCTAAAGCGCCTGGACGCTGATATTTTTCATATTATTGATCACACCGATGGTGATATCAGCCGATGGTTGGGTCGTTCTCATAGTGCCACTGTCGTCACCTGTCATGACCTTATCAACTTAATTAAGCCGGAAACTTTTAAGGGAAGGGCGAAGTTTCCGCTGATTAGCATGGCCGCTTGGCGTTGGGGGGTCGAAAGTATGCGACATGCCGACCATATCGTTACAGTATCAACGCACACTAAGCAAGATGTCATTGAGCATCTGGAAATTGCGCCGGCTGCCATTACAGTGGTTCCCAACGCCGTTGACAAGGTGTTTCACCGATTACCTGCTGACGCTATTCAAGCGGTGCGCGATCGCTATGGCCTGACGCCTGAAACCTTTTGTCTCCTCAATGTGGGTTCCAACAATGCCCGTAAAAATATTTCAGGTATCCTGGCAGCAGTCGCAGCGGCTAAACATCAGGGTCTTCCGGTTCACTTTTGGAAGGCTGGCGCAGACTTTACGGACGAACAAGCTCAGTTCATTCAGGCCAATGGTTTGGCTGACTGTGTAGCCTATGTGGGCAAGCCTAGTGAGCCAAGCCTCATTGAGCTTTATAACGCCGCCGATTGTTTAATGGCCCCATCTTCATATGAGGGATTTGGCCTGACCATTTTAGAGGCAATGGCCTGCGGGACTCCTGTCATTACTGCGTCCGTGTCAGCGATGCCGGAGGTGGCTGGGGACGCTGCCATCCTGGTTGATCCCACGAATCAGGCGGAAATCACTGACGCTATCCATCAGCTTTTCAACCATCCTGAACAGCGCCAAGCCCTGATTCAAAAGGGGCTAGAGCGAGTTCAGCAATTCACTTGGGAAAAGACTGCCCAAGCTGTAGCCAGCGTCTACGAGCAAACCCTTTCCTCAAAGACCGCCTCTACTCAATCCTCCACCAAATTTGAGATGATGCCCCAGCCTGATCAGGGTGATAAGTCTGATAGTCTCTCTCCATCAATTTCTTCAGGTGACAGAGCATGAGCTACCAACTTCGAGACATTGTTCGATTACACGGTCGCGATGCTCTTTTCGCGACTCAATACTGGCGCAGCAAGCTGTACGACCAACTCCGAGGCAAGGTGGGCAAATCACTGGTCGTTTGCAATTCCTATCCGAAGAGTGGAACCCATTTGCTTTACCAGATCCTATACTCTATTCCTGGCTTGCAAAAATGGGACGATATCGTTTCGGTGCAAGCCCTATGTGGCATTATTAATACCGTCTCCCATGTTCGCTGGAAGGTGGGCTCAGCGCCTGACGGTTCGATTGTCAGAAGCCATTTGATGTACTGTAATGAAATTCTAGAGGTTCTGAAGGAATTCAATTGTAAGGTCTTGTTTATCTATCGCGATTTACGAGATGTTGCTGTTTCCCATGCCCGTTGGATTACTAAAGAAGAACGGATTTTTCTCCACGATATTTACAAACACTATCCCGGCTTTGATGAACAACTCATGAGCTCAATCAAGGGGGTGCCTGTGGGAAGTCCCTTTGGTTCTAATCTTTCGCAGCCTGATATTGGTACTGACTTTTCTCGATGGCATGGGTGGATTGCCGACCCCACTGCATTTGCCGTGAAATTCGAGGATCTCGTCGGTGAGCGAGGGGGCGGATCTGAAGAAAAGCGCCTTTATCTGGTAGAGCAAATTCTGGATTATCTAGAAATCAATCTGCCGATTGATCAAATCAAATCTCAGTTTGCTTCCCGAGCCTTAAATCCAGAAGAATCACACACTTTTAAGAAGGGGGGCAAAGGCAGCATTGGAGGATGGCAGGCATATTTTACAGAGGCCCATAAGCAGGCTTTCAAAGAAGTAGCTGGCGATTTACTGATTGAGCTTGGATATGAGCAAGATACTGACTGGTAGTTAGTACTCCATTTTTCTGAGGACACAATATGGTTAAACATCTGGAACCGCAAACGAAGTTTAAATATCCTAAGGTTTTCATCGTCAGTTCTGGGCGATCAGGGACAACGCTTCTAGCTTCAATGCTGAATGCCGGAGAAGACTTATATATTCCCTATGAAAGTGATTTCATCGCGAGGGCGTATCCTTACTTCGCCGATAAGTGCTCACTGAGTCTTCATGATTACAAACTCATGACCCAGTTCTTTCAGATCACTGCTAAGCAGGGTGGTTGGGGGATGCCGGAGGATTACTTGTATGATTTCCTTTGTCAACGATCGCCACAGACGTTCTCAGAAGTGAACGCCACAATTTGCGAAGCCTTTCACAAACGCGAAGGCACAGAAGATGCGGAATGGGGAATCAAGGCTCCCGTTTTGATTGCCAGCCTCGACCGCATCAATAAAGTATCACCAACATCCACCATTGTTCATATCGTGCGAGATGGTAGAGACGTTTATTTATCGTATCGAAAAGTTCATGAAACGAGCGACATCAAATTTGGCCCAAAAGGAATCTTAGCCAATACTCTTTATTGGATAGACGGGCTGCGGCGAGTTGAAGATTTCATGAAGCATCATCAGCATGTCCCCGTATTTGAGCTGAGATATGAGAATTTGCTAGCGGAACCTGATCAACAATTGCGTCAGCTATGCGAGTTTATTGGCATTCCATATAAGTCTGAAATGCATGAAAAATTCAATGCGAGCGATCGCAATCAGAAAGTAGCTCCTGATCAATTTAAAAAGAGTATTCACAAAAAACTGCATGGCGGTCTAGACGCGAAGAACACCAATAAGTATCTTTCACAAATGTCTCCCTACGAATTGTTCGTATTTGAGGTGATCACGGCTCCCTACCTAGCAAAGTACGGATATGATCTGCAATATTCTTGGGCAAGATCAATCTTATTTTCTCCATTGAGGATGTTCATCTATCAACTAGCAAGATTATTCAATGATTGGAGATATGCTAAACGCGATCGCAGAATGTGCCGCCTTGCCTATGAAGCGTTAGAAAACCCATAAAGAAAACCAAGAATTTTCAACGCTACCAACCTTTAGCTCAGCAGCATTGTGGTCGAGCTGTTATCTATTCGAAATATTTATTAAGGAGCTTGCTATGGATAACGATGTATTTAAGTTGGGCGTTGTTTTCACTCATCCAACACAGCATCATGGGCCATTTTGGCGCAAACTGAGTGAGCAACCCGGCGTAGACCTAAAGGTTTTGTACCTGTCTAGTGAAAACCAGTCTGCTGGCGATACCTTTTTGGGAGAGCAAGCCAAACCCTGGGATGTTGACCTCTTGAGTGGCTATTCCTATAAGTATCTGAAGGATCTATCTGGCAAGGTGCCTACCCAACGTAAGAAATCTGTCATCAGCCCTGGTTTGTTTCGCTGGCTGACTCCCCAAAATTTTGATGGCATCTTTATGCAGAGCTTTGTCAATTATTCTTATCGGTTGACAGCGGCTCTATGTAAGCTACGCGGCATCCCCCTAATCATGCAAAATGACGCCAGC
>CAKZMO010000678.1 GCA_937128595.1 uncultured cyanobacterium | reverse complement strand
GGTGCCGCAGTGCTGCTAGCCCAACCTGCCGTAGCGTGATGGATGTTGGGTCATCAGTTTCATCGGTATGAAAGTCCAGTGCCATGCCCCGTTCAGCGGCCAGTTCAAACACTTGGTCAAGTTGTTGATCCAACTCAGGATTCATGAGCGGGATACCACCAATGATGCCGCCAATGTCAGCCATGCGATCGGCTAGATGCGCTCCTACCTCAGAGTTGTAACAGTCAAGGCTGACAAGTGCCACCGCTTCCAGGGTGACGCGATCGCGCCAGTGCTCTTTGAGTTGTCGAAAGGCTTCTAAGCTGGCATCGATAGTATTCTCGAAAATATCTAAATGGGTGCGAATGGCAACCGTACCCTGGGCATAGCTACACCGCACCGCAAAATCCATACGGTGATATAGATCGTCCACATTCCAATACGCCTTATCCCGTTCTGCTTCAGACAAGGCGGACTCAAACGTACCGGTCGGATTGGGCGTACGTGTCCAGGTGTGGGCTTTGTCGAGATGGGTATGCACATCTACAAAACCCGGAAAAATCAGGCGTTCCTGCACATCAACGACAGGTATGTCTGAATCGAATACGCCGGATCCAGTTGGGATCAGTTGTGTCAGATACCCGTTTTGAACTTCAAGATCAACGGCGACCAAATCTTCCGATTGGGGTGGCGTGGCAAGGTGAGAAATCAGAGGAGCGATCGCCTGTGCAGATGCATCCAGCGCGGCGGCTGGGATTCTGGCGTTTTTAAGCCAGTAGTGGGACGTTTTTGGAATCATTTTTACAACCAATCTACGATTCGCGTTGAACCGCGCTTTCGTGCCAGTGACGCAATAAGAAATCTGAAATGAGGGTCAGCACGACGAAAATAAGCACACCCAGCCCAGTTGTCAAAATCAAGGCTGCAAACATGCGAGGAATTTGCAGATTGTAGCTCGACATCAGGATTTGGTAAGCCAAGCCCGATCGCCGACCTCCAGTTCCAGCCACAAATTCTGCAACAACCGCACCGATGAGCGCCAACCCGCCACTAATCCGCAGCCCACCTAGAAAATACGGCATCGCACTTGGCAACCGCAGATAGAGTAAGGTTTGCCAACGGGATGCGTTATACAGCTTGAATAAGTTCACTAAATTGTGATCCGCACTTTTCAGACCAAGGGTGGTATTAGAAATGATGGGAAATAAAGCAATAATCCAAGCACAGACCACTAGGGCTAGGAAGGTATTGTTCTTGAACCAAATAATGATGAGTGGTGCGATCGCAACAATGGGCGTGGTTTGTAAGATCACAGCGTAGGGAAAGAAGCTCCGCTCAATCCATCGACTCTGCGCAAACAGCACGGCGATGAATAGCCCGGAAATGGCAGCCGCGATAAAGGCAATGACAGTGATCTTGAAGGTCACTAATAACGACGGAAAGAGTTGTCCCCATTCTTGAACCAGGGTGGTTAGCACCAGCGACGGCGGCGGCAGCAGGTAACTGGGCGTATTGGTAATCCGCACGGCGATTTCCCACACCAATAGCACCAGTAGCCCAACGGCTAGAGGTGCAATGACATCTGCTGAAGAGAGCCGCTTGAGCCATCGGGACTGGAACGCTGGGCGCGATCGCGGGGGGGGTTCCGCTGGTGCGGGCGGAGAGGATGGAGTGAGGCTGCGGAATGGAGAACGAGCCATAGCGATACCCTAGGGTGCAAGAAAAAAGTGCAGGAAAACAGTCGAACAGGGTTGGTGCATAGAGCCGATGCGTAGGAACTAGATCACACCAGCGAGGGGGTATGGTCGCCTAGCGTTGCTTCGGTGAGGTAGTGGGCTACATCTCGGCAATAGTCATTGTAGAGCGTTGATGTTCGTAGTTCGGACGATCGCGGATAGGGTAGATCAATAGGAATATCTGCAATGATGCGACCGGGGCGAGCGCCCATTACAACGACACGCTGAGATAAATAAACGGCTTCATAGATGTTGTGCGTTACAAATACAACCGTCCATTGCTGGCGTTGCCAGAGATCAAGGATGTCACTGTTAAGCTTGCTGCGGGTAATTTCATCCAATGCACCAAACGGTTCATCCATGAGGAGCAGACTGGGTTGAGTGACCAGCGATCGCGCAATCGATACCCGCATTTTCATCCCGCCAGACAGTTGTCGCGGGTAGGCGGTTTCACATCCCGTTAGACCCACCATATCCAACGCTTGAGCGATCGCCCCATTGGCCCGAGGCTTGGGAACGCCAGAGAGACGCAGCGGCAGGCGCACGTTATCTTGAATCGTCGCCCACGGCATCAGCGAGGCTTCCTGAAAGACAAAGGCAAGACGGTCACGGGACACGGCATCCCCCCATTCCACCGTGCCGCTAGTCAACCGACTCAAGCCTGCAATCAAGCGTAAGACTGTACTTTTGCCGCAACCGGATGGCCCAACCAAGCTGACAAATTCTGAGGGCGCGATCGCCAGGTTGACATCGTTCAACGCT